>JAGWDQ010000036.1 GCA_018260615.1 Candidatus Altarchaeum sp.
CATAATTATAGGAAGAATAAAATATTTTTCCCTTTTTGGAATCTGATTGCCACAAGACCTATGGTGTTGCCAAGCGTTGTCGGAACATCCGCTTCAACTTTGATGACATCAAAATTTTCATCGCTCTTCTTTTTCAACTCGTTAATTAATTTAAACAGCCAGCTCGCATGCTCTTTTTCATTTTCTGCCGTGATGAGAAAAATTTCAGAAATTTGTTCAAAGCCCTCTTTTCTGGCAATTTTAGAATACATTGTATACCTGTTTCTTGCCTGACTTTCTCCTGTAAATGCCGCCGCCAGATTTTTTATCGTGTTTTCCATTTTCGCTGTGTTTTAAATTTTTTATAATTTATTATAACAATCTCACTATAAATTAGTAATATTTTTAAAATTCCTGTTTTAAATCCCGAACGAACTTATTTTAATTTTCTCTTTTCTTCTCTGTATGCCTTTATTTCATTTTTCACATCCTCTCTTGTTATTCCTTCTTCGTTAAATTTCTCTGAAAAGTAATCCATAAGTTTAAGCATTCCCTTTTTAGTCACATCCTGGTTCATCCTTTTCAGCAATATGCTATCGTCTTTTTGCATAACAAATAATCTGTCTTTATTCTTAATTCCCAGTATATCTCTTATATCCTTGGGGATTACCAGCTGCCCTCTGCTTGAGACCGTTACTATCTCCATTTTAGTAGGTCTTACTTATTAATTATAAATTTAAACATAAAAATGTCCTGCTTTTTTCCAGCTTCACACTCTTGCGAAATTTTTTGGAAATTTTTTATTTTTCTCATACTCTTCATACCTTTCCTCACCGACACATTCTTTTGCATGTTTGCACCATTCTATGCACAATGATGCTTCTTCTTTAAATACTTCTTTTTTGCAATTAGGACATTTTGCTTTAAACTCGTCGCTCCAAATTTCAACTTCTTTCCCGCAATTAGGACATTTTAATATTCTATCTTTGGCTGCAAAACAAATTGCCTTCCGAGACAGTTAAAATCAGTCATTTTCCATCTTTATTATCTTTTTTATCGTACAGGAAAGTTCGTTTTATTGTTCTCTCACACCAAGACACGGAGACACAAAGGGCAATGTTGCTCTGTGACTTTGTGTGAGTATTCTTCTGATTTTTTTATCAGTTCTAACCAAATTTATCGCTTTTTTCGGGCATTTTGATACACATGTCGTGCAACCATAGCAATAACTTGTGTCCTGAACAAGACACACATTTTTATTCCCAACCTTTTCTATTTTAAATATCCTCTGACCTTTATGACATACCCCTACACATATTCCGCAACCATCACATTTTTCGGGGTCTATTGTTATTTGTACCATCGGCATTACAATATTTTTATTTTACAAGTAAACTATACCTTTTCCTGTCTTTCAGTTCACTGATTTTTCCTTCGTTCCATCCTGCAATGTTCTGATAATATCCTGTAATTCTTGAATAATGTTCTAATACCTTACCCCCATGAGGAAGCGTTTTTTCGTATGTTTTAGCGCATTCCATTGAACAAACAACATCGCCCTTATCTGTTGGTTTTAAATTTTTATCAACGGTTGCCTGAAAATGCTCGCCAACTATATCCTTTCCGCAAACAACACATTTCATTCTTATAGTCACATTTAACTATTTTTTTAATAATTAATATATAATTAATATTAGGTATTTAAATATTTAAAATAAAAAGAAATTTTTAAGATAGTTTAAAAATGTCAAAAATTTATCGCAAAAATGTCAAATCCGCACAATACAAAAAATTGCCCGATAATGGGAATCAATAAATGTATTTTTGAAGAAACAGGAAAATGCCCGATTACTGAAATTTCAAACATTCTCGCCAAAAGATGGGTGATGCAAATAATGAGGGAATTACTTGCCGGAAACAGAAGATTCAACGAACTTCAAAAGTCATTAAAAAACATTAGTCCGAGAGTGCTTTCGGAAAGATTGGATGAAATGGAAAAGTACGGGATAATCAAAAGAAAAATTTATGCGGAAGTTCCGGTTAAAGTTGAGTATTCATTAACAGAAAAAGGATTGGAATTAAAGGACTCATTAAATGCCCTGACTAAATGGTGGATAAAATGGGAATTAAGCAATATTTGAGAAATTTTCTTTTTTATAATTATATTGCTAGAAGTAAGCAGCGGGATTCTAAATTTTCAAGATAATTGTTTAGTGTTATTCGTTTTCATAGGTCTATTCTTTTATTCGGTTAGAGAATGGTATTTCATATAACGGATGGAGGATATACGACGTTCGCCGATAGGCGAATGTCCCGAAGGGCAAGGACGAAGTCCGCCGCGTATATCCTTTTGTTATGTGAAGTTGATGAAGGACACTAAATGTCTAATTTGTTATATATTGGCAGCACCGGCGGCATCCAATCATTTTCAATTTTCCTGAATTGATCTGTTATCTCAAAGATATGATGTAATGGTGTAACAACCACGCCCGTATCTTCATTTGGTTCCTCTTTAATCCATGATTTAAGGTTGTTGAATGAGATATGATACGCATCCTCAAGTAATTCAAGAGCGACTTTTTTCATCTCAAATCCGGAATACAGGAGATACGCTACAACCATTAGATCATTTGACTGCAGATTGCAGTATGGCTGGTATGGCGCCATTTTAAATATTGTTGGCTTTTGATGCGTTCTTTCAAATTTTTCAAACCTTTCTTCACCCCACAATCCATGTAATTTTCTTAAAATTCTCATCACATCATCCGCCATTCCAAGTCGCGCATAACCAACCATAACATCGTACAATTTTATATTTCTCCAGCTTCTTTTAAACTGTGCTGATCGATAGGTTGTAAAATGATTTGCCAATTTTTCACCATCCTCAAGCAATTCCTTCCCGGAATCAATATTATTAAATCTTGCAAAAACAGGTGCAATGAAATTTCTGAATGGTTCTTCTACTATTCTACCCACTTTTTTCCCTTTTAGTTCTTCTTCCTTTGGTTTTGTTTTTTCGGCAATTAACATGGCAAATTCTAATGCTTTTTTGTCGTTTAATCTTGAATAAGCATAAATTAAACTTAAAATTTCTCCCTCATCGCGCGGAATTTCCAGCATTGGGCGATTCGCTGCAGGAGAATCTTTAAGGTCGGGATATACTTCACATAACCTGGTATGCATCAATTTATCAATCCTTTTTTCCTCTTTATCAAGTATCTGTTTTGATTCGGCATATCCATTGGAAATTGAGATATATTCAAATATTCTATGTTCTCCAGAGCATACCGGAGCATCTCCTTTCGTCAATCCAAATATAGAGGGATTTCGTTTATCCGGAAATAAATCAAATATTTTTGCATCTTTAAAAAATCTTGAGAGCCATAAATTTATTCCTTCATTTAGTTTTCCCGCGCTTGCCAATCGCCACCATATATCATCCCCATCTATCTCAAAACCAATTTGGACTATATCACAATCCTCATTAAAGTGTTCTGAACGCATACGCATCCGGCATGTATCGCCGACAAATATAAATGAGATATCCCTTATTACATCCTCTAATCCAAGAGATGTAGCAATCAAAAACCAATCATTAAACAGACCAGATGGTGCATTAAACACACCAAATGTTCTAATTTCTTCAATCTTATTTTTTATATCTTTTTCTATGAATGCCGTTGGAAATCTTTCAAATAATTCTTTAGCAATGGCAAGTTCTCTTGCACATACCAAATCCCGAAGTATCTCAAATTCTTTATAATAAATTGGTTGAACATCACGATATTTCCCTTTCTTTGAAAAGAAATTTGTATTTTTTATATATTCATTCATTTGGTCTATCTCTCCTGCCCGTGCATATATTCTTAGAGCATCTTGAATTGCCATTTCCTTCCAATTTTTATGTTTAGAGCATTCACTCATTACTTCATTTAATCTATATTCCCATGTTACCATTTTTTAATGTTTCCTTTTGTTTTTAATTTATAAGCATATCTTCTTGTGTTGATCCCGGGCTTAAAAATCTTATATCGGGATTTTGTTTTAATTTTTCCGTGATTTTTGTTTCTAATTTTTGGACAAGCGTTTCATTTTCCTCATTAACCCCACAGATTTGAACATATATTGCATTATGGGACGAAAGGATTATAGGAATAAATGGATTGCCTACTCTCTCATTACCAACCAATAAATATAGTTTATTATCGGGCAAATGAAATGTTATTACTCTAAAAAGTTGGCTTCTGTATCTACCATTATAAAAATCTTTAATACTGGTGGGAAATATTTTGCCCAACAACGGAAAAACTAAATAATAATACCAGTATTTATATCTTCTACGAAAATTACCTAAAGTTGCAGAGTAATCTTGTTTTTTATATTTAATTGGTATTTCGTTTAAGCATTTTTCAACAATACCCAATGCAAAATTCAATTCTATGTTATAAAATTCCAATAGATGATAAAGGTCTTTACCTATTATATTCTTATGATTATGCCAATTATTAAATAATGAATTACTCTTATCTCTCGCCCAGACAGACCGAACTGGAAGTATAACGATTGTATAATAAAATAATGCCATAACAAAAACCCAGGATATGAGGAAAAATAATGTATTAACATATATATTACTAAAGTCAAAACTATAAACATTAGTGACTACATGAAGCATACTCCCGGTGACTATTAATGACATGAGTGTGATAGGGATCCACATCAGAATAAACAATATAAATATTATCCAGAATGCTACTTTATTTATTTGAATCGTCCTATAAACCCAATTCATTTTGCTCTTTATTTTTTTGATTTTACGGTTTTAATCAAATTTCAGATATATGTGCACTAACACCATTCCCACTTCCCGCCGGAGCGTCAGACTCTATCTTTCTTACATCTGTTGCCGGTGCATTTCCCGTTCTTGGTTCAAAATAGTTCCCGTCAACGGTTCTGCCTGCGGTTGCCATTCCCTTATACTCATACACACCAGTATCGGGATTCTCTATATATTTTCTCGTGCTTGTGTGTGCTACCTGTGTATTTGGGTAATCTTCAAGATATGTTCTTCCGGAAGGCGTAGTATATGTCCTCCCACTTAATCTCCCTTTTGTTACGATTTTTAACATAACTCCATACCCCGTTTCGTTTTCAATATATTTAATTTCCGTTATTCTTATTCCATTCTCATCCAATACATCTGTCCTGCCCAGTATAGTATCACTTCTTGCCAGATGCTCATTATAGATCTTATTCACAATGTTATTGTGCTGTGTCTCTGCTATGTTGTTCAATTCCGAATACTCCGTATGTGTAAGGTTTAGTATTTTGCTAAATATTTTCCCGGGTGTTGTTTCTATCCCAAGTGCAGAATCTAAATACTCTTGAATTTTTGAAGTTATTTCCTCCTGATCAGAGCCATTAAAAATACTTTCAACATTTGTGGTGTGCCACAACTGAGTATTGATATGTGTATATCCCGCTTTGTATCCAAGTGCCGCTCCGGATGACCCAACTAAAGACAATGTTTTTATCAGGGTCCCATCGTCATTCCGACACGCAACAAATTCCAGACCTCCTGAAATCGCTCCTGCAGGTGTGGGTGTACTGCCTTGTGCAAACCCTCCAGTACATGTACCTCCATACTCTGAATTGCCTTCAATACCCCAAACTAATGTGGCTTCTCCCTGTATCGATATGTCCGAAAAAAGATCAATTAATGAACTTACTCCCCCGGTCGCCTCTGCAGGACCAGCAAGTTGAGCTATATCTGTTAATCCTACACTAAGTATGAGTCCCGCGCCCAATTCCGCCGATTCTGTTGTTATTATACTCACATCATGTGTTTTAAGATTGATAAGTAATCCTCCCTGTACATCAACACCTGCTGATACGACACAATTAAAACTTGCTGTACCACCAGTCGCAGGGATTATAACTATCGCATCCGCACCCGTCAGGTCATGAATACTGTCCAATACATCAATTACATACTCTGACTCTGTTTTATTTGAATAAACAACAATATTAACTGATTTTAAATTAACAGAAGAATTATCAATATATTTTGGAACATCAAAGTCCAGATAATATGTTTCGTTTTGTGAAATATTTACTTGTCTTGTATCATTACAAATTATGCTACCATTTTCAGCATAAGCAGTTAATATTATCGTATGATTATCACTATAATTGGCAAGAATTGAATATGTGAATCTTGTTTGCGAATCATTTTCTTCAATATCTTCCAATCTCACGATTTTTAATGGATCCGCATCTTTTGAAATTTTAGAAAATGTCGCTTTCCGTTTGAGGTAATGGGTTGAATTATGAGGGAGTATAATCTCTTTTCCGACAGTATAATTGCCGTTGAGATCTAAATTTAAATCAGAATTAATTCCGGAATTATTTATAACAGTGACAACTATCTCTTTTGGAATGCTGTTCGTTGTTTCGGAACTTGATTTCAGGATAACGGTTGCTGTGTAATTGTTGTTTGTTATACTAAAATTATCAAAAATAATTCTATTGGAATCTATATTTATAGTTCCGTTAATGCGGATAATTGTTTCATTTGAAACCAAAAGCAATTGTGCATTTTTTATTTCAGATAAATCGCTCTCAGCAGATATACTGAATGGAAATTCATCAAGATAAATTACTTCATGGGAATCATTATTTAAAATTTGTGTTAAATTGCCGCAAGAGTAATTCAACCAGTTCACTTTATAAGGGGAGTAGGTAAAGCTGGCAGTATTGTTTATATTAATTTTTCTTGTATTTGTGGATATGTTTCCTGTACTGTAAATCCCTGATGCGGTGTACCAATAACCCTCCGAACTATATGGCAGGTTATAAAGAACAAATTGCGAAACTCCATTTATATCTGTTGTACTGTTTAAAACAATTGTTAAATTTGAATTCCACACATTTAATTGCACAGAAATGTTCTCTTCCGGGTATCCAAGATTAGTAGATTTGATGCCAATGACCGAAACAGATATTTGAGTATTATTTATTAAATAGGAGGGGATTGGTTTTTCCATCAAAGGGTTGGTTTCTGTTTTATTGTCATCGTCAAATTGACCTAAATATTCTATTTTTCTATAATATAATGAACAGGTATTAACACAATCAGAAACTGCAGATATATCATTATAATTATTGGTTGTGGTGCATGTGTTATTATCTCCTGAATTTGAACCAATATTGGAAATGTCATAATAATCACCTCCTGATTGATTGTTATTGCAGAATATATTAAAGTTTATTGTATTGCTTGCAGCAGTACTTGTCGTATAAAAACCATGACGATTATTGTTGTTTGCAGTATTATTGATTAAATTATTATATTCTGAGTAAGAAGATAAATAAATCCCATAATAATTTGAATTTGCCGTATTACCGGTTATGTTATTATTATCCGAATACCGCAGATAAATTCCGCGATAAAAATCAGTAACTACACAATTCCTGATTACATTATTGTCTTTACTACTTAAATAAATTCCTTTATCAGTTCCAGAACCGTCACCGCCAATTGTATTTCCCTGGCAGTCAAAGATTTTATTGTTGAAATTTCCAGGGTTGTCAATGCAAGTTCCTGTGTGGTTTATTATGCTGGTATTTAGTTTGACTGTATATGCATTATTGTTAATGTTCAGAGCATCATAGCAATCCGAACAGCTGTCACACGCGCATACTTCCCCCATGGTCCCTGTGCAGTTATTGGCACTTGCGAGTGTGCTCACTCCAAGGATAAATACAAAAGTTAGTATTCCATACATTACAGTTCTCCATAAATTTTCATTCAATGGTCCAAAACCCTTATCCGCTCTCTCATGAACTTCAGCGGAACAACTATTTTTGTTTTGCATTTTTTGTTTAATTTTGTTTGATTTTATTTATTTTGATTTAAAGTTAATAAATGTTTAAATTCTAAATTTGTCCGTAGTCAATTTCATATAACGTATGCGATTAAGCGAAGTTTTGCGTCAGCAAAATATGGGTGAAGTTTCCTGCAAGGAAACGTAACCGCTTAATCGCTGTTATGCTCTCTGACCGAAGGGAAGACGAAATTTTAGTGCAACGATGCCGAAGGTAAAAATTTCGAGTTCAAAAATCGTGCGTGGGGTGGAAGTTTTAGAAATTAGTGAGGACTGATTAACTAATGAAAAATAGTCAGATACAGAAAAATAAGTCCTAATATTAAGAATATAATACCCATACCTCGATATATTTTAGGAATTACTTTTCCTGGTTCCCATTTAGAACCTAAAATTTTCATCCACCAAACCTGAAATTTTATTAGCCAATCAGGTTTTATAGATAACAATAATCCTATAAGAGTAAATGGAACTGCTAGGAACCAGCCGTATTGTGCCCAAAATATATCGCAAGGAATTTCTTGGTCATTTACATAACATTTTGCCATTACTGGACTAATTATCATCAACAATGTTAAAGTTGAAATTCCAAAAAGTATAAATTTATTTTTCTGTATCATTCTGTATCATATTGAAACTATAATTATTCTTATATTTATAAACATTTGTTTTTGTCAGCCCGAACGTATCTTAGTAGCACGATTTTTGAATTGAGCATAACGGAATAAGGGTATCCGAAGTTGCCCGATATGGCAATTTCACGGAGTGCAAGGGCGATAGCCCGTAGCGGATACCCTTTGTTATCGGATGTAATGCGGAGGCATCTTATTCAATCAGAATGTTTTAATATGGAAATGTGATTATTAGGATTGCTATTAGTGCAACCACTATGATGATCACCCCTACAAGTGATATAAGAAGGACACCGATTGCCTTGCCTTGTGTAAATTCATGTGCCACCCTGATAGCCCGGTATGTAAACACTAAACTTGCAATTTGGTATATTAAGATACCCAAAAAAGGTATTATCGCAAATATTCCTGGCGCATACGGAAGAGCCATCGCCCTTAAAAAACTAGTATAATCTGCTTTTCCACCAGCGAGTTTGCAAAATATATGGAAATATCCAGTAGTAATTGGCCAAGCTATAAGTGCAATAATAGGGAATATGACAATATCCAACAATCCAAACCCTAATGAACCAAAACGAATACTTTTTTCTTCAATTCCCGGAACAAGAAAAGATTCGAGCAATCCACCAATTGAAATAAAAATAGATGCAATTATAATGATAATGGCACCAGATACTAATGCATCTTTATCATCTCGTGCTTCTGCAAATACTTCCCTATCTGAACTCAGAACTCTTTTCATCCTGTTAAATACTATGTTCATCATTTTTCTTTATTTTGGATTTTTATTTTTTAATTAATTATTAAACATGGATTTAAATATAAATTTGTATGGTTTTGTAATTCTGCCGAAGCATTATTTCCGATAACGGATTAAGGGTATCCGAAGTTGCCCGATAGGGCAATTTCACGGAGTGCAAGGGCGATAGCCCGCCGCGGATACCCTTTGTTATCGGATGTAATGCGAAGGCAGTTTATTCAGTTGGACTGTCGTTAGTTAAACACCTATAAATTTTATGATGCTTTTACTCTTTTGACATTTGAGATACACTCATCTTTATCCTTCTTTTCTGATATTTTCTCGCAGAGAGAGCCATCCAGTTTTGCTATAGCAACCTCTTTAACACACCAATTTTTCCCTATTGAATTTGATGTTTTGTCACACAAGAAGACATCTTGTTTTTTTTCAGCAAGTCGGCTAATACATATGTCTTTATACCCCATATCCATGAATCCATACTTATATCCATACATATCTTTAAGTTCAGATACAGATGTATCCCCTATATCCCCACACAGAGAGATATTCTGTTTTGCCACAGCAATCTTATAAATACACCACCTTTCATACCATGAATTTGATTTTTCACACAGAGAGATATCCTCTCTTGTCGCTGCAACTCTTAGAATACACCCTCCTCTTCCACCTAAAAGCGTTGATGCGTATGTCTTAGAGTGGGTCGCTGTTGCTATACTTGACTCATAGTTTTTGGTATAAATATAGCCATCCATCGATGTATATCTCTCAGAGTATCCTCTTATTATGCTCCATAATGTTTCCCCTAATGATATTCTCTCACAAAGTGAGATGTCTCCTTTCGCCGATGCAACCCACCCCATACAATTTTCTCTCGCAGAGGCATCGTATGTCTTAGATATTACAGAATTCTCTGATATCTTTTCACAGAAAGAAACATCTTTTTTATCCATTGCAAATAAGTAAATACACTCATTTTTATCTTCTGTTTTATTCATCGAATCACAATAAGAGACGCCCTCTATTTTTATCTTTTTATATGCCTCTTTTTTTCCTTGGTAACATTTATCATAACAATCTTTTGAATCGCAATATAAATCGCAATATGTCTCAACAACACCTTTACATTTTTCACCTGAACATACACCTTCATTACACTTATTATTCTTACAACATAGCTCACTAATTCCTCCACATTTTTCACATTTCCCATTAGAGCATGCACCTTCACCACAGATATTATTCATACAGCATAATTCACTAATTCCTCCACAACTTAAACATTTACCTTCACTACAAGCCAAGTTAGAAGATGAACATTTGTTGCCTTCACAGCACAACTCACCAGTCCTTCCACATTTTTCACATTTTCCATCCGAACACGCCCCCACATCACAGAGATTGTTATTACAGCACAACTCACCAGTCCTTCCACATTTTTCACATTTTCCATCCGAACACGCCCCCACATCACAGAGATTGTTATTACAGCACAACTCACCAATTCCTCCACAACTTAAACATTTATTTTCACTACAAGTCAAATTAGAATATGAACAATTGTTACTCTCACAACAATTTTGATTTAAATTCCCACATCCTCCAGTACACCCACTGATTATTATAAATCCAACAATGGCCAGCCCTACAATTCCATAAGTAAATAAATTTTTATTTGTATTTTTCATTTTTTCATGAATTATCAATTACTATATTTAAATGTAAAAAGTTATATTTAGCTGATTTTACAATTCTGCCGAAGCATTATTTCCGATAAC
>JAGWDQ010000037.1 GCA_018260615.1 Candidatus Altarchaeum sp.
TGTGGAATTATCATGTAATAAGTTCTTAATCTCTTATTATAAATTGGTAAATTAGAATAAATAAAAACTGACGATTTATGAGTTTAAGTTATTTCGCAACAGGTCTAATATAGTTTGTTTTATTTTTAAAATATAAATTATTAAAATATAAATATAAACAAATAAAATATAAATTATTAAAATATAAATATAAAAATATAAAAATTAAAATATAAATTATTAATATATAAATATAAACAAATAAAATTTTAAAATAAAAATTTTAAAATGGAAGTAAAAAATAAAAATTTTGGGGCAAATTTTGGAGTTGGAACATTTGGAATATTGGTAGCAATAAGCATGTTTTTTTTATTTATAGGGAGTGCTGTTGCAGATTGTACGGATGTGGGGATTTTTCTAAATAAAACAGCAAATGCAACAGAGATAAACTATGGAGAAAGTGTAAATTATACATACCTTATAGAAAATTGTGAAGAATGGGATATTGGAAATATATCTTTATTTGATGATAAATTAGGGGTGATTTTGTGCCCAAAGACAACATTATTTGTCAATGAAATGATGATTTGTTATGCTGATGCTAACTTAACAGAGAATACAACAAATACTGCAACTGTAACCGGAACTGTTTATGATGACACTGTCAGTGCAAACGATACTGCAACTGTAAGTGTAATAATAAATCCGGCAATAAGTATTGACAAAAAGGCAAATGCAAGTGTGATTAATTATGGTGATTCCGTTAAATATACTTACAATGTTACAAATATTGGAAATGTTCCTTTAAACAATGTCACTGTCAGCGATGATAAATGTGCTCCCCTTAATTGTCCAAAGAATACTCTTGTTGCAGGAGAATCAATGCTTTGTAATTGCTCAACAACAATAACACAAACAACAACAAACATTGCTGTTGTTTATGGAACTGCTCCAAATGGTGAAAATGTTAGCGCACAAGACAATGAAACAGTAATTGTTAAGCAAAAGGCTGCAATGAGAACGATAGGATTCTGGAAACATCAATTTGCGGTCGCAACCGGAAACAATAAAGGAAAAGCCCAAATAAATTCAGCAATTTTGCAAAGTTATTTACCAATAGATGTTTTTGGAAACAAAATAAAAACGCTTGATGATGGATATAAAACATTGTGGATTAGAAAAGCATCAATGAAAGAAAGAGCAATTCAGCAGTGTTTTGCGACTTTATTAAATTTTAAAAACGGTGCTGCAACTAATGACTCTCTTGTAGATACAAATTATGATAAAATTGCAGATATGAAATTTAGCGATGCAATAAATACGGCTTTATCTGAATTTAATGGGGGAAATTATGAAAAAGCGAAGAATGTATGTGATTCAATAAACAACATGGACGAATAATTTCTCTTTTATTTTTTTGATTGTCGGAAGATTAAAATTTCTTTCGGTGACGGATGGATTTTATTCAGACCTTCATGGACAGAGCCGATTTACAGAATATTTGCAGAACGAAAAAGTGAAAGCAAAGGAATTGAGCGAATTCGGAGTGAAAATTGCAAAAGAATAATTAAATAAAATTTAATGCCCTCCCCTTTAAATTGAGTTAATTTACGCTCAAATTTAAAAATCCTCCAAATCAAAAGCAAAGAATTCCTTTAAATTTTCCTTTCCTTCAATCTTTTTTGCAAAAATTCCAAATTTTTCAGTCCTGTTTTCATTATTCCACTCCACAAATTTTGCCTTTTCCTTCAGGTTATTAATAATTCCTGTTGCTTCCTGTTCATCTACATCTTTCCATTTGCACTCAAAAAAATAAATTTCTCTTTTGTTCGCATTTGTGTCCTCATTTATAGCAACAAGGTCAATCTCAACTTCTTTTCTTTGTCCGTTTTCCCGGTAATGTCCCCACCATCTTCCAACTTCATTAAAATTAATGTTTGTTTCTCTTAATGCTCGTTTTTTGATTAGGACTTCCCTGCAAATTTCTTCATATATTTTACCGACATAAGTGTTAAACTCCAGCGAAATTTTTTTCATAATATTTTCGGTATTTCCGATTTCCACATCGCTTTTGTTTGGATATACAAATCTAAACCAGAATCTGAAGAAATTATCATCTATGAAATACAATGTCTTTTTTGATTGTACTTTTTTTTCTGTTATGGGATACTCTTTTTTAACTAAAGAAAGTCTTTGCAATGTTTCAAGATATTTTGAAAGATCTTTTGGATTCATAAATGTTTTATCTGCAATTTCCACAACCCTTGTAGCACCATTTGCTATTGCAAATAAAATTGAAAAATATGTTGAGGGCTCTCTTAATTCTTCCTTCAGGCACATCGCAATTTCTTCATTAAGAAAACTACCTTTTTTCAATATCTTTTCCTTAATGTTTTCGTAAACATTTATTGAATCGTCAAATTGCAACAAGTAAGCAGGAATATTTCCACAAACAGAAAATGCTTCTATAAAACTTTCACGGTTATATTTCGGAAGAAAATATCCCGAATCAAAAAAGCTTAAAGGCGTAACTTTCCACTGCCCCGTCCTTCTTCCGTAAAGCGGGGAACTATAACTTAAGACCCCTTTTTCCATCATACTTATTGAAGAACCATTTAAAATAAGAAAAATTTCCTCATTTGATATATATTCATCAATAATTTTTTGAAATATTGAAGGGATGGAATCGTCCTTTTCCACTAAATACGAAAATTCATCTATTGCTATGACTATTTTTTCCATCCTTCTTTCGTTTATCCTTTTTACTATGTATTTAAACACATTCTCAAAATTTTTTACTTCCGGAGAAATATCATTGAAGAATTCCGCTGCTTTTGTGGCAAATTCCTTCGCATTTATTAATGTCCCTCGTTTATCCGCAAGAAAATAAATATGCTGCTTATCTTTCATAAATTCTTTTATAATTTCTGTTTTTCCAACCCTTCTTCTTCCATATATGACAATAACCTGCAACCCTTCTTCTTTGTACTGTCGCTCTAAAAATTCTGTTTCTTCCTTTCTATTTATAAATTTTCTCATCATTTTCTGATATTTTAAAACATTCGGAATATAAATATAATAATTACAATCCGAAAATAAAATTTAAGTATTTGTTTAGCACCACAGAGGCACAGAGAAAATAATTTTAAGTTTGATTTTTGTCTTTATTAGTCCTTTAAAAAAACCTCACACAAAGTCACAGAGCATATATCTCATAGTTCTTTGTGTCTTTTTCAAAATCAATAGATTTTGAAAATCTCCGAGCATTTCAAACTTGTTTGAAATACACGAACGGAGTGAGCGTAAGAGCGAGGTGACTGTGTCTCCGTGTGAGGAATTACATTTTAATTATCTAAACAATTACAAATTTAAAATTAAAATCCGAAAATAAAATTTAAATTTTTTAATGCCGGGAAACATAAGAAACATAAGAAACATAAATTTAAATAAATTTCAAAATTTCAATCATTTAATTTTTTCTTTTGTTGCCTTCCTTAACTCTTTAACGAAATTTTCCAGCTCTTTCAAATCATCAGTCCTGTTTATTATTGCACTTCCGACAATTGCACCGTCAACCTTGTCTTTTATCTCATTTATATGATTTGGATTTGAGATTCCGAATCCGATTGCCAATGGAACACTCTTTCCCGTATCCTTTAAAACATCCTTTACATTCTCAATAAATTTCGGGTCAATATTTAAATTTTCCCTTGCTCCGGTAACCCCCAGCACAGAAATCAAATACAAAAATCCGCCTGCGTTTTTAACGATTTTTTTAAGTCGGTCTTTCGTTGATGTTTGTGCGAGCAGAAATATTAAATCGGTCTCATACCTGCTGCATAAATTTAACAATTCATCACTTTCTTCAACAGGCAAATCCGGAATAATAATTCCTTTAATTCCATTCGCTTTACATTTTTCAACAAATTTTTCAAGCCCGTACTGATAGAGCAAATTATAATAAGTCATACAGACGAGTGGAATATTTTCATCTTTAACTTCGCCGCAAAATTTAAAATAAACATCTGTGTTCATTCCGTTCTGTAATGCTCTTTCGCTTGCCTGTTGTATGGTCGGACCATCGGCAATAGGGTCGGAAAACGGCAGTCCGAGTTCAATAATATCTGCATTTTTCTTTAAAATTCGGACAATTTCTTTGCTCTTTTCAAAGTTCGGGTCGCCTGCACACACATAAGCAATTAATGCACACCTTCCTTCCTTCTCTGCTTCTTTAAATTTTTCTGAAATTTTCATTGTAATATTTTAAAATTTAATTTAAATTTAAGATTAATTTAACTTTGGCATTAAATAAATTTAGTTAAAAATTTGGAGTTTTAAATTATTTATTTATCAAATCTTATTTATAAGAATAAATTTTAAATAGATAAAAACAAACAATAAAAAAATAATAAAAACAGACAAAAGTGGAAGCCAGTGCATTAAAGTTATTCGGAAGATGGGATTATGCTGTTGAAGTAAGAGATATGGGATTAAAGAGATATATAAATTTAAACCAGCGGGATATTCCAATTACTCACGGGAAATTTGCAAATAAGCAGTTTGGAAAAGCAAATGTAAATGTCGTTGAACGGCTGGCAAACAAGTTAATGCGTTCGGGACAGGGTGCAAAAAAAATGGCCGGTAAATATTTAAGAGGCAGGGGAAACACGGGAAACAAATTAAATGCTTTAAGGATAGTTGAAAACGCATTTGAGATCATAGAGAAAAAAACAAAGAAAAATCCGGTACAGGTATTGGTAGATGCATTACAAAATACAGGCCCGTCAGAAGAGACAACATCAATAATTTACGGCGGAATAAGGTATCATCAGGCAATTGACGCATCCGCATTAAGAAGGTTAGATTTTGCATTAAAAAATCTGGCTTTGGGTGCCTTTGCAAGATCGTTCAATGTAAAGACATCAGTTGAAGAAGCACTTGCCGATGAGATTGTCCTGGCGGCAAATAATGATACAAAGAGTTTTGCAGTTAACCGAAAAGAAGAAACAGAAAGAATTGCAGCATCGTCAAGATAAGAATAATCATAATCAAAATTTAATTGAAATTTCGAAATTTAAAAAAATTTAAAACAAAATGGGTCGTACAGAACAACTTGCTGAAAAAGCGGTTTCAATGATGCAAACGAGAGAGAATATAAGGAATATGGCAATAGTTGCCCATATAGATCATGGAAAAACAACCTTAACCACAAATTTACTTGCAGGAGCAGGACTTATTTCCGCAAGTGCCCTTGATAAAGACAAAATTACGGAATTTGCTCCTGATTCCCAGGAAGCGGAACAAAGAGGAATTACCATTGATTCCGCTAATGTTTCAATAACACATACTTATGAAGGAAAAGAGTATCTTATAAATTTAATAGACACACCGGGCCATGTTGATTTCGGAGGTAATGTAACAAGAGCAATGCGGGCAGTTGACTGTTGTATCGTTGTTTGTTGTGCGGTTGAAGGAATAATGCCCCAGACAAAAACGGTCTTAAATCAGGCACTGAATGAAAGAGTAAGGCCTGTATTGTTTATAAATAAAACAGATCGCCTGATTACGGAATTAAAACTTACCCCTGAAGAACTTCAGAAGAGATTTATAAAAATAATTGGCAATGTAAATAATATGATAAAATTGCGACAGCCAAAAGGTGTGGACTGGACAGTAGATGTAACAAAAGGCACTGTTGCATTTGGTTCTGCCAAGAAAAAATGGGCAATAAATGTCCCGTATATGAAAAAGACAGGGATAACTTTTAAAGACATCATTGATTTATGTAATAATGAAAAACAGGAAGAACTTGCAAAAAAAGCTCCTATTAGTAAAATTGTTCTTGATATGGTAGTTAATACATTGCCCGCACCGATAGATGCACAAAAAGTCAGGATTGAGAAAATATGGCATGGTGATGCAGAAAATGAAACAGTGGCAAAAGACATGCAGGCATGTAACCCCAACGGAAAATTAGCAATAATGGTCTTTGATATATATCATGATAAACATGCCGGAGAAATATCAATAGGAAGAATATATTCGGGCACTGTGCATCAGGGTGATGAAGTTTATTCTGTCGGAAATAAAATAAAGATGAGGGTACAACAGCTTGGATTATTTATGGGCCCTCAAAGAATAAATGTTGATGCAGTTCCATCAGGAAATATAGTTGCATTAAGCGGCGTTTCAAATACTTTTGTAGGAGATACACTCGCAAGCGAACCGATGACTTCATTTGAAGAAATAAAACATTATTCCGAGCCGGTAGTTACAAAGGCATTTGAACCGAAAAATGTAAAGGATATCGGAAAATTAGTTGAGGTCTTAAAAGAGATGGAAAAAGAAGATCCGACAATAAAGGTCAAAATAGATGAACAAACAGGTGAAAACCTGGTTGCAGGAATGGGTGAATTACATCTGGAAATTGTAGAACACCGGCTAAAAGACAGAGGTGTTGAGGTAACAACATCGCCTCCGATTGTTGTTTACAGGGAAACAATTAACGGTGAGCACGGAGATATAGAAGGAAAATCACCAAACAAACACAATAAATTTTATCTTGCGGTTGAACCCTTACCCGAAGAGATATATCAAGCAGTTATAAGCGGAGAAATAAAAGAAGGCAGAAGAAAGAACAGAAGTAAGGACTTAAGACAGTTACTGGTCTCAAAAGGAATGATAAGTGAAGATGCAGCAAGTGTTATAGACATATTCAAAGGAAATGTGCTTTTTGACAGGACAAAAGGTCTGCAGCACTTAGATGAAACGATGGAACTGATTTTTGATGCTTTTGAACAGGTTATGGAAGGTGGCCCGTTATCAAAAGAACCGATGATAAGAATGAGGGTAACTTTGCATGATGCAGTCCTTCACGAAGATGCTATTCACAGAGGTCCTGCACAGATATATCCTGCTGTCAGGAATCCCATATATGCAGGAATTTTACTTTCAAAACCAACACTTTATGAGCCAATGCAGGACTTAAGTATACAAATTCCGCATGAATATATCGGTTCAATGACAAGTGTGCTGCAATCACGAAGGGGGCAAATAATGAATATTTTACAGGAAGAGGAATTAACAACAATTGAAGGAAGAATTCCGATTTCGGAAACATTTGGAATTACGGGGGATATCAGAGGTGCAACAGAAGGACATGCTTTGTGGGGTTCCCAGAACTCCGGATACGATGAAGTGCCGCGGGAATTACAGGAAAAAATAATTGGTTCAATAAGAAAAAGAAAAGGTCTGCCCGAGCCGGTTCCAAAACCTGAGGAATACATTGAGAGATAACTGATAATTAATAAAAAATTTAATACTTAAAAGTTAATTTATAACATTAATTTAAAACAAAATTTATAAATTTTTTTAAAATGGCAGAAAAACCACACATAAATATGGTGTTTGTAGGACATGTAGATAATGGAAAATCAACATTAGTCGGGAGATTGATGTACGAACTCGGAGAGGTTTCTGAGCAGGCAATGAAAAAACTCAGGGACGAAGCAGCTAAAATCGGAAAAACCACATTTGAATATGCCTGGGTAATGGATACCTTAAAAGAAGAAAGAACAAGAGGAGTAACCATAGATATTGCACACAAAAAATTTCAGACAGATACAAATTATTTTACAATCATAGATGCGCCCGGACACAGGGACTTTATAAAGAACATGATAACCGGAGCAAGCCAGGCAGATGCAGCAGTACTTGTTGTTTCGGTTTATGATACTGTAAATAACAAAGACGAGAAAGGTATTGTGCAATTGCTTCCGCAAACAAAAGAACATGCATTTTTATGCAAGACATTAGGTATCAACCAGTTCGTAATTGCGATGAATAAGATGGATGCGGTAAAGTATGACCAGGAAGCATATAATGCAGTAAAAGACGCTCTGGTTAAATTTTTAAAACCAATCGGCTATAAAGTTGATATTGTTCCGTTTATTCCTATTTCTGCATTTACGGGAGACAATTTAAAGACAAAAAGTACAAATACTCCATGGTACACGGGCCCTACTTTTTTAGAATCCATAAATAAGCTTGTTGCTCCGCCAAAACCAACGGATAAGCCCTTGCGATTGCCCATTCAGGATGCTTATTCAATTACGGGTGTCGGAACTGTTCCCGTAGGCAGAATAGAAAGCGGTATCTTAAAACCCGCAACGAAGGTTGTTTTTATGCCGTCTGCAATTGTTGATGAAGTTAAAACAATTGAAATGCACCATGAGCAAATTCCTGAGGGACTACCCGGAGACAATGTTGGTTTTAACATCAGATCAAGTAAAAAAGACGATATAAAGAAAGGAGATGTTATGGGAACATTAGATAATCCGCCAAAAGTTGCAGAGGAATTTACCGCACAAATTGTTGTTTTATATCATCCGTCGGCAATAGCAGCGGGATATACTCCGGTTTTGCACATACACACAGATCAGGTAGCATGTGAGTTTAAAGAATTAATAAGAACAGTTGACCCGAAAACAGGACAAACAAAGGAAGACCATCCGAAAACAATAAAAGCAGGAGATGTTGCAGTTGTCCAATTTAAACCAATGAGAAGTACAGTTGTTGAAACAGTTAAGGACTTTCCGCCTTTGGGAAGATTTGCTATCAGAGATATGGGACAGACAATTGCAGCGGGAATGGTTTTGGAAGTAAAAGCAAAAGAAGTTAAGATAAAGGCATAAATATGCAAATATACGATGGAAAGAGCAAGAATAATAATATACGGAAATCAGAAGCAAAATGTTGAAGATATGACAAATCAGATTGTCTCTATTGCAAAGAATGATAAGGCAGTTGTCAGAGGTCCGATACCTCTTCCGACTAAAAAGATAAGAGTTGTTGTCAGGAAGAATGTAAGCGGCGAAGGAAATACTGCATGGGACAGATATGAAATGAGGATCTCAAAAAGAATTGTAGATATTTACAGAAGTGATAAAGCGATGAGAGATGTAATGAAGATACAGGTACCTGATGATGTGCATATAGAAATAGATGTAACGAGATAAAACAAATAAAATTTTTTCGTTCTTTTTCTTTTTACTTTATGTTTTTTTGTTTAATTTCTTTTTTATTTCTTAAAAATTTTTCCTTGTAATTCCATAATTTTTTATCAAAGGTGTCATTTTAAACATTTGTTTAAAATACACGAATGAAATGAGCGTAAAAGTAAGAGAAATATTCTCAAGTATTCAGGGAGAAGGAATATATGTCGGAAGAAGGCAAATTTTTGTGAGGTTTGCAAAATGTAATCTGGACTGTGATTATTGTGATACAGCCCACAAAAGAGATGCAAAATTTTGTATGGTTGCAGGAAAGAAAAAATTTTTGAAAACCGCCGATGATATTGTAAATGAAATTAAAAATTTGGACACAAAAGATGTTTTTAGCATTTCATTAACCGGAGGAGAACCGCTAATTTATACATCTTTAATCAAACAAATTCACAAAAAAACAGGCATCCCTCTTTATCTTGAAACAAATTCAACACTTCCGGAAAAAGCAGACGAAATTAAAAATTTAATCACTTATGCTGCCTGCGGGCTCAAATTAAATTATCCGAAATTTTATAATGACTCTTTAAAGACGATAGAAATTTTAAATCACTGCCTGAAATCCGGAAATTTATTTGTTAAGGTTGTTATAACCAAAAATGTTGATGTCGGTCAAATTGAAGAACTAACAGGGGACTTAAAAAATATCGGTGATTTACCTTTGGTTTTACAGCCGCAGACAGGAATAAAATGGGACAATACCTATAAAAACACATTATTAACAATGAGTGAAACAGCAGGTAATTTTTTAAAAGAGGTTAGAATAATTCCTCAAACACATAAATTTTTGGGCTTTGAATAATGGCAAAATTTTAAAATTTTATATAACTTTACATTCCCCTAAAATTTTTTCCGCATCTTTTTCCAGATTAAATTTATTAAATATTGTATACCTGTCTCTAACTTTAGGTGCAAATTTTAACGCCTCAATTATATATTCCTTATCTATTCCGAGTTCCTTTGCATTTGTCGGTGCCTCAACATCTTTTAATGCCTCTTTTATTTCTTTCCAGCCTCCTTCGTTTTTATGTGAATAAATTTCATGCAAATAGGCAGAAATAATTGTTCCGACACCGCATTGTTCCCCGTGTAACGCATGCTTAAATTTATATTTTTCCGAAAGCACATCTAATGCATGACTGAATAAATGTTCCGAGCCGGATGAAGGTCTGCTTGACCCGGCAATTGCCATTGCCACACTGCTGCTGAGCAATGCCTCAACCAGAATGCTGATATCAGAAAAAATTTTCTTTGAATTTTGCATCACAATTTCCGCACTCATATTTGAAAGTGAAGCAGCATAATCGCCAAAGTATTCATTTTTTTCATCCCTTGCCAATTTCCAGTCAAGCACAGCGGTAAAATTTGAAATCGCATCTCCAAATCCGGAAGCGGTTAAATTTTTCGGAGCATTTGAAATTATTCTAATGTCGGCTATGACTGCGAGAGGAGAATTTGTTTTAACCGAAACACCTCCCCCGATCGAAGCATAAGGAGATGCAATTCCATCATGAGATGCAGCAGTCGGAATACTTATAAAAGGCAGTTTATTGTTAAACGCATAAATTTTTGCTTTGTCTATTGTGCTTCCGCCGCCGATGCCGCAGACAAAACCGAAATTTTGATTTTTAATATTTTCAAAATCAACAGATTTTGAAAATCTCCGAACGATAGTGAGGTGAATTTCTTCATCAGGATTTACAAATTCCCCTCCGATTTCACCCTGAATAATATCGGCAAATTTTTTGGTGAAATTTCCGGAAAAAATCAAAGGACTTTTTAAATTTAACTCATCGCAGACATTCTTGATTTCATAAATTGCTCCTTCTCCGACAATTACCTTGCGGGGTAATTCTATTTTTTTCATAATTTTATTTATAAAGTTTTTCTGTAACTTCTCAATAAGTTGTGGTAAATAAATTTTGTAACTGCTCATTTTATAAAA
>JAGWDQ010000038.1 GCA_018260615.1 Candidatus Altarchaeum sp.
AGATGATTTAAAGTTGTGATTTTTATTTTCATTTATTTAATATCCAAAATTTAATCATTTATTTACTTTAAATTATAATTATTTATTTTGTTTATTTATTTAAATTTATTAATTTAATAATATCCGAAATTAATTATTAACCAAAATAACAGAAATAAAATTTCATCCAAAATGAGTATATACGCAACAACTGCGGATTTCATGCCAAATCGGAGTTATATACGCAATGCTGATATCATGCCAAATCAGGAGGATATGTGCAATAACTGCGGATATAACATGTTATACGCAATTGACTTCGGGACGGATTTAACTTTAGAATCACAAAAAACATTTATTAACTTTAAAAGTTAAATAAATTAAAAAATGAAAACAAAAAATTCTAAAACAGGAAAAAATAAAAATTTAATTAGTAAGATATTTGTATTTTTGGTGGTGTTATTTATAAGTAATTTGATGATAGGGTCAGTTATTGCCAAAGACGACCCTGGCTGTAAGTTGAGTGCCATAGCAGCTGGATGGTACTGTGCGTACGACGGTAATACATGCAAAAGCAAAGGAAACATATGTGAACTACAAGGAACAAGCACAGTGAATTATTGGTGTAAATGTGTGAAAAAGAGCAGTACGGGTACGGAAGGTTGTGCAGCAGTATATGTAGATGACAAAACCTGCTATGTGTCTGCCCCACAAGATATTCAATATGTAATCCCAGACACAGATATAATCATCTGGACGACTCATGTTACTCTCCCACTGTGTTTAGGAGGGGGAACTATAGATTCAAATACTTCACAGGTAGAGTTTAACCTTTCCTTTAAAAACAATATTTCTGAAATTGTACCGTTTACAATAACAGGTTATCGTGCCACATGGCAATCTGTGGATATTCAAGGAATATCCACTGGCGTAAACTATGAGACACTAAACTCTAATTATAATTCTAGTGGATTTTTCAATAGAACAACTGGTCAAATTATTTCATCCTTTTCGACAATTATCACAAACGATATATACACCACAGAAAACCCAATGATAGCTCGAGGGTATATAATAGGCACAATTAATTGTACTAATAACATTACGACAATCCAGTATGATGGAACACTTGAATTTCCCTATGATGAAACAATTCCATCATCCGACGATTGCGAAAAGAAAATTGAAGAAATTAAACATAAAGAACTATTGACTGTATACTACCTTCCACTTCGTGATGCAGTAGATAAAGCATATATCCTAGCAGACTACAACTTCAACGACAACGCTGCGGGTTTCATAGGAACAATTGAAGTTACAAACACCAATGATTATCCTGTAACTATAATCATTGACCCGAGCAATCTTGAAGGTTATGTTGTTGTCAGCGAGCAAAATAGAACAATAGATAAGATAACTGGTCCACTAGTTAATGTAAGTGATAAAGGTATAACTTACAAACCAGCAATCAATGTAACTCTTGGTCCTCATGGTAGTCCAAATGATACCGTAAAACTTGGCATTGTAGGTCATTGTATAGGTCCATATGATATAACTCCGGGGTCTGGAAATCTTCCTGTTATCTCCCCAGTTGAGGTTACACCTATTGACCCAAGATTCAATACAACAAAAGATATTGTTGAGTTTACCAATAATATCACATATCCTGAAGATTTTACAAATATAGAAAAAGGAGTTGCAGGTTCAATTATACATCTTGCAATCACAAATCAAAGTGTAACTCCAGAACAATTCCTGTCCATTTACCCAGATGTGAATATAACTGATAAAATTATACCGTTTGTCAATGAGACATTAAATGAGAAAGGTATAAGTACAGAAGGTGTGCCATTACTCACAGAAACGGGAGTTAAAAAAGAACCGGCTCCAGTAACAGTGCCAGAAAAACCTACGGAAGAATTTCCTTTGATATCTATAATTATTGCTCTATTGGGGGTTGGATTAACTACTTTAGGGCTGATAAAAAAGAACAAAGCACTAATAGTAATTGGAATTGTCCTTCTTGGCGTATCAGCTATGCAGTACAGTATGAGTCCGATGCCTTTTTACAGGTAGATACCCTGCGGTGAATAGTAGGAAAAAATGAACGGTTGAAAGAATCAGAGAAAGCATCAGAAGAATTTTGATTTGTGTTGCTACGGTGGCTGCGAGAATATTGGCTATTGTGGGTATTTACAAGATAATTAAGAAGTAGAAAAATTAAGAAAGTGATTATATTTAGTGTCCCTTCGTCAACAGCGTATAACAAAGGATATCCGCGGCGGGCTATCGCCCTTGCACTTCGTGAAATTGCCCTATCGGGCAACTTCGGATACCCTTATTCCGTTATACGCCATTTTAGGCAAATAAATATTAGGAGGATAAAAATATGAATGATATAATATCTATTATTTTAGGGATTTTAGCGTTTATTTTAGCGTTTGCAATTATGGTGGGGTTTGTACTGTTACCTTATACCTTAATTGAGTGGCTTATTTTTAAATACAAAAAGGGGGAATATTTACGACAACTCTCAATAGTAATAAACAGCCAAATAGATGCCTCTTTCTGGATGATCTTTCGGAATTCGAGCGCAAGTTTAAAAGGGGAATGGGATGGTAAAAAAATTGAAGTTAAATTATACTATCGTCTTAGATTCATGCGTTACGAATCCCCACAAATTGAAATTTGCCTTTACCATATTTTTCCCTGTCAGGTGTCAATATGTCGCAAGGATTTTCCTCCTGACTTTTTAATGACCGAGTTTTACTTCCGTGAAGAAAAAATAAGTACCGGTGATTTGCAATTTGACAAGAATTATGAAATTTTATCCGATAGTGAACTAAATGCTAAAACCTTCTTAACTTTAAAACGCAGGGAGATCATACAACGCCTTTTTACTCAAAAAAACATTAAAAGTGTAAGTATATACGCGAGTTATGTAAAAATAACTTTTAAATCTTTTTCCGGATCCAAAAAATTTGAAAATATTTTGTCTTCAACAGAATTTCCCGAAGTCCTAATAGATATTAAGAGATTGACTGATGAATTGGAGGATAGTAAGTAATTTTTGCGAGAGAGATATTTTATCAAATATATGCCCCAAAACAGTGCATAACAGCGGATAAAAGAGAAATCATGGATTTCCCAAAATTGCCTTCAGCAACTTCTTTTATCCGCAAACCGTTATCTGAAATACCAAACCCCACATTTGAAAAGAAAATCTAATAAAGAGATTATTATAAATATATTCTAAATACCTGATTTTCAATCTTATCAATGTTTCATCAAATCCCAAATTAATGAAAATTTCATTGTTTTTTCTTTTTTCTACAAAAGTACAGAAAGTATGTATTGAATGTGGTTTGCATTGCATAGTAAATCTTAAAATTTTTACAAAATAAGAGCGAAAATGTTTTCTGTCTAAATTTATTGTTAATATCTAAATTTATTATCGTTAAAGTTCACCAAAGATGAAAATTTCGTTTGAAATAAAAGACAAGGACATCACCTCACTTACGTTCACTTCGTTCGTGTATTTACAAAATGCTTTGCATTTTGTAAGATTGAAAATCTTGTAGATTTTCAGTATTTCAAATCTCTGCGATTTAAAAAATCTCGCAGATTTTTTAAAGATTGAAACCGAAGGTTTCAGTATTTTGAAAATCGTTCGGAGATTTCAGAAACAAGTTCTGAAATTGCGGGAAGGATTGGAAATCCGGAGATAAAGAATGAGAATAACAACATAAGCAAAACCATAGAAACACCCGCATCAATACAGAATGCTTTTTGTTTTCCCATCTAAATTTATTATACTTAAATTTATTATACTTAAATCAGTAAAATGAATCAAAAAGAAAAAGAGTTTTTTAAAATACTGGAAAATATTTTTATAGGAGCAAAAATAGAGGGAAATTCTGCATCCGGATTTATAAATTTAATGAAAATAAAATCATCTTATTTTGAATGGCTTTTTGAGGATTTAACTAATGAAATTAACGAAAAAACAAAGAACTTTCCGGAGTTTAAAGAGGAAATGTTTGATAAGCTTTACAGTTTCTTTAAAACATATTTTTCCGAATCTGGAAGCATATATTTTAGTTATACTCCGTTAAAATCAAATGTTTATGAGAGGGTCTATACAAATCAAAAAGATGTTGCTTTATTTTGGAAAACCCACATGCTTTATTATGTTAAAACAGACAAATTGTGGAAAGACATGACTATTGATTTTGATAATAACGGAATTTCTTATAAAATTCATTTTGATGTTTCCAAATTGGAATATAAAAAAGCCAATGAAAAAAAGAATACAATTTATGAGTTAATGACTATAGATAATAAGGAAATTACATTCGGTGTTTTATATTCTGAAAGAGGTAAAGTAACCAAAATAGACGAAATATTAAAGGAATTTAAGAGGAAAAAAATATTTCCTGATGAGGAAAATCTTAATAAAATTTTTAGAATTTTTGAGAAACAAAACGAAGTGGACTATTTCATTAACAAAAATGCAGAGCAGTTTTTAAAAGAGCATTTTAATTTATGGCTGAAAAGCTATTTGTTAGATGATGAATCGGATTATTCGGAAAAGCGACTGAAGCAGTTAAAGGTCCTGAAAGAAATTGCTTATACAATTATTGATTTTGTTGCACAGTTTGAGGATGAACTTGTGAAAATCTGGAACAAACCAAAATTTGTTAAAAACAGTAATTATGTAATTACATTAGACAGGATAAAAGACGAAAATCTGACTGAAAAAATTTTAAATCACAAAAACATTGAAGAACAGATCAAAGAATGGAAGGAATTAAACATAATTGAGAATGATTTTGATAAAAGCAAAATTTTAGAGAATAATTTAACAGGAAAACATTTATCTAAAAAATATGAGCATTTGCCGATTGACACAAAATATTTCAAGGATTTGGAACTTGAAATTTTAGGATTATTTGATGACCTTGATAATTCTTTGGACGGCTGGCTGATAAAGAGCGAAAACTATCAGGCATTAAATACAATCCTGCCAAAGTTCAAAGAGAGAGTGCAGACAATTTATATTGACCCGCCATTTAATTTGGATTCTTCCGACCAGTTTTTATACCGCACAAACTACAAAGACGCTAACTGGGCGACTTTGCTTGAAAATAGATTAAAGTTAGCAAAAGATATTTTGGATAAAAAAGGAAGCATTTTTGTCAGATGCGATTATAACGGGAATTGGATTGTGAGATGTTTGATGGATAGCGAGTTTGGGAAAGAAAATTTTAGGAATGAGATTGTTGTAAGAAGATTTAGAAAAAATGTGATGGAGAAAGAGATAAAGAAATTACCCGAAGGTATAGACACTATTTTCATCTACTCATTAACTGATAAGTTTAAATATCTTCATCCTTACAAAGCAAAAGCACAAAGAAGAGAGGGATTTTGGAGACACATGGGAGATTCAAGCGGACAGGGCACTTCCAAGATATTCTTTGGCAAGGAATTATCTCCGCCTAAGGGCAAACATTGGAAATATTCGCAAGAAAAAATAAATCAGATGATTGAAGAAGGAACTCTAATCCTTGTGTGTAGTAATTGTGGTTATCAACACGATAAAACAAAAGAGGATTGGAGAGGATGCCCTAATTGTAAAGAAGATAAATTTATTCCTAAATATTGGGTGGATGCAGGGGAAGAAGAGGTTTTAGATTCTAACTGGACTGATTTGTATGGTTATTCTACGGGTTGGCAATTTCAAACCGAAAACTCCGAAATTCTCCTAAATCGTGTGATGAAATCCACTTCCAACGAAGGCGATCTTGTTATGGACTTCTTTCTCGGCTCTGGCACAACAACCGCAGTAGCACATAAACTTGGCAGAAAATGGATTGGAGTTGAGATGGGAGAACATTTTTATAGTGTGGTTTTGCCAAGAATGAAAAAGGTCCTGGCTTATGATAAATCCGGAATTTCAAAGGAAATCAAAGAATATCAGGGCGGCGGATTTTTCAAGTATTTTGAACTGGAACAATACGAGGATACTTTAAGGAGAGTAATTTATAAAGAAAGTCATCCATTTATGAATTTTTCTGACAAAACAACAATTTATCAGCAATATGTTTTCTTAAATGATTTAAAAATGTTAGATGCAATAGAGTTGGACCACAAAAATAATAAGATTAAGATTGATTTTTCAAAAATTTATCCGGACATTGATCTGGCAGAAACGATTTCATTAGTAAGCGGGAAGAAAATAAAGAAAATAGAGAAAGATGGAGTTATTATTGAAAAAGATGAAAACACAACCGGGAAGATAAATTTTGATAATATTCCTTTCAGTTTAATCAGGCCGTTAATCTGGTGGACAAAGTAAAAACATCAAAATGACTGATGAAGAAAAACAAAATCCATTATTGTATCAAAAGATTGCAGAGGAAATGTCTTATGAGTCACTGCCATATGAGTGGACTAACTTAAATTTAGATACATTTTCCGAAAATATTTCTTTGTTTGATTACCAGCAGGATGCATTAAAAAGTGCGATAAAACTTCTTTATTACTATTTTGAATCATTAGAGAAATTCCAAAATGCAGAAAAACAATTGACAAACATTGAAAGAAAAAAGAAATTTTTCAATGAAATAAGAAGAGGTGAAGAAGATTTGCTGGAAACATTAGGAATAACAAATAAGAAAAATAAGTTATTATTCAGCAAAATAAAGCAATACTATGAAGTTATTCAAAAAAATTCATACGAAAAAATACCTTTTTTGCATTTTGTTAATAGAATGTGTTTTTGGATGGCAACAGGAAGCGGAAAAACACTTGTTCTTATAAAACTTATTGAATTGTTAGATAAATTAAAGCGAACAAATCTTATTCCGGATAATGATGTTTTAATTTTAACATCCCGGGATGACTTAATAGAGCAAATAAAGGTACATATAGAAAAATTCAATGAAAAAGCACTAAGAAAAATTAAAGTTTGGAATTTAACCAAATACGATGATGTTAAGAGAGGCAGTGTTATTACATCAGGAAAATATACTTCGGGAGAAGACATCAATATTTTTGTTTATCGTTCTGATCTTATTTCCGAAGAAACAAAGACAAAACTTCTTGGTTTTGAAGATATTGAAAATAATGGAAAATGGTATATTCTGTTAGACGAAGCACATAAAGGAGAAAAGGAGGACTCAAAAAGACAGCTTTTTTATTCAGTCCTAACAAGAAATGGTTTTTTGTTTAACTTTTCTGCAACCTTTACAGATCCATGGGATATTGTAACAACTGTTTACAATTTCAATTTAGAAATGTTTATTGAAAAGGGCTACGGAAAGAATGTTTATCTTTCACAGCAGGAAATGAATGCACTGGCAGAAAAACAAAACGACTTTAGCGATAAAGATAAACAAAAAATAGTGCTAAAATCATTAATTTTACTTACTTTATCTAAACAGGCAAAACAAAATATTAATAAGCAATTGAATGGAAAATATTATCATAATCCGTTATTAGTTGCTTTGGTAAATTCTGTAAATACAGAGCAATCTGACCTGCAAATATTCTTTAAAGAAATTGAAAAAATAGTAAAAGGAAATGTTGATGATGGCTTATTAGAACAATCCAAGGATGAGTTATCTCAGGAATTATCAGAACATTCCGGATATGTCTTTGGAAGTGAATGTCTTAATGTTAAAAAAGAAGACCTTAAAAATATAAAAATTAAAGACATTCTGGAACATGCCTTCAATTCTTCTTCTTTTGGAAATATTGAAGTTATCAAAATACCTCAAAACAGGGAAGAACTTATCTTTAAATTGAAAACCTCCGAGCAGCCATTTGCACTAATAAAAATCGGGGATATCAGTAATTGGTTAAAAGAGAAATTATCAGATTATGAGATAAATGAATCATACAACAATGAAAGTTATTTCAGGACAATAAGTCAGGATAACAATTCGGTTAATATCTTAATGGGGTCAAGAGCATTTTACGAAGGATGGGACTCTAACCGACCAAATGTGATGCTTTTTATAAACATAGGAAAAGGTGATGCAAAGAAATATATTACACAGTCAATTGGCAGAGGGGTTAGAATTGAACCTGTTAAAGGAAAAAGAAAACGGCTTTTGCCGTTAAAAAGAGAAAATGATGTTGTAGCAAAAGAAATTTATCCGGCTCTTAAAGAAAAAGATATATCCCTTATGGAAACCTTGTTTGTTTTTGGTACAAACAGGGAAAATTTACAACACATATTAGACAGTATAAAATACGAAAGAGAATCTTCAGGCGAATTAATAGAACTACGGGAAAATGAAGAAATTAAAGGAAAAACATTATTAATTCCTGTTTACAAAAACAAAGAGGTTGTTTCAGTTGACCAACTTCCAAAATTTAAAGGAAACGGAAAAATTTTAAATGACTTCATACAATGGATTGGCGACGAAAGAATCATTTATTCAATGTTTTCGCATAAAAGTTATGTAAATCCCAAAACCATTCAAAAAGTAAATGACTTTCTTGAAAATGAAAAAAATTTTAATAATTCTAATCAGACAGGCAATATTTATTATCAGATAGAGAATCTTATGAGTCATGTTAATATAACACTTAAAGACATTGATAAATTTAAGCACTTAACCGACGAAATAGTGCATTTCAAAAGAATAAGAGTTACTTTAGAAAAAGCAAAAATAGAAAAATTAGAAAAATTAATAGAAAAAGTCAGGATATACAAAGACCCTTCAAAAGAAAAAGAAATTTTGAAAAAGAAATTTTCCAGCGGCGAAATAAATTTAGATGATTATACTGTTCAAATAGAAATATTAAGTAAAATGTCTAACGAAGAGGAATTTTCTTATAATAATATCACTCTAAAAATAAAACATTTAATAAATCATTATTATGTTCCGATAATCATTTCGGAAAACGAAAAAATAAATTATATCAACCATATAATTAATGCAGGCAGTGAGAGGAACTTTATAAAAAATTTAGAAAAATATATTGCAGAACCAGATAATTTTTTAAAGCAATTTGATTATTGGATGTTTTGTAAATTGGATGAACATCTTGATAAAGTATATGTTCCTTATTATAACAAAGACCACAACAAAATAGAAAATTTTAAGCCGGACTTTATTTTTTGGTTAAAAAAAGGACAAAATTACTTCATAATATTTGTAGATCCAAAGGGAACAAAACATACTGATTATGAATATAAAGTTGATGGATACAAAACCATTTTTGAAGAAAACGACAACACAAAACAATTTCTATCAGACGGGTTAAAAATCCGGGTTTACCTATTCTTATTCACAGAAGATATAAATAAATTACCGGATGGTTATAAAAAATACTGGTTTGATAATTTTGAAAATCTGATGAATAAATTTAAAATTTAAAGATGAAAATTTCGTTTGAGATAAAAGACAAGGATATTGCAGGAAGAATAGGAAAATTAGAAATAGAGAATGAGAATAATAGTATGAAGAAAACTATAGAAACACCTGCACTGATGCCTGTTTACGGCCTGAATAATCCTATATTGAGCATAGACGAATTAAAGGAGAAATTTAACGCAAAAATTTTAATGACAAATGCTTACATGCTTTTTAAAACCGAAGAGAAAAAGAGCAAAGTAATTGAACAGGGCATACATAAATTTCTAAATTTTGACGGCATCGTTGCGGTTGATTCCGGAAGTTATCAGCTGATGAAATACGGAGATATTGACATAAGCAACGCCGAAATTTTAAAATTTGAGGAAAAAATCGGGGCTGAAATCGGCTCTTTTCTTGACATTCCGACATTGCCTGATGCTTATAAACGTCTTGCAGAGGAAAATTTACTCGTAACATTAAAGAGGGCAAAGGAAGCAAAGGAATTAAATTTAAACTTAATAATAAATGCGGCAATTCAGGGTTCAACATTTTCTGATTTAAGAGCAAAATCAGCAAGGGAAATTTCAAAAAATTTTGAATTGAATGCAATCGGCGGAATTGTTCGTTTGATGGAAGAATACAGATTTGAGGACCTGGTTAATATAATTGTAGCCGTAAAAAAGAACATTAAAGCGGGCAATGTCGTTCATGCCTTCGGATTAGGACATCCTATGTTATTTGGTCTGGCGGTTGGATTAGGTTGCGATATATTTGATTCTGCCGCTTATGCCTTATTCGCCAGGGATAAAAGGTATATTACAAATTACGGAACAAAGAAAATTTCAGAGCTTGAATATCTGCCATGCTCCTGTCCGGCATGCCACAACAAAGAGCCTGGTGATTTGGATGAGCATGACATCGCATTGCATAATTTATATGTATCTTATGAAGAAATCAGAAGAGTTAAGCAGGCAATAAAGGAGAATACTTTGTGGGAGTATATTGAAATGCGGGCAATATCACATCCGAGTTTATACAAAGCAGTAAAAGGACTGAAGCAGCACAGGAAATTTTTATCGGAATTTGACCCCATAACAAAACGCTCGGCATTCTTTGATTTCGGGTTTGACTGCAGGACTGAAATCTATAATGTTAAAAGCAGGGCAAAGAATATTATCACCTCGCTACGCTCGGAGATTTTCAAATCCTCTGCGGATTTGAAAAAGACGGAAAATTTAATTAAAATAAATCAGTTTGGAAATGTTCCGGGGGAAATTTTGGATATTTATCCTTTAAATGTTTTTGGAATTAAATCAAATGCAGGCGATGAAGAAAAAGTCAGGGCAATTATGCAGTATCAGTTTGGAAAGGATGCGGATGATGTCTTAAATAAATTCAACCTGATAATAAAACGGTCCAGAAAGACAAAAAGGATAAGGTGGATTCATGACACTAAAACAAAGGAATTGCTCGCAAGTGTCAGGGCAAGTGACCATTTCATTATTCCTCATAAAATGCTGGCATTGG
>JAGWDQ010000039.1 GCA_018260615.1 Candidatus Altarchaeum sp.
TTTTAAATCACCTCGCTTGTGCTCGGAGATTTTAAAAACTTCGTTTTTAAAATACCCTGTGACTTTGTGGCTTTGTGTGAGCATTTTTTATTTTTTTATCAGATTTTATAAAATTTTCGGAAGAATATATAAAAATTTATCCCTCTTAATTTCAACATCAATTCCATAGACATTTTTTATATTTTCTTCGGTTAATACCTCTTCGGGATTTCCTGTTGCCAAAATTTTTCCTTCATCCATTAATATCAGGAAATCGCAAAACATCGCTGCCAGATTTAAATCATGCAAAGCACAAACAACCATTATTCCCTGCTTTGTCAGTTGCTTAAATATTTTTAATGTCTCAATCTGATATTTTATGTCAAGCTGTGATATTGGCTCATCTGCGAATAAAATTTTTGGCTCCTGTGCTAATGCCTTTGCTATTACCGCCCGCTGTTTTTCTCCGCCTGAAATTTCGGTAATTGATTTGTCCTTAAATTTTAAGGTATCGGTAAATTTTAATCCGTTTTCAACAATTTCCCTGTCCTTCTTGCTTTCCTTTTGGAGCCGTTTCAGATAAGGAATTCTTCCCAACATAACATAGTCAAACACAGAAAAGGGATAAAACGATGAATTTTGCGGAACATAAGCAATGACTTTTGCGATTTCCGCATAAGAAATTTCTGCTATATTTTTATTTCCGATAAAAATTTCACCTTTTGCGGGCTTTAAAATTTTACTCATAAGTTTCAGCAAAGTTGTCTTTCCTGCCCCGTTAGGTCCTATAATTCCGTAAAATTTTCCATCCTCTAATTTAAAGGTTATTCCGTCAATAATTTTTGTATTATTGTATTTAAAATGTAAATCATTAACAACAATTTTCATTTTGTGTAAAATTTTATGTAAAATAATTTTTATGAGTAAAATTTCAAAAACCTTAGAGGTTTTTGCAACTTTTTTTGATGATAACTTTTTTTACTAATCGGGGCTCAAAAAAAGTTATATGCTAAATCATTAACAACAATTTTCATTTTGTGCAAAATTTTATGTAAAATAATTTTTATGAGTAAAATTTCAAAAACCTTAGAGGTTTTTGCAACTTTTTTTGATGATAACTTTTTTTACTAATCGGGGCTCAAAAAAAGTTATATGCTAAATCATTAACAACAATTTTCATTTTGTGCAAAATTTTATGTAAAATAATTTTTATGAGTAAAATTTCAAAAACCTTAGAGGTTTTTGCAACTTTTTTTGATGATAACTTTTTTTACTAATCGGGGCTCAAAAAAAGTTATATGCTAAATCATTAACAACAATTTTCATTTTGTGCAAAATTTTATGTAAAAATTTTATGTAAAATATTCGTATTTCTTTTTTCTTAATAAATATATAAACAAAGGTGCGCCTACCATTGCTGTAATTGCTCCCACCGGAATTTCAACTGGTATTGCAATTGTTCTGGCAAGTGTATCACAAACAAGCATAAATATTCCTCCGCTCATCATTGAAAAAGGAATCAAAATTTTATGATTTGAACCAAATATAATCCTGACGACATGCGGAATTACAAGTCCGACAAATCCGATAATTCCGGCAACTGATACGGCAACTGATGTTAATAGTGTTGCCAGCAAAATTAAAATTTTCTTCAGATTTTCCGTATCTATTCCGAGATGTTTTGCCTCTTCTTCTCCGAATAACACAGCATTCATATCCCTTGAAAAAAAATAAAACAAAAATGTGCAAACCAAAACTATCGGAAATAAAATTTTGACATCATCCCATCCACTATGCGCAAAATTTCCGAACAGCCAGGACAAAATCCCGTGCAGTTTTTCTGATTCTGTAAGGGTCATCATAATCATAATGAGTGCTGAAAACAAAGTTCCTACGATAATTCCGGAGAGGAGTAATGTTAATGTAGGCGTTGTGTTTTTCACCCTTGCAACATAGTATGTGATTAGCACTGCAAAAATTCCTCCGGAAAATGCAAATACTGAAACGGAAGAAAATCCGAAAAACAGGAAATCAACATAAAAAAATATGCCTGAAAATGTTGCAATTACTACTCCGAAAGCGGATCCGCCTGATATTCCCAAAAGGTATGGCTCTACCAGAGGATTCCTGAAAATTGCCTGTAAAACAACACCCGAAAGTGCGAGGGATATTCCAACGAGAATGTCTGCAATTATCCTTGGAAGACGGACATTGAATATTATAAAATTTTCCGTATCGTTTCCATGCCCCGTTAGTATGTTCCAGACCTTTTCTACAGGATATTCTGCCGCACCAACTGATAATGAAACCAGGACAGCAAGTATGAGGATAAAAATCAGAACTATTCCTGATGTAAATAGGGAAAATTTTTTCATTTTAAATTTTATTTTTGTTTGCGTTTGTCTAAATTAAAAGCAAATATTTTAAGGGAATCTTAATCACGAAGTCGTCAACTAACTCCAACTTACTGCTCCCAAAAACGAGCCCGTATTTTCCTTTAACTTTATTTTGCGTGTTCATCACCTGCCTGATTTCTTCTTTATTAAATCCAACCTCAATAATAATTTTTGACTTGTCTTTTAGAGTCAAAATAAAATCTGCTCCCCCTTCGGAAATATCATAAAACAAATCAACAGCCAGTTTATTCTTAAGACCTTCCACATAAATCAAAGCAAAATAATCTTCAAGCTTTTTTCCTTCTATTCCGGGCCAAAACTGATTATCTAAAATTGCTGACCTCAAAGAGGATGTAATAAAAAGCAATTTCGGGGTCTTTCTTACCGGTCCATAAGTCATACCATAACTTTTAACTTTAATTAAAACACCAGCCATTCCTAAGACCTCAATAAGCGAATCAAGGGTCTCAAATCTTTCTATTTTCAATGATTTTTTAATCTTTTCATAGCTAATAGTATCGGAGTTAGCCAAAAGATATAGTAAGTCGTAGATTTTTGCGATCGTCTGGGTTTTAAATTTTTCCATCCCTATAATATCTTTGGCAATAATGCTGTTTATCGCGGCCTTTATCATTTCCGTAGCTTTGACTTTGTTGGTAATTTTTATTGTAGAAGGTAATCCTCCATTTTCAAAAAATCCCTCTTCAACATTTGGCTGCAAATTAGCAAAAAATTTATCAATTTCCATTGCATATTGATTCAATCCAAGGTAAACTTCCCGGGCATCAGAAGAGTTAAAAATGATTTCATGAATTCCATCTTGCAAATTAGCAACAGGCAGTTTTTTATTGTATTTTAGAATTAAAAATTCACTAAACTTCATGGGAAAAACTTCCATAACGGTTGTCCTTCTATAAAGATCCGGATTCATTCTCAAACTGATCGCCGAAGAACCAGTCGCAATAACAAATAAATTTTTATGTCCTTTTGTGCTGTCAAATAAAACCTTTAAGAAAAGTCCCCAGTTTTCATCGTAATGAACTTCATCAAGCAGAAGTAATAATTTTCTGTCTAATGAAACAAAGTTAAAGCCCTTTGCTTTTTCATAAAAATTAAAAAATTCATTTAGTGAAATGTTGTTAAGTTTTAATTTACTTACATCTAAATAAAATATTTCTTCTAATTTGCCAATATTTTTTAAAATATTTTGATCATCCGGTTTTAAAAACCTTTCTATTTTATAAAGTTGCATTAATAATGTTGTCTTACCAGTTCCTCTAATTCCGGGTAAAATCCAGATTTTTTCATATTCTTCAAGTTGGTTTTCCAAAAATTTTTCAATAAGGATTTTAAATTTGGAAAAAATATCCCGGGTTGGCAAAAGATTTCTTTCTTCATCATAAATATATCCGTCTGCCTGCTGAGATACAACATTCAACCAGTTTTGATAAAAAATTTTTATTTTTTCCTCATCCATTTTAGATTTTATTATTTCTTTTAGATTATATTATTTCAGATTCTATTATAGGTTATACTGTATTGCAATTCGGTCTCTATTGTAATAGATACTGTTCTTTATTTATTATGTTTTTATATCATTATTTATTATGTGTTTTGTGTTAAATTTTTAAATTTATTCATTATTTGTCCCGCAAACCCTGCAAAACGAATTTTTATGCTCAATTCTCGCTCCGCATCCTTTACATTTAATTTCGTCTTCTTTTGCTTCCTTTACATTTCCAAAAATTTCCTTAAAAATTTCATAATAATAAAGATGCTCTTTATCCCTTATAATTACTTCGTCTTCTTTTTCGTATGTCAATTTTCTTTGTATAAAATCCGCATCCTTAATTTTATCATCAAATATATCTGTAAGCATTGTCGTTCCGCTCCCATATTCGATAGGTGTCTTTTTTCTCCATACAAAGTCATTCGGAAGTAAATTTATGTATGCCTTTCTCAAAATCCATTTTCCAACATCGCCCTTTATTTTCATATCATCATCAATGGAAATCGCATATTTCTTTACTTCATCTGAAAGATAAGGAGTAAAAATTTTCATATTAAAAAACCTTCCGAAGTCGTTTGAAGAAAAGTGCATATTTTTCCACATTTTTTTCGCATAATTCTCTCTTTCTTCCTTCTCCATTTTTATTAAAAAGTCATACCCGAAGAACAATTCATCCGCACCATCACCAGTCATCACACTATTTGTCCATTTCTTTGCAAATTTTAGGACTGTATATATCGCAACGCTATTCCTGATTTCCATCGGGTCAAATACGCCTAAAATTTTTATTGTTTCTCTTAAATTTTCAATTAAATTTTCCTCGTCAATATTCAAAACATAATGTTCTATACCTAAAATCGGACACAACCTTTTAGCGTATTCCGCATCATCTCCGGTTTTAAATTTCAATGTCCATGCCTTCATGTTGTTATTGTTTTTTGAAGCAATATAAGCCAAAACTGATGTATCAAGTCCCGCTGACAATAAAATCCCGTCACAACCATCGCTTATGTTTCTCTTTACTTCGTTTTCTAATAACTCCCTTAATTTTACAATTTCGGTTTCAATTCCCATTTTTTTATATCTAAAATCCATTTATCCGAATAAATTTTAATGTGTTCGGTAAAATTTTGGACATCGCTTTCAAGTATTTCAAGCCGCTTTTTAAATATTGGTCCGTCAATGACAAGCGTATGAAATTCTCCGTTTTCGCCGCATGGGTCTATGCCTGCTTCCGTTGTATCGCGGATAAAATTTTCCATTGTTTCCTTGTTTATGGTTCTTCCGGTTAAAAATTTTGCACCCTCAATGCAATTAACAATTACAGCTTCAAATCCCAGAGACACAAATTTATTTAAAATTTCTTCCCTGTTTCTTTTCCACAGCGGTTCATAATAGTCCATGTTTAATTCCGCACTTTTTTTCTTTATCCAGTCAAGATGTTCTTCCAGATCAATATCTCCTGCAATCATGCCAGTAATTCCTTTTTCCTTTAATTTCAAAACCTCTGAATTAAAGTCATTTTCGTAATTTTCCCATGATGTAACCTTCTGAATTACCGGAATTCTAATTGCTTCTGCCTGGGATTTTATTATTTCTCTGTTTATTCCGTGACTTCTTCCGTCAACGGCAAAATTTAAGAGAAATTTGACATCCATGTTGTTTTTCATCGCCTCATAACATGCTAAATAACTGTCTTTTCCTCCGCTCCACGAACAAAACCACATTTTATTTGGCATTTTAAAAAATCTCGCAGATTTTTTAAAGATTGAAAATTCTCAAAGAATTTTCAGTATCTTAAATTTTAATATTCTATTCCCTTTCTTCTTTCAGTTCCGTTATCGTAAGGATGCTTAACCTTTTCAATTTTACTCACATAATCCACAATTTCAATAAGTTCTTTCAGTTTTTCATCCGGACATCTTCCAGTCAGGATTAATTCTAATGTCTCTGGCTTTGAATTGAGCAAATCAAGAATTTCAGAAATGTTTAAATAGCCATCTCTTAAAGAGATTAAAATTTCATCCAAAATTAAGAGGTCATAATTCTTGGGATAAATTTCCTCCCCGATAAATTTTACCCCTTCCGGACAATCTCTTCTTGCATTTTTCGCTAATTCGTCTTCGCTTTTGAAGGGATTAAGAACTTTGCAATATTTTGCATAAGCAAATACATCAACTCCAATTCCCTTCAGAATTTTAAATTCGGAATAAAATTTTTCTATATCTTTATGAAAACTTATCCAGCAAACCCTTAAATTATTTCCTTTTGCTCTTACTGCCAGTCCGATTGCCGCTGTTGTTTTTCCTTTTCCATCCCCAGTATAAATATGGGTCAAACCGTTTTCCATTCTGATTTTTTTACTTTTGATTTTTATCATCCTTTTTATTTTTTGATTCGTCTGAAAGAAGCATTGACATATAAAAAGCAGCAACCGTATCGTTCTGTGCTTGAACAACATCTTCCTGAGTAAAATTTTTGCCTTCCTGCACTTTTGAAACAAACTCGCTAATATTATTATGAGAAACCCGTAATGCCTGAACGACCTGTTTTGCTACTATCGTTTTAAATTTAGCGGATTCTTTTTCCTCATCATCTTCACATTCATTATCTATTTTTTCCTCCATTTTAAGAAAACTATTAAAATTACTGCAAGGGCTATAAAAAGATATAAAAATAAATCATTATAATTTTTGTTAATGTCTTTTTTTGTTTCATTAGGTGTTTCGCCATAAGTTTCATTTTCAGTTATGTTATCTTTTTCAGCGGCAACTGAAATTTGTTCCGATGGAATATAACCTTCTTTTTCTGCTTTAAGAGTTAATGATGTCGTTGTAACTTTATATTCAATTTTTCCGTTATCGTTTGCTGTTTGTTCAACGCCGTTGATCGTAACTTTCGCGTTTGGAACCGGATTTTTGTTTTCGCCAGTTACTGTGATAGTAATTGTATCCCTCTGCTTCACTTTTTCGGCAACATCTATTTTTAATTTTCCTATTGCTTTGACATCAAATAAAATGCTTGAGCCCTTGTAGTCATTTGCTGATGTAGAGGCATCTAAACCTGTTTGTATTATTTTAATTTGTTTTGTGACAATTCCATTTGCATCTGTCTTTAATTTTTCTCCGTAAATTTCAACTTCTGCATCCTGGACGGATTTTCCATCTTTTGTTGTTACTTTAAATTTAAATTCGTCTCCGTATTTCTCGCCTGAAATCTTTGTTATGTTTAAAGTTCCAATATAAACATTAATTGTCTTTGTGAAATTTTTAAAGCCGGATTTTGAAATTGTTATTTCTGCACTTCCATAATCGGGAATTGTTAATGTTACATCTCCGTTTTCATCCGATTTAAATTTCCTTGCTTCGTTTTTAACTTTTATTGTTATCTCAACATCCTTAAAATTTCCACCTAAATTTAATGTTTGTTTCAGACCAAAAATTTCTGAAATGTTAAAAATTTCCGGTGGAAAGACATTTTCTTTCGCATTCAATGGTTTGTTTTCGCTATCTGCATAAACATATTTAGCGGGCGATGTTCCGTCCCCTCCTGAACTGCCATGTCCTGCAGAAATTTTTTCAGAAGATTTTTCCTTACATGTTCCGTTTTCACAATACTCTGTTTTACATTCTTTACCAAATACACAAATTTCATCATTTAATTTAAGACATATATGTATTGAAGAAATACATTTTCCTGATGTGCAATCAGCATTGTTTTCACAATATTTCGGAATATTTTTATATTGATATGAAATTATCATTCCCACAACACATTCCATAGCATCAATTACCCTCGGAGAATCCCTTGAAATAATATCTTCGTTAATTTTATAAACATTATTATTTTTTACCGCTTTTAAAATTTTAAAATTAGGATTGTTTATTACTTCTCCATAATAATCAAATGAGTATCCTATATCTGGTGATGGATCTGAAACAATTATAATATCAGGGTCTCTGTGGATAAGTGTTTCAACAGAAACCGGTTGCCACTTATTTATATCAGAATAAGTATTTATCCCGCCGGATGTTTCAATTATATCGTTTATAAAGGTGTTTTTTCCAGATACCCATAAAGGATTTATCCCTGCAATCTCTGCAACAGACGGAGTTGAAAAGATTAATGCTTTTTTTGTTTTCTTTACTTCTTCTGTTCTCTCTTTCATGTTGTTTATTAAATTTTCACCTTCATTTTTCTTTCCCAAATACTTGGCAATTGTTCTTATGTTGTAATACATTCCGTCAAAATTTTCAGATATATTAATTCTGATAATAGTAATATTTGCGTCCTGCAATAATTTAATATCATCCGGATCTGTTAAATCATGAGCAAAAACCAAATCAGGTTTTAAGGAAATAATTTTTTCAATACTTGGAGTAACATAGCCACCAATTTTTGTTTTACTTTTTGCATCTTCCGGATAATTACAAAATATTGTAACTCCTATAAGATAATCCTCCCCGTTTATAGCATAAATATCTTCTGTTATTGATGGTGATATCGAAATAACTTTTTCATAATGGACACATGAATTGTTTTTTAGATATGTTCCTTCATCACAGGTTATGTTTTCCCCCAATGAAATTTGAATAAATGCAAATACAATAAAAATTCCAAATATTCCCAACAATAAATTTTTTCTCATCCTGTTCTTTTCTATTTTTCTATTATTATTTTTTCAATCAATTTTAGAATCTCAAGTAAATTTATGTCTTCTTTTCTTATACATTCTTCGGAATAATCGGAATAATTTTTTCCGGATAAATATTCCAACGCAGTTACAACATCAAATATGTCAATTAAATTATCATTATCAAAATCACCTTCCACACACCATGAATAATTTTCCACACTCTTTCCTATTGTTGCATTAAGCAAAATAACATCTCCGTCCTCTGCACAATAATGTCCGCCGACACCGCACCAATTATTTGAATTTCCTCCGGGTCCCATACCTATTTCCATTGATGTCCAATTGGTTTCATTAATTTTGTGCATTTCAAATCCCCACCACCAACTCCAATCAGATGGAGAGCAGGTATTGTTGATGCAATTTAAGAAGAATCCTGATGAATAATCAGTTGTTCCACTGAAATTTATTCCACTTGCATCTAAAATTTCCTTTCCGTTTGCATATTCATTAACTTTAACACATTTCTTTATGGTCTCATTATTTGGATATTTTATAACTAATCCAACGGTTATGTTTTTTGCTGGCGATTTACAAACTTTATTAACACCTTCATCAACACATTTGTTGCTTATACATTCTGAATTTGATAAACAATGACAAATGTTGGTACAGGAATAATTAAAACCCGCAGAAATATCTTTATAATTTAGTCCCAAAGTGCAGGAATTATTATCTCCGGAATTTTCAGTTGCATTGATTGTTCCGTTAAATACCGCAATATCTATACTATTTTCACAAATTTTATTCGAAATGATTGTATTATTTGTAGATGAATTTATATAGATTCCATATTCAAAATTTCCCAAAATTGTATTATAAGCAATAGTATTATTTGTTACATTTTGGGGATAACACACATTATTTACGGGATGACATTTTGTCAAAAAAATCCCGTTTTTGTTGTTTTTTATTGTATTGTTATAAATTTCGTTAAAACCTGAACCATAATAAAGATATATTCCAAAATATGTGTTGTTATAAATAGTGTTATTTAAAATTTTGTTGTGATTAGGCCCTGCCCATCCAAAAATTATTCCCCACTTATTGTTGTAAAGATTATTGTTTCTTAATGTGTTATTTTGTGTTGCACTTCCATAAAATCCAATTCCTCCTTTGTTGTTATAACCGGTATTATTTTCTATTACATTGTTATTTCCAGGAGATGAATCTATTCCGTCAAGTTTTATTGAATAACATGTATTGTTTATTATTTTACTATCGGATGCACCGGAAAGAGAAATTCCGCAGCTTGACATGTGATGAACCATGTTATTTATTATTGTATAATTTTTCATACTTCCGCCCATTGATAAAGGAACAGGAATAATTCCATTGCTAAAATTACTTATTTCAAAATTTTTTATAGTGATATTTTCTTTATTATTTGTAATAATTCCAACAGTATACACATCTCCTAAATAGTTAATTTCATGCCCTGTTAAATTGTATCCGTTTCCATCTAATATTATGTTATGTGCATTCACTATTAAACCATTTCCCTGACATGTTAAACTACAATTCAAAACACAACTTTCATTAACATAATCTCCGCATTTATAAATTGTATTTGTATTTGCACCGATACATCCGCAGTCCGCATTTACATAAGATGCAAACAAAACAAATAAAATTCCGATTATTCCTGTTTCAATTGCCCCTTTTTTAAATTTTATATCCATTCTTGCTTTTTTAAATTTACCCTTTTTATTTTTTTATTATTTATATATTATTTTTATATATTATTATTTATTTATATTATTGGTTAATTTAACCAACTTAATATAATTAGGACTAAATAACTAAATATTTAAATTTAAATTTTACCTGATTTCGTAATTTAATGCGTAATTTAATGAATAAATTTATTAAGTATGATTCTTGCCGACCTTCATTTGCACAGCAAATACAGCAGAGCAACAAGTCCGTTGATGAATGTTATTGATTTAAGAAGATAATTGATAAAAGTATTTAGAAATTAAAAGAATCTTGGAAAAGTCGTTAAGTTGACAAACATATATTTTCGGTAGTGATTAAGAAGTAAGGTTCTTAAAAATAAATTCCTGGATAAATCACCTCGCTTACACTCGGAGATTTTTGAAAATTACAGGTTTTCAAAAATGCCTGTAATTTAAATGTAAATGTTAACATCCAACCTTACATGTTTATCACTACTATATCCCATTAGCACGAAAATTAAGCACTAAAAAAACAGGTATTTTTTCTAATTTTTTT
>JAGWDQ010000040.1 GCA_018260615.1 Candidatus Altarchaeum sp.
TTAGAATTTAGAAATTAAATTTGCACGATTCACGGAATAATCCCGACATAAAGGTTAGAGGATATTCACACAAAGTCACAGAGTATTTTAAAATCAAGAGATTTTAAAAGATTGAAAATCTCACAGATTTTCAGTATTTAAAAAATTTATTTTTTAAAGATTGAAAACTCAAAGTTTTCAGTATAACTTCCTTTATGTCCTTGTGTCTTTGTGTGAGGGACCAATGAAAAACATATACTTTAAAATAAATTAAAAAATTTTGCAAAGAAAATTAAAGCAATAATCACCACAATTACCATTAATGAAAATTTAATTAGCGGTTTAATGACAAGTTTCCACAATACCAGCAATATCAACAACGCAGCAATTCCGATAACTAATGCTATCTCTATCATTTTGAGATTTTTATTCTTTATTAAAATTTTGAAATAGATTATGAAACAGATTATTTGAAATATTAAAATTTAAAATAAAAATTTGTTTCTTATTTTTGATTTTTTATTGTTTAAATTTTAATTATTCTTGTTTAATTATTTTTGTTTGGTGTAGTAAATAAAAATTGACAATTTTGTTTAGTGCAGTAAATAAAATAATTCTTTTATACTTCTTTATTTTCACTTTCTATATCTGTTTGTGCTTCGTCATTTTCTTTTTCCACATCTGTTTGTGCTTCGTTATTTTCACTCTTTATATCTGTCTGTTCGTCTCTATTTTCACTCTTCACATCTTTTTTCTCTTCTTCACTCTCTTTCACATCTTCTTTCTCTTCTTCACTCTCTTTCACATCTTTTTGCTCTTCTTCACTCTTTTTTACCTCTTTATTTCTGGATATCAGCCGTGCCACAGTTATAAATCCTGTATGTGCTATCATCCTTGAACACGGCCTTACTACTTTCATATCCCAGTCCCGCAATACACATTCATAGGTCTCCTGAAGGAAATTTATATTTAACGCATCATGAAATTTTTTTGACTGCTCAATGCTCGGGCTGAACGAAATCAGAATTCCCCCGATTTTTAACTTTTTCACTGCATGAGGAATAACTAACCACGGCTCCGGCAGGTCCAGAATTACCGCATCCAAATTTTCCTCGTCAATACCTTCATATATATTTTTCATCTTTATTTCAACATTGTCAATTCCAAATCTCTCAAAATTTTTTCCCGCAATTTTCGCAAAGTCGTCCCTGATTTCATAACTTATTACTTTTTCAGGATAAACGATATGGGCAAGAAAGATATCCAGAATTCCCGAGCCGGTTCCCGAATTTAAGACCTTGCTTCCAAAATGTAAATTTGCATAGCCGACAATCAAAGATGCGTCCTTTAATGTGATTGCCTGCGGACCTCTTCTTGCCTTTTGCATTATGTCCGTAATATTCGGGTGAATAACCGCATATTCAGTTCCCATATGTGTTTTCACAGTTCCTCCGACATCACAATTATTAATTTCATCTGCTTTAATCATTCCGTCTTTTGTATGCATATCTTCTCCCTTAAAGATGTATTTCCTTCCTTTAGGGTCTATTAAAATTTTCATATCAGTAAACATTTTCATATCAGTAATTCTTTTTTAAATTAGATATATGCGGCATTGTTTTCTGCGTTTTTCTTTAAATTTTTTAAATTTTCCTGTTCAATAATTATGTTCCTGTCAATTTTCTTTTCGTTAAAAAACATAAAGTCCCTTCTTAACAGCCGGACAAAAATTTTATCGGGAAGAACCTCCAATGCAATTACTCCTTCCCTTTCTAACTTTTTTATTTCTTTTTGCACTACATCCTTTCTCATTCCAATTTCTTTGACTAGTTCGTCTGTTGTTATGGGATACCTTTTCATTAAAATTTTTATTATTCGTTCCTGTAATTTGTTAGTCACATCTTTCATTTTTCATTTTACCGAAGGCAGTTCAAATTTTGGCCTGATTATTTTCCATATACCTTCACTATAATCCTTATCATTAAGCATTGCAAATATTATACTTTTAAATTTTAAATTATTTTTGGAAATATATTCCGCCTGTTCTTTTCTGCTGCCGAACTTATTTTTTATTTCTTCGGTTTTAGACAAACAATGTGTTTCTATTTCTTTAAATTTTGTCTTATACTCATCTTCCCTGTTTTTGACCCATCCGTAAAATTCATCCGGTAAATCCTTTAAAAGACCTTCTAAATTTTGCCTGTTTTTCAGACATTCGTATATGCTTAAAGTAGAAAAATTGGCAATTACTTTATGTAGCCGTAAGTAATCCTCACATTTGATTTTTAGCCGTAATCCATTGCTAAATTTAAATACAACGCCTTCGTCTTCATTTCCTTTTAAATTTTTAATATAGTCCAACGTCTCTTTTAAATTTTTATCTATTTTCTGAGGATATTCAAAGCCCAGCCGTTTTGCTTCTTTTATATAGTCAATTTCTTTTCCTGTTTTATTGTTAATTACCGCCAGCAAATAAAGTGTTTCTTTTCCCTGATAATCAACAATAATTTTACTTTCCGAACAGACAATTTCAAATAAATAAGTGTAGTTCTTTTTAAAATCTTGCCTTTTAAATTTTCTCTTCCGAATATATCCGGTAGCCCAAACAGACTGTTCCGATTCAAAACTGCCCCGGGTAGCAATACATGGTTTTTCTTCGTCAAAATAAAGTATGCCTAAACAACCGTCTATTTTAACATTAATCAGAGGAATTTCCAGGGGTAGATTTTCTATTTTTGTCTCTTCTGTTTCGTTGAGATTAAAAAATTTTTTAAACGGTCTTGCTATAATATTTCCTTCCGTATCAGTTATAAGCCCTCTTGTCTGTATAGTATATTCATCCCACTTTCTTTCATACTGGCATTCTTTATTGTAATTCCATATAAATATATCAAGTGAGGGATGTTTCTTACATAAGATATATTTTTTTCTTTTTCTTAGTTCATCTAAATTAATGTTCATTTTAAATTTTTCATTTTCGTATATTCAACATTTAAATTCGTTAGTTAGCCATTCATTTAAAATTTCATTTCCTTTAAAATTTCTCTTATTGCTAGTAAGTCAATTTTTGACTGTGGTTTTACCGTGTCGCTATAAAGATCCGAAAATAAGATGCCTGCTTTAATCAAAAAATTTAATGCCTTATAATCAACGCGAGAACAATCAGCCACATCGGAATTTTCAAATTCTTTGAACACTTCTATTACTTTTTTGAATAATTCCCCATCAGTTAATTTTAATTCGCTCAACCTTCTCCAAATGGAAGATTCGGTTATGTTTTTGTAACTATCAACTACTTCACTTAATTCTTTTCCCCACTTCTTCTTGTATATCGCCTGTATCAAATTCCCGATCTTCCCGCCGAAATTATCAATGGCATAATTTGCATCTTCATCGCTAAATTTATATTTTTTCAAAAATTTTCTTGCCGTTTCTTCATCAAAATCATCAACAACAATATAATTTGCCCTTCCATCTAACCTCGCTATCTCATGAACCTTTTTAATAAACAAAATATCCGATGATAAGACAAAGATATAGCATAGATGCAATTCCTTTGTTAAGCGAATGAAGAACTGAAATAAGTTGTAAATCGTGAATTTATCCACATATTTATCCATCATCTGAATCTCGTCAATTATCCACACGGGATGCTTTCCGGATGACTCCATGTCTCTCATAATATCTTTAATATGCGTAAACAAAAAGACCCTGTTTTCCTCTTTAAACCATTCATTTAGCGATTTTTCTGATGCAGGAATGCCGGAATATATCTTTGCCTTTGTGGTTTCATTTGTTTTTTGCACATCGGACTCTCCGAATAACTTTTTGAACATACCGTCTGTTTTCCCAAACAAATCTCTCAAAAGACCAATTCCGTCAGAAAAGTCCCTAGCCCTTAAATTTGTATAAAAAACGACATAATTGCTTGATAATTCTTCAATTAAATTTGTGATTAACGCCGTCTTTCCGGAATTCATCGGGCCATAAATGAAATTGAGCAGTTGCGGCTCTGTTTTTAAAATGTGTAAAATTTCTTCTTTTTCCCTTTCCCTGTTAAAAAATTCAATACTATATTCAAAATTTTTAGAGGCATTCATTTTGTTTCAATTTCCTTTAAAATTTCCCTTATCGCCAAAAGATCAAATTTTGACTGTGGTTTTATTATTTTTTCTCTCGTATCAACAAACAATATGTTTTTTGAAACTAAATAACACAGTTCGGGAGTTATCACGGAATATTTATAAAAGTCGTTCCCGGAAAAATTTTTCAATATCTCTGTTGTATTTTCATAATTAACATCAATGTCCTTTCCCTGGTATTTTATCGTTACACCAATTGTCTTAATGTAGTATAACAGTTGTGCGATTTCTTCCTTTGAATCAGCAAGACCTTTTTCTACATAGTCATTTAGACCCCTTCCGATTTTCTTCTCATCTATCATCGTTGTAAGTAATGACGGTTTTCCACCAACATAGTCATTTGCCAGTTTTATCTCTTCTTCTGTAAATCCATACTTTTCCAAAAATTTTCCTGCTGTTTTTTCATCAAAATCATCAACTAACAAGTATCGGCATCTGTTTTTAAGCATTGCTTCACTATAAACCTTTTCAATAAATAATGAATCAGAAGACAAAGCAAAAACATGGCAAAGATGTAATTCTTTCGTTAAGCGGATGAAGAAATTAAACAATTTGTAAATCAATTTTCCGTTAATTTCCAGATCCCCTATAACCTGCAATTCATCAATGATCAAAACCGGAATTTTTTCTTCACTTATTTTCAGAAAATACTCTTCCAAAAATTCAAAAACATCCTCGGAACTTTTGGTTTCAAGAAATCCGTCAAGCATATCTTTTTCTATCGGAATGCCTGACAGGTATCTTCCTGCCAGTACAAGTGCCTTTTTAGCGAGCTTTTCGCCTTTTTCTATTACCTTTTCAGATATTTCTTTTCTCTTAACTTTGAATAACACCCTTACAAATCCGCCATATTCTTTTATCAGTTTTCCCCGCAGATTTATATAAAAAACAGCATATTTGTCTTTTGGCAAATCATCAATTAAACTCGTTATTAAAGTTGTCTTTCCGCTATTTATTGGCCCGTAAATAAAATTTATGAAATTTGGCTTTGCTCTTAAAATGCGCATAATTTCCTCTTTCTCCTTTTCCCTGTTAAAAAATTCAATGTCGTATTCAAATTTTTCGGTTGTATTCATTTTATCTTTATTTCTTTCTGTTAAAATTATACTCCGATACCAATATGAGCAATTAAAGCAAAGACATCAAATAAATTTACTGTCTTGTCATTATTTAAATCATAATATGCTTCAGAGCAAGTTAAATTTTCTAAATCTTTCTGTCCGCTTAAATATTGAGGCATTTTAACCATTCATAAGTTGTATTCATTTCATTTCCTTTAAAATTTCTCTTATTGCGAGCAAATCAAGTTTTGACTGCTGTTTAACATAGTCCTTAACACAATCAGCAAATAATATATTTTTACTTACCAAATATCTCTTTGCAGTTTCGTTTATTTCGTCACTGTTTCTCCTTTCAACATCTTTAAATTTTTTCATCGTTTCTAATAAGACCTCATGACTTACTGGAAATGTCGTATCCCTGACTTTTATTTCATCACCGAATTCTCTGACATCCCTTAAAATTGACTTTATTTCACTCTTTCTTTCCAAAATCATCTGTTCAATGTACTTATTTCTGTCATTAGAAAGAATATAGTCCGCTAATGTTCTCGGCTTCCCCCCCAGATAATCATAGGCAATTTTTTGTTCTTCTTTACTGATTTTATATTTTTCCAAAAATCTTTTGATTGTTTGTTCGTCAAAATCATCAATTAGTAAATACTTACATCTTCCCTGCAGTATTGCTTCAGCATAGACCCTTTCAATGAATAATGAGTCAGAAGATAAAGCAAAGACATGACAAATATGTAGTTCTTTTGTTAATCCAATGAAGAAGTTAAACAATTTATAAATCAGTTTTCCGTCAATTTCCAGATCGCCAATCATCTGTAATTCATCAATTACCAAAACAGGCGTTTTGTGTTTTGCAATGTTTTTAAAATATTCTACAAGATAGTTAAACACATCTTCATTACTTTTTTCTTTGAAAAATGTTTCAAGCAAACTCTTATCCACAGGAATTCCATGGGATTTATATAATGTCTTTTCTCCTGTGGAAGTGATATGTTTTAAGACCTTTGTAAAAATATTTTTGATTTTTTTTAAGAATCCTCCTTCTTCAATTGCGAATAAAACCCTGATAAAATCCTCATATCTTATAATTGATTTTCTCCTTAAATTCACATAAAAAACAACATAATTTTCAGGCAGATTTTCAATTAAATTTGTAATCAAAGTTGTCTTTCCGCTGTTTATTGGCCCGTAAATAAAATTTATGAAATTTGGCTTTGCTCTTAAAATGCGCATAATTTCCTCTTTCTCCTTTTCCCTGTTAAAAAATTCAATGTCGTATTCAAATTTTTCGGTTGTATTCATTTTATCTTTATTTCTTTCTGTTAAAATTATACTCTGATACCAATATTATCAATTAAAACAAAGACATCAAATAAATTTATATCGTCATCATTACTTTCAACAAATTTATAATGTGGCTTATCATGACCTAATGTTGTCTTTTCTCAGCTTAAATATCCGGGCATTTTAACTGCATCAAAGATGCCGGTTGCTTTTTCACTTAATAGTTAATGTGTTATCATCAATTTCTTTTAAAATTTCTCTTATACCTGTTAAAATTATCCCTGACTGTATCTTTATAGTTTCCTTTTGTGGATTTATAAATAAAATGTTTTTCCCGGATAAATAAATCTTTTCTGCCCTGCTTATTCCCGCATCTCTTATTTCTTCCTTATCTTTAAACATTTTTAGTATTTCAATTACTTTATCTCTTTCAACGGGAATTTTTTCTTCACCTTCTTCCATCTCTATTTTTGGTTTTACATACAACAATTTATCAAGCATATCTGATATAAGGCGCCTTTTCTCAGCAATTTTCTCCTGAACAACTGAATTTATTTCTTTGCCTTCTTCAAGCAATATTCTCAAATCCCCGGGTTTCCCTCCGAAATATTTTATTGCCTTATTTATGTCCTTAAATTTGTATTTCTTCAAAAATTTCCCTGCATTTTCTTCATCAAAATCATCAATCAAAATATAATTTGTCCTTCCTTCAAGCATCGCCTCATTATAAACCCTTTCAATGAACAAAGAGTCAGAAGACAAAGCAAAAACATGGCAAAGATGTAATTCTTTCGTTAAGCGGATGAAGAAATTAAACAATTTGTAAATCAATTTTCCGTTAATTTCCAGATCCCCTATAACCTGCAATTCATCAATGATCAAAACCGGAATTTTTTCTTCACTTATTTTCAGAAAATACTCTTCCAAAAATTCAAAAACATCCTCGGAACTTTTGGTTTCAAGAAATCCGTCAAGCATATCTTTTTCTATCGGAATGCCTGACAGGTATCTTCCTGCCAGTACAAGTGCCTTTTTAGCGAGCTTTTCGCCTTTTTCTATTACCTTTTCAGATATTTCTTTTCTCTTAACTTTGAATAACACCCTTACAAATCCGCCATATTCTTTTATCAGTTTTCCCCGCAGATTTATATAAAAAACAGCATATTTGTCTTTTGGCAAATCATCAATTAAACTCGTTATTAAAGTTGTCTTTCCGCTATTTATTGGCCCGTAAATAAAATTTATGAAATTTGGCTTTGCTCTTAAAATGCGCATAATTTCCTCTTTCTCCTTTTCCCTGTTAAAAAATTCAATGTCGTATTCAAATTTTTCGGTTGTATTCATTTTATCTTTATTTCTTTCTGTTAAAATTATTGTTCGGTAACAATATGAGCAATTAAAGCAAAGACATCAAGTAAATTTACTGTCTTGTCATTATTTAAATCATAATATGCTTCAGAGCAAGTTAAATTTTCTAAATCTTTCTGTCCGCTTAAATATTGAGGCATTTTAACCATTCATAAGTTGTATTCATTTCATTTCCTTTAAAATTTCTCTTATTGCGAGCAAATCAAGTTTTGACTGTGGTTTTATTGTCTCATTAGCACATTCGGCAAATAAAATATTATCCTTGACAAGATACATTTTTATTACTTCACTAATATCATTGGCAGATATTTCATCTTTTTCACCAAACATTTTAAGTGTTGAAATTACCTTGGTATAATCAACATTGTAAGAAACATTGTTATATTTTATTTCACTTCCGAATTCTTTGAGTTTTCTTAAAGTATCATTTGTTTCCTTCTTTCTGCTTTCCAGCATTTCTTTCACTTCATTCATTATCTCTTTTCCCCTCTTTTTTGCATCTATGATTCTGATTAAATGTGCGGGCTTCCCCCCGATGTTTTTGTAAATAAGTTTCTGTTCCTCCTTGTTAATATTATATTTTCCTAAAAATTTCAAGGTTGTTTCTTCATCAAAATTATTTATTAGTAAATATCTGCACCTGTCTTTAAGTATTGCTTCATTATAGACCCTTTCAATAAATAAAGAGTCAGAAGATAAAGCAAAGACATGACAGATATGCAGTTCTTTTGTTAAACCAATGAAAAAATTAAACAATTTATAAATCAGTTTTCCATTAATCTCAAGACCGCCAATCATCTGTAATTCGTCAATTACCAAAACAGGCGTTTTGTGTTTTGCAATGTTTTTAAAATATTCTACAAGATAGTTAAACACATCTTCATTACTTTTTTCTTTGAAAAATGTTTCAAGCAAACTCTTATCCACAGGAATTCCATGGGATTTATATAATGTCTTTTCTCCTGTGGAAGTGATATGTTTTAAGACCTTTGTAAAAATATTTTTGATTTTTTTTAAGAATCCTCCTTCTTCAATTGCGAATAAAACCCTGATAAAATCCTCATATCTTATAATTGATTTTCTCCTTAAATTCACATAAAAAACAACATAATCATCAGGTAAATTTTCAATCATGTCTGTTATTAAAGTTGTCTTCCCGGAGTTTATTGGACCATAGATAAAATTGAGCAGTTGCGGCTCTGTCCTTAAAATGTTCAAAATTTCCCGTTTTTCATTTTCCCTGTCAAAAAATTCAATTTTTCGGATGTTTGGTTTCATAGTTTGTTTAAATTTATCCTCCTGTAACAATTTTATCAATCAAAGCGAAGACATCTAATAAAGTTATCTCTGAATTTTCATTTCCAACAAATTTATAGTATCCTGGAATATTGCTATAACTTAATTGGTTGAAATTTTTCTGTCCACTTAAATATTCAAGCATTTCAACAGCATCAAAAAGGTCTTTTGCTTTAGTCCACAATAAATGTGAGTAAGAAACTCCTTCTTCAATACCCCAAACATTGTTGAAGTCCCATGCAGAATAAATGCCAATGCTCTTGTAGTAGAAATCACTCTTATTCGCTTGATTATAGGTAACGTTTGCTGAGATATTGCCTATTGCATTCGCTGGGCCGGAGCCAGTCCACCATCCACTATTATTAACTACTGGAGAATCCCATCCAAAAAGTCCCACAAGTCCCCCAACATTAGTGGTCCCATTTACACTACCAGTTGAATAAGAATTATAGATGCCTGAAGTACCATAGAATCCACCACCAAGGCGCCCTAGATCGCCTACAAGACCGCCGACATTATTATTGCCCGAAACATTTCCTGTAGCATAAGAGTTATAAATGTTCGCTCCGTTAATTTCTCCAATTAAACCACCAACGCTATTGTTACCTAAAACATTTCCGGTAGCATAACAATCTCTTACTGTAGCTGTATTTATGTGGCCTATCAGACCGCCCGTAGCGGTTCCCTGAGATATAACATTTCCAGTGGCAAAACATCGCTCTATTATATCTTGCCCTAAATGCCCGGCAACACCAACCAAACCACCTATATAATATGTTTCATTTGAACTGCTGGAAACAGTGGCAGCAGAGTAGGAATCATAAATTGATGTTGATTCAATTCTCCCTATCAACCCTCCACCACTATGTGAATCCGCTGAGAGTGTACCTGTGGATGAACAGTTAGTGATCACCGATGTCTCAGCCCAACCTCCCAGCGCACCAACCATGGAGTTTCCTGTTATGTTAACTTCTCTTAAGTGAACATTCCTAATAATTGCATTTTTCATACTACTTAATAACCCTACATTCGTCGAGGATGATATGTTTATGTACAGACCTGTTATGCTTTTCTCATTTCCGTCAAGCGAACCAGTAAATGGAATATATGGGGATTCCCATACGCTACCATGACCCACAGGAATAAATCCTGCTCCGGCGTTCCAATTCTTGGTATCTGTGCAGTTTATAGAGTTATTTAGAGCATAACTTAAAGTCAAATTTTCATTCATTGCCTGTAATTGAGTGCAATTAGTAATTATGCATGGATTTCCCGATGTTCCGTCTCCTGCCATTCCTGACGGACATGATGCATTCACATTCGTACTTAAAACCACAATAATTCCTAAAAAAACCAAAGCCAAAATCCCTAAATTTTTTAAATTTCCAAAAATTTCATTCCCCTTTGGCATTTCGCCAGCAAAATTTTTTGCATCCATTTTACAAAATTTTAAAACATTATAAATTATTATAAATAAATTAAATTTTCCTTTAAATAAATATTAAATTTTCCCTCCCTTTTATCGTCCCTCTCTTTCTCCGCATTTCATTTTTCCTTATCCCTCGTATTCAATTTCCATCCTCCTCTTAATATATTCATCAAAATTTTTTTATCGTACAGGAAAGTTCGTTTTATTATCCTCACACGGAGACACCGGGAC
>JAGWDQ010000041.1 GCA_018260615.1 Candidatus Altarchaeum sp.
ACTAACAACACATCCATTTTTTGCATCATCTTTAAAGCTTCTATATGTGACAAATTCTCACCTATTTCTATTATACCTTGCATTTTATCTTGCCATTTTTTACTAATAGTTACACCCCCATAAAAACAAAGTTTAATTTTTCTGTTAAATTTCAATAATGCTTTAAAAAAGAGTTCAGGATTTCTAAAAGAGCTTGAATCATCACTAATGCTGCCAAAATGCCCTATAGTCAAAACATCATTTTTGTTATTATGATTGAAATTGCCTGAGACATTCATCTTATCATCGTACCCATTCATTACTAGTAATGATTTTTTAGTAATATCAAAATATTTTTCATTTATTTTATTTAAGGTTAGTGGCAAAGCATAAGTAAAATGATCCATATTTTTTAACACCTTTTTCTCTAAATATTCATTAATGATTTGGAATGGATACAACTTTTTTTTAAAAATTCCTGTCATATTCCAACTATCTCTATAATCCACAATTAAATTTATTTTATCTCCATATTTTCTTTTCAATAGAAGACCTATAAGTTGAATGCTGTGCTGTGGAGAAGAGATGATAATATTCTCTATTTTTTCATTTTCAATTATTTCTGATGCTTTCTTATAGTATGAGTAGTTCGTGCATACAAATACATCCGGGACAAAAATCTCGTTAACGAATCCTTGAAAATATTTTATAAAGTTTGCAGTGACGCGTTTAATCACATTTGTCTTTTTGGCATTACACGTATCGGACTTATTTTCATGTAAAGAGTTAGACATGCTGGTCAAGTAAAAATGTAAGATGTCCGGAACATAAGTCACACATACTTCCTTTATTAATTTTTCATATCCGAAATAAGAAATTTTCTGACCTTTGCCCGATAATATAAAAACTTCTATGTCGTTTTGCGCGAAAAATTCAGCCATTTTTATGACCCGCATACAATTGCCTATAGACAAACTATAAGGAATAAACTGCCTGATGATAATTAAAACTTTCTTTTTCATTTTCTCATCCAAATTTCACACTATCTCCAAATTTTAAAAAATTTAACAAAATACTTAACGGAGTTAATGAAATGTATAAAAACCCGTAAAATGCAACAGCAAAAATATTTCCTTTTTTAATCCATTTACTAAGTCCTGTCCAAAGATTTCTTCCGGTTTTTGAACTTATACAATGTAATCCCGAAACAATAAATATTGTCTGATCCCAAAATGCACCATATCTCATTTTCACTTTATGTTTAAAATTAAGTTTTGAAGATTATATCTTTAATTGGCATTGTTAATTTAGTATAGATTTTTATATTTTGTGGCAATCTTAATATTTA
>JAGWDQ010000042.1 GCA_018260615.1 Candidatus Altarchaeum sp.
AAAAATCTCACAGATTTTTTAAAGATTGAAAATTCTCAAAGAATTTTCAGTATATTTCTCCTTTGTGTCTTTTTCAAAACGCAGAGTTTTGAAAATCTCCGAGCATTTCAAACTTGTTTGAAATACACGAACGGAGTGAGCGTAAGAGCGAGGTGACGGTGTCTCCGTGTGAGGATCATAAAACGAACTTTCCTGTACGATAAAAAGAGAGCGATAATATTTTCTGCGGTCGGTCCGGAAATTTATGAATTTTAATAAAACGAACTTTCCTGTACGATAAAAAAATATCCCTGGATTTTAAAAGAAAATCAAAAATGTATTTTAAGCCCGGATAGTGACGGACTGCTTTGCGGATTATTTATGTCTAATGTGCTCAATTGGAGCATCGTTGGTTTTTATGACGGGAAGGTCTTAATGTTAAAGAAAGATGAAAAGGTAAAGAACTGCGTATTTTTAGATATGGATATATTTAGAAATTATGTCAGGAGTTTGGGACACCACATGGTTTTATACAACAAGAAGAATAAGCCGGCAAACTGGTTTAATTTTGATAACTGCATACAACCAAACATAATAAGGGACTACGATGCAAAAACAAAATTTAGTCAAAAATATCCTCTTGGAGCAATTCACTTAATTTTAGGAATAATCGGGCACAAAAAGAAAATAGAGATAAAAAAGTCAGCAATATGCCCTTTGCTTTATACTGACGGGACATTCAAAAATTTATTCAATTACCCTGAGAATTGTTTAAGCTGGTTAAATTTTTTGTGCGCAGAAGATAAAAACAGTCCCCTAAATACTATTTTCTTTAATGACCATTATACAACCTCCTCTCTTATGATTGCACTAAACGACTTTTTTAAAAAAGGTGAAATTTAAATTATTTAATATCAAAAATTTAATTGTTTATAGTTTAAATTTAATAAAAATGAAGTGTTTTTATCATCCTGAAGTTGACGCAGTTATGACTTGTTCATCTTGTGGTAAAGAATTATGTAGAGATTGTGTTGTAGAAAATCCAGATGGAAAAACGTATTGTAAGGACTGTATAAAAAAAGGACTTGATGGATTAGAAACTGTTGTGATTATTTGTGGCTCGGTTTGTGTGTCACCAATATTAGCACTTATTGCGTGGCTTATATGGAAGGGTAATAAACCTGAAAAGGCAAAACAGGCAAGTTATATATGTATAGGTACGGCCATACTTTATATTGTACTTATAATCTTATATGTAAGGTAGTGCTAAACATGTAAGGTTATATTGTAATGATAAATAAAGTACTTGATCGCACCAATATGGTTTTCAATTGTCTTTGAAAATGACAATGCAGAGCGTACTAATCTTGACACTCGTTGACGCAGCGTACAATTGAACCTTTCAATAATGTTTGTATATCCAGAACCTTTATCCGCCACTACGTGCTGATTTTTTGGAATAACACTTTTGTATGCGTCCCAGTTATCTGTATAAAAAACTGAATTTTTCTTGTAGATTTCAGGTATCTTTTTCCATAGCTCTTTAGCACTATTCTTACTTCTATCACCTACATGAAATGCTATAACCTGCTTTGTTTTAATATCAATGGCAATCCATATCCATTGTTTATCCTCTTTGCTTTTCACAAAGCTCCACATTTCATCTGCTTCTGTTTCCAATGTACAAACTATAACGCCATCCATCTCGTTAATTTGCTCTGTTTTTATACCAATATCATCAGGAGTTTGACCATACAAATTTACAACAAAATTAAGAAGCCACGGAAGGCTCACATTCATTACTCTGCATATTCCAAGTAAAGATACTCGTTCTAACAATAGTTTTTTAATTTTATCTTTCTCTTCATCGGTAATTACTTTATTTTCCGGATTGATGACAAATTGCCGCCCACATATTTTACACTTATGGTTTTGTTTGCCATAATATGTATCCCCATTCAATTTTATTCGTCCCGAACCACAATGAGGACAGATGATTTCATCCATTGTTTATTTTAAATAAAAACAATTGAAAGTAGAGTGGAACCAATGGATGCATTAAATCTTGCGACTGCGATAGGAGATGGTGCAAATGTATTTGTAACAATGGATAATGACCTTGTGGATAAAAAATTAAAAAATATAAATGATGGTAGTCGCGGTGCAGACAAAATAAAAATATCAAATTCCAATGGAGATCCAATAAATATTGTAAAATATGATGAGACATTTTCTTTAACACCAACTCAAAGAGACAATACAATTGCCTTTTTGAATATTCTTGAAGACCTTACGGGCTGGAAATTTATTAAAGACAAATGGTTATTTGATAACTTTTTGGTCTACAGATTCAAAAAAGGAAATATTAAACCAGGCGATCAAAGATTTAATGAATTGGTGTTGAAAAATCCTCACTCCTGGGCGATGACCAGCACATTAGCAATAGAATATACTCTTGAAGAACCGGATAAACTACCCTAATCGGACTTTAACTTTTTCTGATAAAAATTTGATTCTTCTCGTATTCGTTTTTTTGCCAAGTCAACATAGTCCTTTGATATGTCAAAGCCCAAAAATTTCCTTCCCAGACATATTGCCGCCAAAGCAGTTGTTCCTGATCCAATAAATATATCCAAAACAATTCCGTCCGGTGGACAGAAACACTGAATAAAATCATAAGGTAATTTATCTGGAAAGGTTGCGGGGTGCTGGTGTTTGAGACGAGTTCCGTCACCCGCAGTCATATATTCCCAAATAGTCCCTCTACACTTCATAATGTTTATAGTTATCGGTCTTGTTGGAATGCGAATTCCATTCGTAAGGCGGGTTCCTCCCCCCGTCATTGTTTTACCTCCATGTTTTGAAGGAATTTTTAACGGCTCTTTGTTAAAATAAGATGGCTTTTCTCCCTTTAAGAAAACAAGCATATATTCGTGATCTACTCTAAATCTTTTATTCCACCATGCCCCCTCTGCCCCATATTTACGATAAATTAATGTTTCAAATAACTTAAATCCTGCATTTTCACACCAGTCAATAGCGGTCTTAAAGGTTGTTAATGTCTTTCCAAAATTTTTTGTCTGGTCCTGCATAACCATAACAGCAATTCCTCCGTCTTTCATTACTCTGAAGACCTCTTTTCCAATTGCACTTAAGTCCAGAGAAAATCCCTTATAGTCCCTTAAATTATCGTAAGGTGGAGAGGTAACCATTAAATCAAGACAATTATCGGGAAGTCCTTTTAGACCTTCCAATGCGTCAATCGCATATATGCCATTCAATTCAAAATTGCCTAATTTTTCACTCATTTTAAATTTATTTAGTTTTATTTGAAATCATTTTCAAAACGCAGAGATTTGAAAATATCCGAGCGTTAGCGAGGTTATTTTCAAAACGCATAGTTTTGAAAATATCACCTCGCTGTTGCTCGGAGATTTTTTAAATCTTTGAGATTTAAAAAATGAGAGCGAAGCGAACTTATTTTTAAATTTGTTATAGAATAAGGTGATTTTTGTAAATTTAAAACAGACCTTAAATTTAAAAATTTAAATTTTATTTTGTTTTACTTTTCTTTTTTGTCTTGCGGTTAAAACAACCATAGTCCATGCACTTGCTATTCTTTCTAAATAATTTGAAAATGTCAGCGAATCAGAAAGAATCAAATAGCGGCTTTTTCCGAATTTTGCCTGCTCTCTTTCTCTTTTCAATAATCCAAAACTGACCATCTTCGGAATGAGCTCGTTTTCAAGTGTTGAACGGGAATAATTATTGTCCTTTAAAAATTTTGAAATTTCTTCCTTTCCTGTCTTTTCGTATTCAAGAACAAAATTTATAAATTTCACTGCAATTTCATTATACTTCGGCTGATAAATTTTCGGAAAAATAAAATCAATTACATCCTCTACATTCCAAAATATGTTTTTATCAAGTCCTCCTTTATCACTTATAAATTTTCCATCGTGTTTCGGAAGATATAATGATTCCTTTGATTTAATTCCCTTACTTGACGGATATTTCGGAGACAGATTTGTCATCGTAAAAAATAAATTTTTAAATTTAGTCCTTTTAAATTTATTTTTTTTTGTTTTCCAAAAATTTTATCAGGTCAAGCCGGCACAGCGGATCTTCAAAATTTGCCAGTTTTCTTATTCCTTCAACCGGTGAAATCATTCCGTCATTTGCCTGCGCGAATATGGTGTTTATTTCTGCCCTTTCGGTAAGTGTTGTATTTAGAGATTTCTCAACGAGATCGGAAATAAATTTTAATTTGTCCGCTCCGTAATACGGAGGAGCATTATAAACTGTTTCGTTTGGAGTTACTCTGTGCCATATCACATAAGGAGCAACTGCTTTTAAATCAGCAATCGTTGCCTCATTACTGCCCCTTAAAAATGCAATTGCCTTTGTAAAATCTCTGATATCAAATAACGCCCTTACGGAAAGCCCCTCATCAACCTGCCACGATACGATATTTAAATTTCCATAATATTTTGATTTCGTATGCCTTGTGCATAATCCCTTACTTGGCTTTGATGAAGGCGTTAACTGTGTTTTATCATTATTCGGCGCTCTTTCAAGCAGTACAAAATCCCTTATTAATGAAGCGGTACATACCTGAAGTACAGGAGGAAATTTTACCGCATCAACCATTTCAGGCAATGAATTAAATTCCCCCTCACTTAATGTCGGAACACTGTCTACCAGGCCCTCAATATCGGACGGTCTGGAAAGTAAATCAAGAAGATATTTAAATGGTGGCTGATATACGGGAATACAAACAGAAACCCTGTCAAGCAATGCCTCATCCAAAGGATATGTGCTCTTAAATTCCGGATTCATAGTGGCAAACATTCTGCAGTCCTCTGTTTTAAGTGTTTGTCCGGAGTATGAAATTTGCTTTGCCCTTAAAATATCGTGGAATAAATTTTGCTTTCCCGGAGGAAACCTGTTAATTTCATCTATAACCTTCCAGGTGCTTTTTGCCCAGTTTGTCCATATAACTTTTATACTGTCTCCATCCTCGTATTTACTCATCCACTGTCTCGGGTCTATAAAACCAATCATCTTTTCTTCCGTCTGCTCGGGATGACCAGCTATCATTGTGCTTACCATATCGCTGTAAGGAACATTACGGAAACGACTCCCTACGACATTTATAAGTGTTGTTTTATTTGCTCCCATTCCTCCGTAAAGAAGAAGCGTCCTGTTGTGCAGGCAGGAATTTGCTATTGTAAATATCAGCTGTCCGTTTGTTTTAAAATTTTCAACGCTGAAATCATCATCTCCAAGATGAATTTTTGTCTCCTTTAATGCATTTATAATTTTATAAATTTTTCCGAGTATCGTGTCCATAATAAAAAGTTAAATTTAAGTATATGTTAAATAATGAGTGATTTCGCTTTCTTTTCAGAATGCGAATTTGTTAAATTTTCAATACACTTCTAATCTAACTGGGTGACACCCGGCACCCTGTATTCCATTTGCGAACGCATTTGGAATTGCTTTCTTTATTATGTTGTAAGCACCATTTAAAAATCCTTTGAGGATTTTTAAATCTCCGAACGAAGTGAGGTGATTTACATCAGCATTTATGATTTTGCCCGATAATGTTTTAAACAATCCTCTGCAAATTCTCTTTCCTAAATACCTATCATGATGCTTTATCGTTTCATCATCTAAAAAACTACATTTAGATGTATGTGCTTCATTAACAATTATTGTTTTGATTCCTTCCTCCTCTGCTTTATACTTGAGCATTTCTATCAGTTTATTGAAAGGAACAGATACAAAGTTTTGGTTGTTCTTCTTGCCGATATCAATTTTTTGCTTCCAGTCATTGTTGTGTCCGATTACTATTGTATCTATGCTATTCATCTTGCAAACAGCAATAATTTTTCTGCTTGCTTTATGAAAAAAGTCCTTTATTTTAAAGTCCCTTTTCACTAACAATCTGCTCAGTTGTTTTGTCTGTTTTTTGATTCCGCTTAAATCATACTTTGATTGTATCTCTGCTTTTCTTTTGTTATAGAAATGATTGATCGACTTAACAATCCCGCCCTTGATAATAATTGGCATTTTGCCAATATTATCTGCAGTAGTTACGAGATTGTTAAGTCCCATATCAATTCCTAAAATGTTTTTAGTTGTTTCAATTACTGGTTTAATCGTCTTTTTATAAACAATATTGAGAATGAAACCAACACCTTTTGGAATAATAGATGAAGTTCCAAGCGATGTATCATCTGATAATCGTGTTTTAACTTCAATATCTATTTTTTTGGAAAATTCAACCTTATTTGAGACGACTTTAATTTGCTGATTTGTAAACAACAACATAAATTCGCCGTCTTTGGGTTTGTATCCAGGTAACGCTGGTTTGTTTTTAAACTTTTCCGGATGTTTTCTGTATTCTTTCATTGCCTTAAAGAATGCTTTCCAGTTTTTCTCAACCAATATCAAAATTTGTTGTGCTGTTGCAGCTGGCAATTGTTTAAAATTCTCACTATTCTTTAATAAATAACACAATTGACTATATGATATCCACTTCCCGGTTTTAAAGAACTCCTGCCTGATAATATAAATTGCTTTATTATACAGGTTTTTAGCGATATGACATAATTTACTTAATTCCTTATTGGCGTTGAGCCATATCTGTTCTGTTCTGTTCACTTCAGTTAACACTTCACTTAACATTTTCATATAAATAATTAATTTTTAAAACAAATTAATAAAAAACAACAAAGCGAAATCACTCAAATAATATAATTTTAGAATAAAATTAAAGTAATATTCTTCAGGATTTCTTACTTCTCTTATTCCGGTGTTTTCTGCCATCCTCTGCAAACTTCCATGCCAAGTAGTCGTCCCATTCCTCAAATTTCTCATCTTTTGCATTGAGCACACTTTTTTCAAATTCCTCAAAAGATATATAATACTTCTGCCTGAATCTTTCACATTCCTCTTCAAATTCAAGAAGGTACATTTTCAAATAAGTAAGAAATTTATCTTGTTAGCAAAGCAACCCTGCTTTCTTCTTTATAATCATTTATTTTATATCCCGTAAATTTTTAATTTTCTAATATTTACTTTTTTCTTTTCGGCGTGTTTTCTTTTTTTAAAAGAAAAGTGCATTTCATCTTGTTAGCAAAGCAACCCTGCTTTCTTCTTTATAGTCCTTTATTTTGTATCCTGTCCACTTTTCCAGTTCCTTTGAAAATTCCAAAATTTCCTTCATGGTGAGCATCTTGTCAAGCGAAAGTCCTTCTTCATGCCTGCTTCCTCCGACAAACATAAATGACTTACATTCAATAAAATCCGGCTCTGCTTTTTCTATCAATTTTGCATATCCTTCAATGTTATGGGTGTTGAAATCCTTTATCATAGTTAGTCGTATGACCCTTTTCACATCGGTTCTCTTTGAAAAAATTTCCAAACTTTCATTGTATAGTTTCCATGCATCTTTAATTGATGGCCGGCAAATTTTTTTGAATGTTTCTTCGTCCGGTGCGTTCATGGAGATGTAAAGTTGTGTTGGCTTAATTTCAGCAATTTTTTCAGGAACGCTTCCGTTTGAAACAACAAAAATTGTAAAATTTCTTCTTTTGTATGCCTCAATTAAATCATAAATTTTCGGATAAAGTAACGGCTCCCCGACAAGTGAGATTGCAACCTGATTCGGATTTTGGGCTTCCTCAAATTTCTTTATATTTATATTTTTGTTTCCCTTAAACCCGCTCAACAAAATACGCTGGGCAAGTATGGACTTTTCAACAATTTCTTCCGGCTCATCAAAAATACCCTCCGAAATTTTCGGGGATAAATCGTGAAGTCGCCAGCAGAATGTGCAGGAGTATGTGCAGTTCATTAAAGAAGGAGACATCTGAAGGCAGCGGTGTGATTTTATTCCGTAAAATTTTTCTTTATAGCATACGCCTTTATCAGTCAAACTTCTTTTTGTCCATAAACATATTTTAACTCCTGCATTTTTGCCTATAATTCTGTATTGGTGTTTGGCAAGTAAATTTTGCTGTTCCTTTGAGATAAAATTTTCGTTTTCGTCAATCATCGTTAACACAGTTAACAACAGAGAAATTTTTATTTAATTTCGTCTTTGAATAACTCATCATAGATGTCATTATCAGAACTTATCCATTCTTTATATGACTTTGAACTCATCTGCATTTTCAATATAGCATTACTCTCTTCTCCGAACTCCTTTTTCCCTTCTTTTAAATACCTTGCAAAATCAACCACCGATGCCAGTTTATTTTCAGGAAGCGTGCTAATAATTTCTTCAAGTTCCCGTTTTATTTTTATTATTTGTGAATCCATTTTATGTTCTTCATAGCAATATTTTTCCTCATATCAGATATCCTGTTAAAAATTTCATTTTATCATAAACAACAAATATTGGTTTGGCTCTTTAAATTTTATCAATTTGTATTTTCCTTTCAGCACCTCTCCGTTTAACTCAAAAATAAGAGAATGTTCGCTTTTTTCAGTTAATTCATACTCACCTTTATCAAAAATTTTAACCCTTCCCGCTCCGTAGGAACCTTTGGGAATTTCACCTTCAAAGTCAATATAATCAAGAGCATGATCCTCAACAGCTATCGCCAGATGTTTAACTCCTGTTTTTTCAGGCACGCCTTTTGGAACTGCCCATGACTTTAAAACATTGTCCATTTCAAGCCGAAAATCAAAATGGTGATGGGAAGCCCAATGTTCCTGAACCACAAATCTTAAATTCATCCTCTTTCTAATGCAGTTGTTCCGGTCCTCGCAATCTCCTTTATTCCGAGTATCCTGACCAAATTTATAAATGCATCTATTTTATCATCATCCCCTGTTATTTCTGCGGTCAAACTCGTTCTGCTTACATCAACGATCCTTCCCCTGAATACATCGGTATATTGAATAAATTCCGATTTTGCATCCCGCGTTGGCGTGTTTGCCTTTACCAGGCACAATGTTCTTGTAACGCTGTTCTTTTCATCAAGTGCAGTTACCTTAATAACATCCACTAATTTATTCATCTGTTTGAGCATTTGCTCTATGTCTTTTTCGTCTCCTTTTGTGGTAATAGTTATTCTTGCTATCTCGGGGTTCTCTGTAACTCCGACACTGATTTCATCAATATTAAAATTTCTTCTTGAAAACAATCCCGCAATCCTCTGCAGCACTCCCGGTTTATGCTCAACTAATGCCGATATAATGCACATTTTAAATCACTGAATTTAAATTTTTAAATTTCTCAAATTTTTAAATTTTGTATGATAAATTAAATTTTTAATTAAAATTCATTAAATTTTTAAATTTTCAGAATGCCATTGTTATCAAAGATAGAACTCTGCTGGTTTTCAGATGATGAATTACTTAAAGAAAATCCCCGTGCATTGGTTGAATTATTTTTAGACACTCTCGGAGCGAGCAAAGGCACGGCAAGCGACATATTTGAAATTTTGCTGCTCAACAAAAGGAAGGGAATTCATTTAAAATCCGATGAAATAAGGAATGAGGTAATTGAGATGCGAAAAAAGAGAAAAGAACTCGGGGAATTTGACGGCGAAATTGAGGAGTCATTATCCGGAAGAAATGTCCAGATATGGTTAAAATTTTTTAAGGATATGAAGATGGTGGAGTGTATAAATGACAGGTATTTTTTCTCGGGAGATAAATTTCCGTCGGAGGCATTTGAAATTTATGTCAAGCCATTGATTATTGATGAAAGTGTCCGATTTATTGGAAGATTGCTGAAGAAGATTGAAGAGAATTATGGGCTGAAAAAGGACTAATGCCGATTACTTATTATTTATCGTACAGGAAAGTTCGTTTTATTAGTTTCTCACACCAAGACACAGAGACACAAAGGAGTTATATTCTGTAACCTGGTGACTTTGTGTGAATATTCTTCTGATTTTTTTATTATTTCCTCACACCAAGACACAGAGACACAAAGGAGTTATATTCTGTAACCTGGTGACTT
>JAGWDQ010000043.1 GCA_018260615.1 Candidatus Altarchaeum sp.
TGTGGAATTATCATGTAATAAGTTCTTAATCTCTTATTATAAATTGGTAAATTAGAATAAATAAAAACTGACGATTTATGAGTTTAAGTTATTTCGCAACAGGTCTAATATTTATTTATTTATTTAATATTTATTTTATTAGAGTTGTTGCAAATTAAAAATTTTAAAGGTGGAAAGTAATAAAATTTAAAGGAATTTAAAGGTTGAAAAGTTATTTTGCAACATGTCTATTATATAAGTTTGACTAATTGTAAGAAAACTAAAAATTTTTAGGGCCCCAATATATCATTATAACATATTCACCCAAATTTTATTTTATCCGGTCAAAATCCCATAATTTTCAAAGATAAGTAATATGTCGTTATTCCAAATTTTACTATAATAAATTATAAATAAAAGAGTTGTTGCTTTTTAAGAGATTTGAGGGTAAATTTTAGTAAAAATTGAAGGTAAAAATTTTATTAAGCAACATGTCTAAAATATAAAAATTAAAAACACTAAGATGGGTGGAAAAAAATTAGTAAAAATTTTATGGGCAATTGGATTTTTTGCAGTTATGTTAAATATTGTTGCAGCAGATAATGGTGATGTTGGCTTCTCAATAGATGCACCGGATGCAACAATGTGTGAAGAGATGAATATTTCAATAATTGTTTCAAATACTGCAAATGACACGATATATAATTTGACATTAAATTTTTCTTTACCCGCGCAATTTGATTATAAAGGTTGGAGTGTCAGCGGGAATACCAGCGAGGTTATTAATGAAAGTTTTGATAATATTCACGGTTTCTTAAATTTTACAAATGAAAATTTAACTCAGCACGCTAAACTGAATATCACTTTGACAGTTGTTCCATTGTGTGGTGCAGGAATGATGCATTATGCAAATTTAAGTTATGTGTGGAATGATGAAAAGAGAAATAAAACAACACAACAAGGGCAGAATATTTTAACTCCCTCAATGAAGACAAAAATTGAAGCAGTAGCAATAAATGGGATGCCTATTACTCCCACACCTTCTCCACGGGCAGAACAGGGGGATGTAATAACATGGAATGTAACTACTGTAAATGAAGGTACTGGAACTGCACATAATGTTTGGCTAAATATTACTGTCGGAGATGGATTTACAGATAATACAAACTTATTTAATGAAAGCGGGAATGATTTAGGAGGTTATACTGGTGGATACAATGTTGATGCAGGCACTATTTCTGTTGATACTTCAAAAAAATTTACTTTTAATAATACTGTTTCAAGTTGTGACCCTTCTGCTTTAGTTCAAAATGTAACCACCTCAACAGGATGTGATAGCGGATGCAGAAAGGATGAACCAAATGGAACGGCATCAACTGCAATAATCTTTAAGACACCAAATTTAAATACAAACGTAACAGAAAAAAATGCCCCGAAGGTGTGCAATAAAGGAAATATAACCTTTGAATTTAAGAATATAGGTGACAGTAATGCAACAAATATATCAATAAAAATGGTGGGAGGAGGAAATTTTATTTATAATAATACTTTAGCATCACCGTCATATTCTTCAATTAATGTAAGCGGCAGTACTATTACAATAAATTTTTCAAATCAGTTACAGGTTAATGACACCTTAAATATAACTCTTTATTATTTTGGAGGGTGCGGGGAAGGAGGAGAAGCAGGATCAACATTTTTAATTTATGAATATTATAAAGATACATGCCAGAATGATATAGAAAAAAGATATTCGGCATCAGGAGATGATGCAACTTACCCTGACATTGAAGTAGAGAAAAATGCGCCTGTTACCATGCCTGTGGGAAATGATTATAATTTTACGATTACTGTTTTTAATGAAGGCAATGCGAATTCAAGTGATACGGGAAATAATGTTACTGTTAAAGATGTGTTTTCATTTCCGGAATGTAGCTGCGGAGGAAGCTGCTTTAGTGTTGTTGCAAATTATACCGATAGCGAAACAATCTTCACCGGCATTGAAAGCACTTCGACCAATATAACCTTGAATTTTAATATAACAAATATTGCCCCGGGCGAACATAAAACAATAAATGTTACATTAAGAGTTAATAATTCTTGCGGATGTTGTGGGACAACCGTGGAGAATAAAGTAACAACAGGACTGAAGGGATGCCCGCACTGTAATAATTATGAGGATACGGATCTTTGGATAACCGAGAGTAAAACAAATTGTCCGGGAACAGGAATACAAATAAACAAATCAATAAATCCTGCAAAACAAGAGGCATGCCATGACTATAATGTATCCTTAACTTTTTGGAATAATAATGCCACAATAAATTTCACGAATTTAACAATATGGGAATGCTTTAGAACAGACCACTTTCATTATCATAATCTTACTGCATCATTTTCCTGCATGAATGAAAGTAATGACATAGAAGGTTTTACACTTGAGCCAAATATTCTTTCAATTAATTCTATCAATGCGCTTACATGTGTCGGATGGAATTTGTCAGCAGCAGGGCACACCTGTAAACTAAATTCAACAGACACATTAAATGCCACTTATAACATCACAGTCGGAAAATGGGAAAACATAAATTTATATACTAATTATATTTTATCAACATCTGTAAGAGGGGATATGATTGGAGGAACAGGAGGTGGGGGCGGAGACATTTGTCATGAGCCTCCGTGTGAAGGAGGCGGAGGACATATAGAGCTGCCTGTTAGAGTTTTTAAGCCATATCCGGAAATGGAGGTTTCACTTCCTGTAATGCAAGATACCTGCAAAGTTATGCCTACATCAATAGTATTAGGTGATAATGGAAACGGCGGATTACATGATTTGGTTTGGTATGTAAACATTAGTAATTGGAATTATAGTGCAGGAAGCTCAAATTTAACTATTGTCGGGCATCCAACAACAGGAAGCGATACATTTACTACTCCTAATGGGACATACTATTCTTTAAATTACAGCATAGATAATCCTCCATACATAAATGATACAAGAAGTTTCACAGTGGATCCTGAAATTGATTGCAGCAGTGGTGATTGTATTCTTAAATATAATGTTTCAAGTATATCCGATGGAAATGACACCTTCTTCTTTAGCGGATCTTCTTTAACATTAAATATAACCCCAAAATGTAATTCGTCCGGAACAATAACTTCATGGAGTGACTGGGATGACGGATGTAAGACAGGATATTGTAAATTAAGCGATAGTAGTACCGGAAGCTCAAATAATTGTGTTGGATGTAATTGTAACCATAGCTTCTCCGCATCTAACGGTGCAGTACTAAATAAACCGGTTTTATCAATAAAATTTGACTCAAAGCCATATGTAATTCCGGAAGATATTGCACAATGGAATCTGACAATATCAAACACAGGACCGGGAAACGGTTATGACTCAATAGTAAATGTGACATTTTCAGATGGATTAGGATATTTAAATTATTCTATTCCCGATGGGATAACATTTACAGGGGATGGAAGCATAGGTGGAATAACATGGGCGTCTTTCAACATTTCACAGATTGCTCCGTCAACACAAACATGGATTTTTGTTAATGCAACAACTAAAAAATGTTCAAATATGAATGTTAATGCAACAGTAGCGACAGGATGTTTTGGAGTTGAATGCTCAAAGGCGGAGGATAGCAGTTATGCAATAATTAAAGACCCTGTTGTTCAGATAAATGTTAATGTTCCTGACCCGGTAAAAATGTGTCAGGGAAACGTAATTTCAAATATGAGCATAATTGTTAAAGGAGAAACATCTATTTATAATTTAAAGGTAAATTTTACACCATTTGCAGGAATGAATGTTACCGGCATAATATTAGACGGAACAATGATATCTTTTGATAAAGATGCGAATGGGAATGTAAATTTTACAATAGACACACTAAAGGTAGGAGAAAATATTATCCCCGTATTTAATATGTCGTTGCTTTCCTGTTGTAATCTGACACCCTCTCAGGCGCACGCAAAGGTCAGTTATCAGACATCCTGCCAGAAAGCAGAACAAAGTGGAAATTTCACCCTGGAGAAGTATTCTAATAATTTGCAGGTGCTATATCCAAGATTAGAAATTTCAAAGACCGATCAATATGTTTCGGCATCTAATAAAACTACTGTGTGCTGGGTGATAAATGTAACTAATAATGGTGACGACACGGCACATGCTGTGAATATAACAGACACATTACCATCAAATACAGTTTTTAATAACACAAACTGCACAAATTTCGGAGGGAGCGGAACGTCAGGTGATCCTTTTTGGTGTTATATCGGGAATATGTCCCATCAGTCAGATGGGGAGAATCACACCGTAAGTATACAGGTATGTGCAAATGTTTCACACTGTACAACTAGAACAACAAACAACGCAACAGTTTGTTACGGATGTCCCACGGCTGATTGTAATTGTACAATAGGATGCAACTCAAATTTATCTTATTTATATACAAACCCATATTCTTATATTCTGAATGTAAGTACAGAGCCGGTTGGAACCTGTGAAGTCAAAAATGTTACTGTCCTTATAAATAACACAATGTGGGGAAATGCGAGTGCAAAAAATTTAAGAATAAATATTACCTTAACAAACGGATTAAGGTTTTATAATTCAACTAATGCGGGATGGTGGGTTTCCGGAAATACCACGCAGGTAAATTTCTCAACCGCAGATAACACAACTTTAATCTGGAATGAATCAACACAGGGTTACGGAATTTTAAATTTAACCTTCCAGGTACGATTATGGAATCCCGACAACTTGTGTACAGGGGAGGAATGGAGCGGAATGATAAAGACAAATTTAACATATAGTTCTACCTGTGGCAATGTGCTTGGGGGGTCAGGAAATGCGTACAATGAATCTTCTGTAGCGTTTAAAAAGCCAAATGTTAGCATAATCTTAGAACCCGACGTGGCGAATGCACCGTTTATTCCTCTTGGCGAAATTATGAGATGGAATTTAACAATAAACAATTCCGGAAACGGAACTGCTTATAAGTTAAATGTTACTATGACTCTTGGAAATGGATATTCTGACATTAGCGCTGAAAATTTATGCGGAGCACCTGCATCAGTTAATTCCAACACTATAACATGGAGCGATGTAAATATTACCGAATTTTCAAATTGTACTGCTAACATCAGTGCAAAAAATGCAGGAGTTCCAAAGACGGTTAATGTTGAAACACATGGAAAATGTTGCGGTGATGGTAATTGTTGCAATCATTCTGACTCAAATTTGACTTGGGACTATGGAGATGTACCTTATTTAGTTGTGTTGTATAAGATTCCAAGCAGTAATACAACCGAACCGGGAAATTTCACAAATTTCACAGTAAAGGTTCAGAATCCGTCAGGACAAAATGTAACAAATATAAACATTACTGATTTACTTCCATCAGGATGGAAATTTAATAAAACATTAAATGAAGCGGAAAATTTTGCAAGCATAAAATATGAAAGGGTGTGGAAGAACTGCAGCAATTCCACACTTTGTCCGCCTCCAATTGGCAGCATTACATGTCTTTCAATTTCAGATTTAACATATAACAGAACATGGAACGATGCAAATACCGAAAATTCAATAATTGGAGATAGACAATTAGTTAGATGGAATTTAACACATCTTGGACAAACAACAGGTTGTTTTGTTACAGATTGTACTGGATCAGCACCATATTCTTGCACTTTTGCAGGAACATCAATTCCCGATAACAAATTACTTCCAAATGAAAACATAACTATATCATTTAAAGCATATACGACCTCAAATGCAAGCGAAGGAATAAATGAAGATGTTGCAGGCGGAGAAGGAACATCAGAAAGCAATGCTCCTGCAAATGTCTCTGAGGCGGAGGCAAATGTTACTGTTTATTATCCCTATGCAGAGACAAAGAAAACATGGGAACAAACAACAGAGCCGGGAAATTTAACAAAAGTATCAATTAATGTTACAAATACAGGAAATGCGTCTCTTAAAGCAATAAATATAACGGATATATTGCCCGTTTGTTTTGAATATGCAGATAATTTATGGGTTACGGGAATTGGTGTTGAAAATAAAACTTATGGATATAGGGGGCCGGTAAATGCGACTGACAGTGATAAAACCGATGTAACTGCAAAGATAAATGCTTCCGATGATAATAGAGCAACAAAGACATTGTCTGCAATGGAGTCTTATGCAGTCAATGGAACATTCAATACAAGTATTTATGCAGTAAATGCCATCAACAATGCATCTGTTGTCTGTGAAATTTATACCTCAATATCCGTAACTATGAATGTTAACATTTCATGGTTTAACAAAACATCAGGACAATGGCAAGAAGTATGTAGTTTTCCAGGTGAAACTTCTGTATTGAATAACGACAAGAATTTTAGTTGTAATACTTCTTCCAATTCAATCTTGCTTGATATGATAAAAAGTGATTTCACAACCCCTCAGTTTAAGTGCAATGTAACTCCACTAGCAGGAGCCACAATTGGTTTTGATTTTCTCGGATTGCAGATAAATTATACTCCTCCAATAGTTGATAATGTTATAATTCAGCAATCAGATACTCCATTCCAGCAAAACATAACATTTTCAATTGAAGATGACTTTTTGTTAGAGCCAAACCAATCTCTAATATTAAATTTCTCCGTTTATACAAAAAGTTGTGCAGCAGAAGGACAAAACGAAAATTTCGCAAATGCAACAGGACTTGACTTAGATAACAATCAGACAACAACTACGATTGCTGCAAATACAACAAATATCACTGTTTACAAAGCCGATTTAAATGTTTCAAAGAGTGTTGCTTCAAACACAACAGAACCCGGAAATCTGACAACTTACACAATAAGGGTAACAAATTTAGCAACAAGTAATGCATCTGCAAGAAACATAACAATTAATGACACATTACCTTTATGTTTTGAATATTATGATACAATTAATACAATATACAATAATGGCTCCGATGTAATTTTGAATCATAATATTTCAAATACAACATATTTATCTGCAACACAACAAAACACCACATGGTTTAATTTTACAAATACAAGTATAAGTGATGTTGTTCTTGCCCCGGGAGAATATATTGAAATTACATTTAGAGCTTATGTACATACATGTGCAAATGAAGATTACGGACATACAAATTTTGCAAATGCAACTGGTCTTGATCTGGATAATGGAACATTAACAAATGTTACAGCAAGAACCGATACAAATGTAACTGTCTTCAAACCTCATCTCAGAATAAGCAAAACAACAAACGCCACATATCTTGATGACGAATATAAAGCAATGGTTGGGGACTATTTAACTATAAATATAACTGTATGGAATCCGGCAAATGAAAGCAACGCAACCGCCTACCATGTAAATTTAAAAGACGAATTTCCGTATGGGTGGTTTTACAACGATACAAAACACGCATATAAAAACGGAACGGAAATTTCAATTCCTTCTGTTGAGCTTACAGGAACAAATGGAATACTTGTAAATGTTAAATGGAACTTCAACGAAACATTACGACAGGGAGAAAATTTAACCGTAATTTTTGTTATAAAAATTTTAGGAGCTGCATCACTCGGACAGAATATAAATAAAGGGATAACAGATTACACGGACGGAGATAACGGAACATATCAAAATACAACAACCGATGCGGTTGTAATTATAGTTGAAAATAAGCCAAATTTAAAGATATCAAAGGTACAACACGGATGCTGTGTTGAACCAGGTGGTTTAATAGATTACACAATACGGATAGAGAATATTGGTGAAGGAGATGCATACAACATCTCAATTATAGATATTCTTCCGGAAGGACTATGTTATTATAATAGTTCGCCGCAGATAAACAACAGTGGTACATATCAGTGCCCGACAACTAAATTTATAAACTGGACATTACACCGCTTAAATTACACTAAAAGTTATGAAATAAATTTAACATTAATCGGAAATTCAACAACCGGAATATGCAATCAAACCTGTGCAGAAAATTATGTATATGCAAAGGGCTACGATGCAAAATTAAATTTATATTATACGAATAATGACACAACTGCAAGACAGACAGTTCAGATTTTACATCCTTTTGTAACAATAAGGAAGTATGCCAATACAACCGCAGCAAACATCGGAGACAAAGTAAATTACACAATTGAAATTTCAAATCCAACATATGCAAATGCAAAGGTCTATGTCGCAGACAAAATGCAGCAGGGACTGATATACAACAACGATTCAAATTACAAAGATAACGAGACCTATAATCAGAGTCAGGGAATCATAAACTGGACATTATTTGTCCCAAAAACAACCACAATTAAAATTTCTTACACTGCAAATGTAACCCAGTCGACGTCAGGATACGGAACAAATTTAGTAAATGTTTCAGGAGAAGACATGGGTGGATGTGCTATGCTCAATATCAGTGATTCGTGGGGCATATATGTGGAGAAAAGACCGATATTAAATGTTGAAAAAATTTCAAATACGACAAATGCAAGTATAGGCGAGACGGTAAATTTCACAATCATAATAAATAACACGGGAAACGATTATATATATAATGTTAGTATAGAAGATATTATGCCTTACGGATTTGAAAATTTAACCCCAATTACAAATACGACACACAACATAAGTCCGGGAGGAAGTTATGTATTTAGTATAACTGCAAATGTAACAAGTAATGCTTCGGAAGGAACAAATACAAATAAGGTTAAGGTTATAGGAAAGGATAATTTGGGGAGGGAAATCAAACAGGAAGATGTAGCAACAATTACCGTTAAAAAACCAAAAATTTCAATAACAAAAGAAAGCTTAGACCCTGTTGTAATTCCAGGGGGAACAGTAAGATATAAAATAACAATAAGAAATGAGGGTAGAGCATCAGCGAGCATAAATTTATCAGATAATCTTCCATCGCAGTTTTATTATGTGTCTGGAAGTGCAGTTAAAACAGGGGATTGTTCAGGCACACTGGCTGTAGATAATAGTGGCAGCAATATAACCTTTTCCAATATTACTATAAATGCAGCAAATGATGATTTTACACCAGCACTTTGTTATATAACTTTTAATACAACTGTGAATAATACTACTACAGATGGAACTTATTATAATAGACTTGGTGGAAATTATACTAATGGCATAGGTACAATCTATAATTTTGCTACAACTTATGATCAGGGAACATATATTAATGCATCAGCTGGAATGTATGTAAGAAAGGAAAGCAATGCAACAGCAATTCTACAACCCGGAGATAATGTAACCTACACAATTACAGTAGGAAATCTCGGAAGTAAGAACTTAACCGTAAATATCAGTGATGTTCCACCAACAGGATTTACCTGCGACACAACTAGTTATACAAATGTAAATGTTCCTGCAAATGATGAAATAACAAGAATCATTAATTGCCACATAACATCAAGTGCAAGTGCAGGAAGTAATGTAAATGAGGTTTATGTTAACGGAACATCAGCAGACGGAAAGACATTTAAACAACAGGCAACATCAACAGTAACAGTAAGTAAAGCAGATATAAGCATAGTTAAGGAATCATTAACAACACCAGTAATTCCGGGAAAGAATGTAACCTACAGAATAACCATAACAAACAAAGGAATCGCAAATGCAAGTAATATTTCAATAAATGATGTATTACCAGCTGGCTGGACATTCCAGGGAATAACATCAAATACCTGCAATATACAAACAGCAACTCCAACAGGAAGCAGCACAATTAGTTTTGTTAACGGAAGTATAGGAAAAGCAAGCAATAGTTATACTCCTGCATCGTGTTCATTTGAATTTAACGCATTAGTTCCTGAAAGTCAGAGCGACGGAACTTACTATAACAGATTTAATGCAAATTACACAGATAATGACGGCACAACTTACAATGTCACACAAACA
>JAGWDQ010000044.1 GCA_018260615.1 Candidatus Altarchaeum sp.
CATTACATATTACCGTACAATATCCATTTTTACCATTGTGTCTTGCTCCAGTATCATCACTTTGAATATAAGGAGATATTTCTAACCCTTTTGTTAATAGTGATTCTTTCTCTTGGTGAAAAACATCTTTCTTTTCTGTTAATAAATAGCTTAATTCTCCTGATGAGATGTCTACTTCTATCTCTTTAAGTTGTTCCAATAGGATGGGCTGTGTAACATGGCAATCATAATATTGATAAAGAACAAATTTCCGAAGTGTTGGTCCAAAATGGCTGCCGCCTAATTCTTTTGGAATACTTGCAGTAACATACTTTCCTTCAGGCGTAATATATTTTTCTAACCGATACTTTGTATTATAACTTTCTATTTTAATGTCCTGTACAATAAAATCATGATATCCTTTGAATTCCCAGCCTTTTTGTGCTTCTGTTACTTTTATTATACTTTCGTTGTGTATTTTTAATTCTTTAGTTTTTTCTCGCTTATCCGAACCTGCTCGTTTCTCTTCATCTTTTAATGTTTCTTCTTTTTTAAGATCCTCTATTGTACTTGGTTTGATTGTTGGTTTTTTCGGATGACCTTTTAATAACCTGATTTCTGCTTCTAACTCCTCATTCTTTTCAGATAGTGTTTGACACACCCCTAATAAATATTGTACTAAAGGTGTTTGTAGTAATTCCTCTGTTCCAAGGGTTTTTATTTTAGATATATCAAAAGTCATTTTTCTATCTCGTTGATTTATTTTTCCTTTTTTTAACTACACGAATTGCACACATTTTTATTTATTCGTTTTCATGTATTAAATAATTAGCGTTCTATTGTTAATTTATTTTGAATTTTTTTGTGTTTATTTTTTTATAAAATGAGCAGTTACAAAATTTATTTACCACAACTTATTGAGAAGTTACAAACTGTTATTTAAAATTCTGGTGTTTACAGTATCCACTAGTAAAACCCCCTGAAAGTTGTTGTGTATATTCAAATTTTCAACTGTTATATTGTCGCATGAGATTAAAGCAACAAATCCCGCATTAGATGGTATTTCTGCACTTGAATTTCCTATCAGGTAATAAATGGGATTTCCGTCAACCGTGTTTGTTGTGTCAACATCGTGATGGTAATAGGAAACTTCACTGCCAACGACATTGAAATTGTATAGATTATTAAACATAGTATTGTTTCTCATTTCATTATCCTCGGAGGAATAAATGAAAATCCCGAAAATGTTTGAATGTACTGTGTTATTGAAGATGCTGCTGTTTGTTGTATTCACAATCAGGATACCTTGTGAATTTTTACTTAAATTGAGATTTTCAACGGTAATGTTTTTGCATGACACGAGACCGACGAATCCTGCATCAGGAGGTATTTCTGCGCTATAATTATATGTCCGGTAGTAAATTGGTTTTCCTTCAACAGTGTTTGAGGTGTCAATATCCTGCTGGTAATGTAAAACATCTGAACCAAGGACATTGAAGTTAAAGGTGTTGCCTTTCATTGTATTATTTACCAGTTTGTTTTCGGGTGAGTTTTCCAAATAAATCCCCATCTCATTTGAATGCACTGTGTTATTGATTATTTTACTGTTTGTTGTGTTCATCAATAAAATCCCGTAAAAATTCTTGCTTAAATTCAAATCCTTAACTGTGATGTTGTCGCAGGAAATTAAGCCGACAAAGCCAGCATCACCCGGAATTTCAGCATTAGTGGTGTCCGTCAGATAATAAACTGGTTTTCCGTCAACCATATTTGAGGTATCAATATCCTGATAATAGTCCGAGATATCGTAGCCGTCCATGTTGAAGTTGTATGTGTTGTTGTTCATGCTATTATTTCTCAATAAGTTATTTGAGGATGGCTTGACTATAGAAATGGACTCTAAATAAATACCGTATAAATTCATATTTAAGGTGTTTCCGGTCAGGTTATTATCCGCAGATGTGTACATATATATTCCATAGGTGCCAGAATTCAAGGTATTGTTCAGCAGCGTATTGCCTGATGCTGAATACAAATTGATTCCGTAGTCGAAGTTCTGAATTACACAGTTTTTGATTGTGTTGCCCGACTGTTCAAACAAATAAATTCCACTAATATCTTCGGCAGAAATGTTTCCCGAGATTGTGTTTCCCTTGCAGTCAAAAATCTTGTTGTTGAAGTTCCCGTAGTCATAAATACATGTCTCATTGTAATTAGTTATTGATTTGTTTAGAAATACATTTGTGCATTGTGCATCATTTAGTGTGGAATTACAGTCAACGCAGGCATCCTCTGAATTATTTAACCCGCATTCACAAACTCCTCCGTCAAGTATGTTATAGCCGATAACGCCGCCGCTTAACCCTAAAATAAAACCTGAAATTAACAGGCAATAAAATATTTTTTTAATCCAGTGCGGTTTAAATTCAGATGCTTTTGTTCCGGATATTTTCACATTCATCATAAGAAGAGTGTGTTTAAATGTTATGCCGATGTTTTGCTTTTTGAAAAATTTAGTGCAATATTCTGAAATTTTTGAGGGCAATTTTAAACATTTTCATAATTATTCATCCGAACAAAATTTTTGCAATGTCATATCTCTTATGTTGTTTTAAGATAGCCAGACGATTTGTCAGTGTGTTATCAATTGTTACTCTTTCATCTTTGCTCTTTATTATAACTCCGAAGTCGTTAATGTCTGCTTCCTTAACATTCCCGGCATTGCCCAATAAATTTGCATATTTCTTATCAACATAAAACACAAAATTTTCTTTATCCGAAATATCACACATTTTTTCCAAAATTTCTTTCTTTTCCTGAGCGCTTAAATTTAAAATCACCTGCCTTGTTTCTTCAAATACATTCTCAACCCAGTTAAATTTCTCTTTATCAATTTTGTCCTTTGCTTCTATTTCCGCATTTGAAATAATCTGTCTTTTTATAACTGAAATTTCATCATCTCCCTGCTTCCTTATTTTCTCTGCGTTTTCTTCTGCGAGTTGTTCAAAGTGTTTCATTATGAAATTTACCTTATTTGCAGAACCTGCTTCTATCTCGCTTACCTTTTGTGCTGTCCCTTTATTTATTTCCTCTATAATTTTCCCGACACCGCTGCCTTCCATTTTAACGATTTAAAATTTTATTGTTTTTAAATTTATTAAGTTAAAATTTATTAAATTTAGTTATAAGAATTTAGTTATAGAAATTAATATTTATGTAAATTAAATTAATTAAATTAAGTTTCCCGACAAATGCTCGGATATTAAAAATATGTTAAAAAAATAGAGAATGTTAATAATAAATTAATTGACTTCCAAAATTAATATAATAACATAAAATTTACTATGAAAATTTTTAAATATTCCGGGAACGGACAGATTAGTGTAATTGAAGCGGAGAAAATTTCGTTAGATGAGTTGAAGGACTCGTGGCTTGATTTGAAAACAGACGATTTGCCGGAAGATATATTTGGGATGAAGATTGAAAAAGGACTATTGAATGAGGACGAATATTGTCAGGTTGAAGACGGTACAAATTATACATTAGTTAAGATAAGTTATATAGGGAAGGATAATGTATTCAAAACCATCTATTTTTTTGTAACCTCTGATGCGGTAATAACTATTCACAAAGAGGACTCCACGCCAATAAATCACTTCATAAAAAACATCAATGCAATAATTAAAGATGAAAAAGAAAATATAGTTAAATTTAATAATTTTGTTCTCGTACAACTCCTTTATGAAATCGTTGATAAAAATATGGATGTAATCAGTACAATAGACGACAACCTTCAAAATTTACGAAATTCAGTTGAGAAAAGTAGTATGGATTTAAATGCCGTTAATAAAATAAGAGACAATATAAAGACATTTTCAAGAGTACTTTTATATCAGTCCATTATTATATCTTATATGAAAAGGGGAGAAGGAGAATATATCTCAAAGAAAGAAGTGGAATATTATGCTGCGGATATAATTGCCGAACTTGACAAGTATGGAAAATTATCCGCCGGACTGGAAAAGGAATTAAACGGAATCATTCAGGCGATAGAGTCAAAGAATCTTACGGAGTATACAAAATATACTGCGCGCCTGAGTATAGCAATAGAACTTTTAACACGGGCAAGCGTTCTGTTTATGATTCCGAACAGCATATTCACTTTATGGCCAAGTATATATTCCCAGGATGTTATGCTTTTTGGGCTTCCTAACTGGATGATAGAGGTCCTGATTGCAACAATTTCAATAATATTTGCACAGTTAATAATAAGTCATATTTATAAAGGAATGAAGGAAGTAAAGATATAATCTTGTTTGAAATGCAGGATAAAGAAATTTCTTTATCACCTCGCTTCGCTCCGAGATTTAAAATTTCTATGAGAAATTTAAAATACTGAAAATTCTTTGAGAATTTTCAATCTTTAAAAAATCTATGAGATTTTTTAAATCACCTCACTACCTGTTCGGAGATTTTAAAATTTCAAAATTTTTGAAATCACCTCGCTTACGTTCGGAGATTTTCAAAACTCTCACCTCGCTCCTGCCCGGAGATTTTCAAAACTTCGCGTTTTGAAAATGCGTTTTGAAAATAATCTCACTTCGTTCGGATATTTAAAAAAATCAGAAGAATACTCACACAAAGCCACAAAGTCACCAGGTTACAGAATATAACTCCTTTGTGTCTCTGTGTCTTGGTGTGAGGGACCAAAAATAAAACGAACTTTCCTGTACGTTAAAAAATCTCTGCGATTTTTGAAATTACAATGAGCCAATACTGAAAAACACCTACGAGAAATTCGCCCATATTTTCCGGCTTTGCATCATTGGGAATCACCTCGCTCTTGCTCGGAGATTTTCAAAACTCTCACCTCGCTCCTGTTCGGAGATTTTCAAAACTTCGCGTTTTGAAAATGCGTTTTGAAAATGACAACAAAATTTATCAATATCGAAAGTAAAAACAATGCCAGTATAATTGTAATTCCAATCGCGGTTGAGAGTTTCATTTTAAAGTTTCGTTTTATTTTATATGTAAATTTAATTTATTCATAATTAATAATCCGGTTAAATAATTTGTTTACCTATAAATTTAAATAATCTAAATATAAATTTTTAAAATGTTTTAAAATGGATAAAAATAATGCTCGAAATAAAAAAAATAATGGGGATAATAGTGAAGAAAATAATCGTAAAAATAAAATTTTTCCAATAATTTTTTTTGCAGGCCTTCTACTGTTGTTTCTCTTTGGATACTTTGTTTTGCATCCTTATCTTGATAAGCCACCGGAAATCAGCACATCCGAAAATATTGCACTTCAAAAGGAAAATGCGGGCAATATTACCGGTGCCATAGATGAATACAACAATCTGCTGAATAAAGAAAATAACGGGGAAAAGAAATGCATATATTATACAAGAATCGCAAAATTATATTCTCAATTGGGAAAGGAAGAAATTGCGAAGGGCTATTATGAAAATGCCGCAAATATTGCAGGAGAGAAAAATTTTTCAAACTGTATGTATGAAGCAATGTTCTGGAGATGGTATTATGAGAAAAATGCAACATACTTAATGAAAGCGGTTGAGCTCGCAGAAAATTTAAATGATGATAAAAAGAAATTTTACTCTTATTCCCAGCTGGCAAATTATTATTTAAATTTACCTGACCTGACAAAAGCAAAGGAATTTTATGATAAAGCAAGGGCATTGAGTAATAACGGGGATGATAAAACAATTGGTTATAATTATCTTGGAATCGGAACACTTTATACCGAATTAAATGTGTATGATGATGCGATGCAAAATTTAAAACAGGCGGAAATTTATTTAAAGAAGGTTGATGATAAAGAGGGTCTGCTAAATGTATATCTGGGAATTGCTTATATTTATGCAAAGAATAATGACAGTGAAAATGCAAGAATGTATTATGAGAAAGCAGGTAAAATTTCCAACATAACAAATAAATTTGGCAATTCGGAACTTGGAATTGCTTATACTCATATGATGATTGCACAGAAAAAATTGGACGAAAAGGATTACGATGTCGCAATAAGAGATGCAAAGACAGCACTAAATTTATTTACAGGGCATCGCGGCAGCAAACAGGATGTTGCCAGCACACAAAACATTTTATGCTATGCGTATTTTGCAGTTGGGAAGGATATCGAGGCAAGAGAGTGTTATAATTTTCTTGAAATTGAATTATTAAACAATGATGCAGATAAATTTGGCGCTTACAAGGCAAGAGCATCACTCAATGAATATTTTGGATTAATATACGAAGGAATAGAGGTAAGTATTGTTGAAGATGATGATGGAACATTTAAACAGATTAACGCTTCATGCGGAAGAATTTTAACTGCAATTGATGACTATAAAAAAGCAGGGGAAACAGGGAAAAAGATAAACATAAGCAATGAGGAAATAAAAAACATTAACGATAAAATTTCTGAACTTGAAACAAAAAGTAAAGAATGTCCTTCAAGTTAAACCACAGAAAACAAAAAAGGAGTAAATATGGGGATGAGGGGGTAGAAATGCCTGCTAAAGATTTAGCAAAGGAATTTCAGGTGATGAAAGGATTTTCAAGGACGAATTTGTTTAATATACTGCGGTGGTATTTGTTCTATTCAAAGGCAGATACAAAAGTCCAACAACTTGTTGGACAATTGCTGTGTCAAAATTTCCAAACTTAAAAATACTAAAAATCTATACTGAAAACTGTAAGTTTTCAATCTTTAAAAATCTGCGAGATTTTTAAATACTGAAAATTCTTGGTGCTGACCCACTAAAATTGGGATAATTAATGTTTGTCCATAAACTCACAATTTTTGTCATTTACGAATGAAATGAGTAAATATCCGAACGGAGTGAGGTTAAAAACATAATAATTTACCTTGCTTGAAAAATATAATTTTTAAGCAGATTTTTAAAAAATCTCTCACAAAATAATTATCCCAATTTAAAGGGATGAGCACCAAATTCTTTGAGAATTTTCAATCTTTAAAAAATCTGCGAGATTTTTTAAATACTGAAACCTTCGGTTTCAATCTTTAAAAATCACCTCGCTCTTGTTCGGAGATTTTAAATACTTTGTATTTAAAATGCCGAAGCATTTTTAAATACTGAAAATCTGCGAGATTTTCAATCTTTAAAAAATCTGCGAGATTTTTAAAATACTGAAAATCTACAAGATTTTAGACCTTTCAAAATGCCTATAAATTTGTTTAAATAAAACAAAAGAATGCAATACAGATTAAATCACAGGGACTTCATAGAAAAGGACTCTAAATTTTATGCTGTCTTAAGCACAAGTCCTTTGTTGTGTTCTTTGAGATATGTGTTGAAAGAAAGAACTCCTGAAAAGGTTGACGGAGGACTTGCCATTATTGATGATACCTGTGATATAAAAATTTTTAGCGGAAGAGAACGACTGAAAGAGATAATTAAGCATCCGAAGGACAGATATGAACAGGATGTGTGCGATTTGGCTAAATTTTTGTCAAATTTTACAGTTCCTGAAAATTTGGGAATTTCTGGTTCCGGACTTATTAAATGTTACAGGGATGATTCTGACATTGACTTTGTTGTTTACGGAACAAAAAATTTTAACAATGCGAGGGATGCAATTAAGCAGGAAATTTTAAACCTTGGAGCAGTTAAGGACTTAAATTTGGAGCAGTGGAAAGAACTCCATACAAAAAGAATATTCGGCAATGAATTGACCTTTGATGAATTTTTATGGCACGAGAAGAGAAAATTTAATAAAGGAACAATCAACAATAGGAAATTTGATCTTTTGCTTTCGGATGATACAAACATAAACTTAAATTTTAAAAAAATCGGAAATATTACAAAGAGAGGTAAAGTAGTTAAGGCAAGTCCGTTTTCATATCCTGCCCATTATGAGATTGTTGAGGGCAGAAATCAGGAAATTATAAAAATTTTATGTTTTACCCATACTTATGTCGGGCAGGCGTTTGAAGGTGAAAATATAGAGGTCTGCGGGATGCTTGAAGAAATAAATAACGGAACCGGATGTGAGAAATTTATAATTGTCGGAACATCCAGGAAGGCGATTGGCGAATACATAAAAGTGTTGAAATAAAAAAGTAATGAAATAAAATTTAACAAAATGAAAAAATGCCCGAAATGCGGAAAAGAGTATCCGGATATAAAAAATTTTTGCACAATCTGCAAAGAACGGCTAACAGAAGAAGATACGAATAAACAACATGCGGAAGAACAAAAACGGCTAAAAGAAAAGAGGTATAAATACATAGCAGGTATTATTGCTGCTGTCTTATTGATTGCCGCATTTGTGGTTTTTCTCGTGCCTTTTCAGTATAAGGCAACACAGGCGTATTGTGAGAATTCAACAGAGGCATATACGGAATATTATGTGGGGGAAGAACCATATACTGATATAGAAGCATATCACGAAACGGGACTTTATAACACAACGGACTATGTAAGTTATAAAATGATTTCCACAGGAAAGGGGATTGCTAAATGCCGTTCTGGCGGTAGCGGATGTTATTGTGGCGGTGATATAGGAACTATTCAAAATGCAGATAATATAAGTGGGAAATTTGCGGTAGAGGTTTCTTTCTTTTCAAGCGAACAACAAACACAATCCACAAAAATAGGTTCGTATTTAAGCAGTTCGTATCTTTTAAATCCGGGAGAATCACAGAGAGTAGAAGTATCTTATTATAAATCAGAATGCGACAAAACAAAACCAACATACTATAGGATAGATGGAGTAATATCTTCTACAAAAGAGGTTATCAAAAATTTAACGATAACAAAAACAAGAAATGTAACAAAATATAAAAATGTAACAAAAACAAGAGAGGTTACAAAACACCATAGCGTTAAGAAACAAAGAGAAATAACAAAAAACGCCACTCTCTTTGGGCAATGGACAGGAAAAGCGGCAAGATATGAAGATGTGAATTGCAGAGTTAATGATTAACCGACTGACATAAGAAATTCATTAAATTTAATAATTAATTATTTATTGAAATTGTAATTATCAAATAATTTATAAAAATTTAAAAAATACAATAAAAACAGCAAAATTTAAAAATTTTTAAAATGAGTGGAAAAAATTTGTTAAAAGGGTATGAATTATTGGGGATTGCAGCAGTCGGAGCAATTTTAATTTTGAGTGTGCTAATAAGCGGGTGTGTAGATTCAGGCGGAAAACTTGTAAAAGAGGGAGATAATATAAAGATAAATATTACTGAAAATAACATAACAAAGACGATTTTTATAGAAAATATATCTGCTCAGGGAATGACTTATCCTTTTGAAAAGGATTTGATTGGAACGAAAGTCGGGGAAAAGAAAAACATAAATTATGAAGAGATGGTTTCTGTAAAATTAAGTCAGGAACCAAAAGCAAATACAGAATATAGTTTTAGGGGACAAACAATAAAAATATTCAATGTTAATGATACAGATTTCCAGATGGGACAACATCCATTAACAGGAGAAACATTAAAATTTCATGTAACAATAAAAAATATAAGCAATCAAAAGAAATCAGCAGTAGAGTGCTTAGCAAAATATAATGTAACACCGGATACGGTTGTATTTTATCATACTGACTGGTGTCCGCATTGTCAAAAGATGAAGCCGTGGGTTCAAAATTTAACTGATAGTGGATATAAATTTTTTTCAGTTGAAGCTGAAAAAGAGCCAGATAAAGTAAAAATTGTAGCAGAATGTGCATCTAATGTGATAAATTCGGGTGGTGGAATTCCACAATTCGGATGTGTTGCAAATGGACAAAGTCACAGTGGTGAATTTATGAGCATTGATGATATGAAAAATTTTGCAGATGAATGCAGTAAATCAGCGGCAGAATTAACAAACAAAAACAAAACAGCAAACATTGTTGAAAACGGGGTTTTTGTTGAGGTTGCATACATAGGAAAATTAACCAACGGAACAAAATTTGATAACGGAACCGTAAAATTTACCGTTGGTAGCGGACAAATGATAAAAGGATTTGACAAAGGTGTTATCGGAATGAAAACAGGTGAAAGCAAGGACATGGTTATTCCTCCTGAAGAAGGATACGGACTTCCGAAAGCAGTTCCAAAACTAATTCCACAAGAAATAGATGTAGGTGCATTCAAAACAACATTCAACAATGAAGAGCCGGTAAAAGGCAAAGAATATATAAATTTAAATAGTTTGCCATGGCCTGCAAAAGTCATAGATATTAAAGTTATATCTCATAATTATACAATTGAAGTTTTAGATGCAGGAAATTTATCTTATTCCTGTCTTGAAGGATACGGGATTGATAAAGGAGCGGTTGTATTTTATCATACTGACTGGTGTCCGCATTGTCAAAAGATGAAGCCGTGGGTTCAAAATTTAACTGATAGTGGATATAAATTTTTTTCAGTTGAAGCTGAAAAAGAGCCAGATAAAGTAAAAATTGTAGCAGAATGTGCATCTAATGTGATAAATTCGGGTGGTGGAATTCCACAATTCGGATGTGTTGCAAATGGACAAAGTCACAGTGGTGAATTTATGAGCATTGATGATATGAAAAATTTTGCAGACGAATGTAATAAATCAGCGTAAAACGCACAAATATAGCAAATATAAAAATATTATTAAATTAAATTTTAAAATGGAAATGCAGGACGAAGTCAGGGATAAGATAATGCAGTATCAGCAGATGCAGGAAGGTCTGCAGTATTTTATGATTCAGGAACAGCAACTGAAGTCAAAAATAAGTGAGAGCGAAGAGGCATTAAAAAAGATAGAAAATTACAATGAAGGAAAAATTTATGCTATTGTAGGAAGGATTATGGTTGAAACGAAGAAGGATGAAACAATTGCAAAACTGAAAGAAGACAAGGACATAGCAGAGGTTCGGCTGAAGTCAATGGAAAGACAAGAGGCAAAACTGAAAGAAGGAATAACAAAATTAGGTACCGAATTACAGACATTTTTACAGCAGGCACAACCAACTCAGGGAGGAAATTAGAAATTTAGGACGGGAAAAATAAATTTATAATCTGATAACGATTTAAAATATCTAAAATGATGAAAGGTGCAAGACCATAATTATACAAAACAAAATAAGGACGTATTTGTAAGCTGTAGTTTTGATTTGGAAGATAAAAAAGTGGTTGATTTGTTCATTAATAGTTTGAAGAGTTCTTTTAATGTAATAAAGGCGGAATGTCCGGAAGCAAAGGAGTTAAAAGAAAAAATTATTCCGAAAATAAGCAACAGCCCTGTATTTTGTGTGATTTTGACCAAAAAGTACAAAGCTACTGACAGGAAAGGCAATAATATAAACATTTCTTCTCCGTGGATATATAGTGAGATAGGTGCAGCTATCTCTCTTAGTAAAGAAAATATGATAATATTCGTTGAAGAGGGTATAAAAGACTTTGGAATGTTATCACAAAGCTATAATTATGTCTCTTTTAACAGGCAGAAAATAGAATCTAACGATAAAAAATATACAAAAAAGTTACTGAAAGACATAAAGAATTATGCAAACAGTATTTATAAAAATTCCGATTTAGAAGAGCGAGAACAGTATAAAGTTACAACCGGAGCAGGACATATAACTATTTACAAAGATGGACACGGGATAGAAGATTTTAATATAACTATTAATGTCCTTTCAGATAGTTTTAATAGGAAAAAAATCGGCTTTTCTTTAGATGCATGCGCATTTAAAGATATAACTCTAAAGAATTTTCCCTTAGAAATCTCAAAAGATGCAGATAAAAAAAGATTTAGTGGAAAAACATTTTATGCAAGAGTTTTATCTCCTAATAATATCTCTATTGATAGGTATGAAATAATAAAAGAAGAAACAAAAGATGATTCTATTGGACTTTATTTGTATTTTAAAACTAATACTGGAACAATACCTAAAGGAACAAAAATAAGATATGCGTGGGAGTGGAGTTGTGATGGAATGTATCCATTCAAAAAAGAACAGTTGAAAAATGCAAGTTTAAAAAAGCGTTTAGATTGTGCAGAGTGTACATTTGAATTGCTTACTGATTATGACAATTTTGATGTTGTTGTAAATTTTGAAATTGGATATCAGCTTGAAAAATGCCCTTTTATTGAAATTTATGATGGTGCAACAGATGAGAAAGTAGATACTATCGAATCACCAGAAAAAGAAGAGGATCTTAATTACACAAGGTATAAATTTAGGTTAGGTCATATAAAAGCAAATCGTAAGTGTGTAGTTAAGTGGATTCCTCAATAAATTTGCTATAAAATTTTTTTAATAATATTTAAAATGTCTCAAACAATTTCGGAAAAAATTTTCTCGGCACACACGGGAAAAAGTGTAGAACCGGGCGAGATAGTTGAAGCGGAAGTTGATTATGTAATGGTAAATGATGTTACCGGACTTCCGGCATTTGAAGCATACAAAAATTTCAATGTTGAGCCGATAACTGATAAGGTTGTTCTGATTCCCGACCATTATGTTCCGAATAAAGATGTGCCTTCTGCAATGCAAGCCAAGGCAATGAGGGAATTTGCAAAAAAGCATCGTATTAAGAATTATTACGAAATTGGAAGAAGCGGGGTCTGTCATCAGCTCATGATTGAAAAGGGTTTTGTCGCTCCGGGAAGATTAATTGTCGGAGCGGATTCACATACCTGCACTTACGGAGCATTAGGTTGTTTTTCAACGGGTATTGGTTCTACAGAAGCAGCAAGTGCTATGGCAACGGGAAAATTATGGTTTAAGGTTCCCGAAACGCAAAAATTTGTGATTAATGGACAACTAAAAAATTTTGTCGGCGGCAAGGATGTGATATTAAGTATTATTAGAGACATTGGCGTTGACGGTGCATTGTATAAGACGATGGAATTTTATGGAGAAACAGTAAATATTATGCCTCTCGCAGATCGTCTCACGATTTCAAACATGGCAATTGAGGCAGGAGGAAAGGCAGGAATTTTTCCGGCGGATGAAAAGGTTTCTGAATATTTGAAAGGAAGAGTTATGGGAAATTATAAGCCGGTTCAGAGTGATGAAGATGCAAATTATTGCGAGACCTTTAATTATGATGCTGGCAAGATTGACTGCATGGTTGCGATGCCGCATTTACCTTCAAATGTCAGGACGGCATCCGAATTAAGTGATATTATAATTGACCAGGCATATTTGGGAAGTTGCACAAACGGGCGGATTGAGGATTTACGGATTGCAGCAAAAATTTTAAAAGGAAGGAAAGTGAATGAAAATATCAGAATGCTCGTTGTTCCGGCATCAACAGAAATTTACACACAGGCAATGAATGAAGGGCTTTTTGAAATTTTTATTAATGCGGGAGCATATATTTCAGGACCTACCTGCGGAGCATGTCTCGGCGGATATATGGGAGTTTTAGCGAGCAAAGAAAGATGCATTTCTACAACAAACAGAAATTTTATCGGGAGGATGGGAGCAAAGGACAGCGAGGTCTATTTAGCAAATCCTGCGGTTGTTGCTGCAAGTGCTATAACCGGAAGAATTACAGACCCTGATGAAATTTAGCACGGGAAATTTTTCCATAATAAAATTTCATCGCAATCAATATCAAATTCAGTAAAATCCCAACAGCATTTGCCAAAATTATAACTATGTCATTTCTGAAAAACCCGTAAATTATCCATAAAAACATCCCCGAACTTAGAAGTCCCATCATAAGATAAGACAAATCATCTAATCGTTTTGTTTTCCAGCCCTTATAAATCTGTGGGATAAAGCCCGCCAGCACTATTGCCCCCGCAGTTATGCCCAACATTGAAACAGAATCTATATTTTATTTCTTTATAAATTTTATTTTATTTCTTTATAAATTTAGTTATAAATTTAGTTTGTGCAAAAAATTTAACAAAAATGCAGCATAAGTATAAAAGGGTCTTGCAGGAGGAAAATCCGGAATTGTATGATGCAATTATGAAAGAGCGTGAAAACAGGGAAAATTTACTTTCGTTATTCGCAACAAAAAACAGTGACGGAATAAGAAGGGAGGAAAAATTTACAGAAGACATTCGGACAAAATTTTCAAGGGATGCGGACAGAATCATCCATTCAAAAGCATACAGCAGATATATTGACAAAACACAAGTATTCTTTCTTGTTGATAATGACCACATAACACACAGGGTCTTGCATGTCCAGCTCGTATCAAAGATCGCCCGCACAATCGGAAGGTCTTTACGGCTGAATGAGGACTTAATTGAGGCGATTGCCATGGGTCATGACATCGGACATCCGCCTTTCGGGCATCTGGGGGAAGAAATTTTGTCGGGTTTATGCAAAGAGTATAAGATTGGAAGATTTTTACATAATGTTGAAGGGGTGAAATTTTTAGATGATATTGAAAACTGTAATTTAACCTTGCAGGTTCTTGACGGAATTCTGTGTCATAACGGCGAAATTTTTGAAAGGAGTTTAAGACCTGACAGAAACAAGAACTGGGAAATTTTTGATAAAGAAGCAGGGGAAATTTTAAAAGGCAGAATAAATTATGCACCTGTGACGCTTGAAGGGTGCGTAGTGAGAATGGCTGATATTATTGCCTATCTCGGAAGGGATATTCAGGATGCAATCGGAATCGGATTAATAAACAGAGACGATTTAAATTTAATATCCGGTGAATGCACGGGAAAAATCGGTACTGAAAACGCCGACATAATTAATAACCTCATAATTGACATAATTGAGAACAGTTTTGATAAAGAAGACGAAATTTCTTATTCGGGGGAAATTTATGAGTGCCTGAAAAAATATAAAAATTTTAACTATGAGAAAATTTATAATAATCCGAAGCGGCTGGGAGAGAAAAGCAAGGTTGAGAGCATGTATGCAACATTATTTGGGAAATTTTTAAATGACTTAGAGCATGAAAATAAGGACTCTAAAATTTATAATCATTTTGTTGAAATGAACGGAATAAACAGGGAATATGTTAAGGAATCTTCTTATGCAGAAATTGTCAGGGATTATATTGCGGGAATGACCGACAGATATTTTGAAGAGATGTTTAAGGATGTTGTGTTACCAAAAAGAGTAAAGACATTTAAGGAAGAAAGGAAAAAAGAAGATATTTAATGGGTAAGGTAAATTTAAATCATTTAACTATTAAACTAAATGGCTCTTATTTTAATTTTTACTGATTTCAGAACTTGCTTCTGAAATCTTTGAATGAAAAGAGGTGTGAAATCTTTGAATGAAAAGAGGTGATTTTAAAATTCCAAAAATTTTAAAATCTCCGAACAAAGAGAGGTTATTTTAAAAACACAAAGTTTTGAAAATCTCCGAGCGAAGCGATGTGATAAAATTTTGGAAAAATCTGAAAAATCCTGAAATATTGCAAATTATTCTAATCATCAAAAACGAGTATAAGAACAAATAAATTTAATTTTTATTCTTTTCTTATTTTCTTAATTAATCTTATTCTTAATTATATATCAATATTTATAATTTAAATCAATAATTTATTAAAATCAAATAAAATGACTGACAATCTAACGGCATACATAGGAATTGTTATCATAGCAGTTGTCGGAATTGCTGTTGCCTTGCTTACGATGGAGGTTATATGGAAATTTTTAAGAGTTAAAGATAAAGATAAAGACAAAAATTTAAACGCAAATTCCGGGAAATATGATACCTACGAATGCGGAGAAATCGCAGTTGGGAATCCGAAATTTTCAAATGTGTCTTTTAAGTATTATATTTATGCTTTAATGTTTGTTGTATTTGATATTGAAGCGGTATTTTTATTTCCCTGGGCAGTTGAATTCACAAATTTGGGACTTTTGGGATATGCCGAAGCGATGCTGTTTATTGCTTTAATTTTGGTTGCATTAATATATGCTATAAATAAAAATTTCCTTAAATGGACTGATTAAAATTTGAGATTAAATTTAAATCTTTGAGATGGATAAATTAAATGTGCTTCAGAACCTTTTTCTTTTAGAAAAAGAAAAAGCATTCAGGAAAAAGAAAAAAGTAAACCTTGGAAAAATTTAAAAATTTTAGAAAATTTAAAAATTTTGAGATGGATAAATTAAATGAGGGTAAATTAAATGTTTCATTCGGAAAAACAGAAAAGGTCTTTGGATTTGTTGATAAAATTTTGAGCTGGGGACGACTAAACTCCGTATGGCCTTTAACATTCGGATTAGCATGCTGTGCAATAGAAATGATGGCAACCGCAGGTGCAAATAATGATATTGCAAGATTTGGAATGGAGGTATTCAGACCATCTCCGAGACAGGCGGATTTAATGTTCGTTGCGGGAACAGTAACTCATAAAATGGCTCCGAGAGTTAAGCGGCTTTATGAACAAATGCCTTCTCCGAAATATGTCATTGCTATGGGGGCATGTGCGACAAGCGGAGGTCCTTTTTTACATTCTTATGCGGTTGTTAAAGGTGTTGATAAAATTATTCCCGTTGATGTTTATGTTCCCGGATGTCCTCCGAAACCGGAGGCATTACTTGACGGAATAATAAAATTAAGGGAGAAAATCGCACAGGAAAAACTGCTGACTGAAAATATTAAAGGAATATTGAGTAAGAACAAGAAAAAGTAAGAATATAAGCGAGAAAAGAAAATAAAACAAGAAAAGATGAAAGAAATCCAAAAAACAGAACCTGAAGGATACGAACAACTGCTCAATGATATAAGATCCATTCTGCAGAGGAATCTCACTAAAGCATATAAAGCAGTAGATAATATTAGAGTACAAACATACTGGCAGATTGGGGAGAGGGTTGTCAGGGAGGAAATAAACCGGAAGAGGGCGGGCTATGGAGAGGAAGTCATTAAGAGATTGGCAATTGACCTGAAGATTAATGAAAGAACGTTGTATAGGATTCTAAGGTTCTACAATACATATCCGATTTTGACAACAGTATTGTCAGAATTGACATGGTCACATTACCTGGTGCTAACGAATGTCAATGACAATAACCAGAGGAAAACTTATCGTATGCAAGAGTCATGATAAGGTTGATGTTTATTACAGTGCGGGAAAAGATAGAGATGATATTTTCGTTACAGAATACAAAACAAAGTTACCAAGTGAACAGGAAATAGAATCTATATTAAAGAAACAAAGTAATATATCAGAAAGTGAAGATATATAAATCCATATAGAAGTAAACAGGTAAAAACTAAAATTCAAGAAATTATTGGAAAGTGTTAAAAAACAGATTAAAAAAAGAATGAAGTGAAACCGTTACAAAATGTAACGGTTTGAAAATGACTGCCGAATACCAAAAACATGTTTTAGGTATTTCAACTAAATTTGTAACTACTCACGGGTTAACAAAATTTACCTGTGAAAATTTCAAAAAAATACAAAAAATCAAAAAATTTACCAGTAATTTTTTATGGCGGGTGAGTAGTTACCTAAATTTAATTCGTTTATAATAATGTAAAAATAAAATGGATGAAATTTTTAACGAAATAAAGGATAAATTTAATGCCCTTGTTGAAGAGGATGGGACATTAAAATACATAGTAGTAAATGCAGAAAATTTACAGACAATTGCAAAATTTTTAAAAGAAAAGGGCTATGAACACTTGTCTTTTGTAACCGCAATTGACAGACAGAATGAATTAGAGGCAGTTTATTTGCTCCATTCTTATGCTAATAAGGACTCAATTGCATTGAAGGTCAAATTGGGAAATTCGGAGGGCAGCATAAAAGAAAAGACAGAAATTTTAATTTCTCCGGCAGAGCTCGTTGCCGAAGGAATTAAACAACATGAATTATGTATCGGATGCGGATTATGCAACAAGGTTTGTGTTCAGAGCGTTGATATCAAAGCGATTATTTTCGCATTAAAACAGAATAAAGAAATAAAAGCAGAACAAATTTCCAATTGTGCAAAGTGCGGATTATGTGAGCCGAAATGTCCGAAGAAGATAAAAATTATGGAAATTTTTGAGGCGATAAATAAGATAAAAGACAGAAAAGCAGAGGCGGTAAAAGATGTTGTAAAAGATACTGAAAAAGCAAAAATATCAGCTCAAAATTTTGTCATTCCGAGTTTGACAGAAATTTTTAATTCAGCCGACTGGCACGAGCGGGAAACCTATGATATGTTCGGAATAAAATTTGACGGACATAAAAATTTAAAACGACTCTTACTTCCCGCACAATTTGAAGGCCATCCTCTCCGTAAGTCATATCCTCTCGGTAAAGAGCAGGAAATTTCTTTGGATAGCGACTTTGAAGCGACAAAAGACGAATTAAGTGTTGAAGAATTTATCAAAAACCACCATTATGAAACACAGATTATGGAATTAAATGTAGGTCCCCACCACCCTTCAACACACGGCGTCTTACGACTGAAAATGTTGATTGACGGCGAAAAGATGCTCAAAATTTACCCCGTAATAGGATATTTACACAGGGGCATTGAAAAAATATGTGAAAATTTAAACTACAATCATATTGTTCCTTATATGGATCGTTTAGATTATGTTGCCTCAATGCTCAACGAATTTCCTTATGTCCTGGCAATGGAAAATTTAATGAATATTCAGGTTCCGGAAAGGGCACAGCTCATAAGGGTCATCGTCAGCGAACTTAATCGTATAGCAAGTCATATAATGTGGTTCACAACATATCTTATGGATTTAGGGGCAACAACACCTTTCTTTTACGGATTCAGGGAAAGGGAGCAAATTCTGGAAATTTTTGAGGATTTAAGCAGGGCGAGAATGACATTTAATTATATGTGTGTCGGAGGAGTTAAAAAGGACATCACTCCGGAAATCGCCGGCAAAATTTATAAATTTACTGCTCAAATGCCCGCACATATCATGGAATATTATGATTTAATTAACGGGAATGAAATTTTTCTCGGAAGGGTAAAAGGCATCGGGAAATTAACAAAAGAGGATGCAATAAATTTCGGAGTTACCGGACCCATGCTCAGGGCAAGCGGTGTTGATTATGATATAAGAAGAGATGAGCCGTATTCAATGTATGATAAGTTTAAATTTAATGTTCCTGTATCTAATGACGGAGACAATTTTGCGAGGTATATCGTCAGGATGAAGGAAATGGAGGAAAGCGTAAAAATCGTTGAGCAGGCGACACAATTGCTGAATTCGGCAAAAGAAGGAGAAATAATGGCTAAAGTTCCGAAGTTAATCACGCCGCCAAAAGGAAGTGTTTATGCAAAAATTGAGCATGCAAAGGGAGAGATGGGAATTTTTATTGTCAGTGACGGAAGGCAGAAACCGTATCGCTTTAAAATTCGTTCGCCTGCATTTTCAAATTTATGTGCTTTGCCGAAGATGTGTGAAAATAACTATGTTGCGGATGTCGTTGCTATAAGCGGAACAATTGATCCGGTAATGGGGTGTGTGGACAGGTAAATTTAAATCTTAAAAATATTCATTTCAATTTTATACAACATGGAAACATTAAATTTATTTCAGGGAAATGCAATAGAACTCGGAATCAGGACTTTGCAAAATTTCGGAATTCAGGAAGACATGGCCTCTTTGTTCGTTTATGGCAGTGTGGGGGTTTTGTTATTTGTTGTTGCTGCTGTTTTTGTGCTAATCCTGACTTATCTTGAAAGAAAAATTTTAGCCGATGTTCAGGTCAGATTAGGGCCTATGACGGCAGGACCTCACGGAATATTACAGCCGCTTGCCGATGTAATGAAACTGATATTTAAAGAAGACATAAAACCAAAAAACAGGGACAAATTGCTTTACTTTATCTCACCAGTTCTTGTTTTTATTCCCGTGCTTTTAATACTTGCCTTAATTCCTTTTAATGAATTCTTTGCTTTTGCAAATGTGGGAGTCGGATTGCTGCTGTTGATCGCTTTCGGTTCAATTTCAACACTCGGAATGGTTATTGCAGGTTATAGTTCGGGAAATAAATATTCTTTGCTCAGTTCATTAAGGGCTGCCGCACAGATGATGGCTTATGAAATTCCGATGCTTATTGTTGCTTTGAGTGTTGTTGTTCTTGCCGGAAGTATGAATTTAATAGACATAGTTAATGCACAGGTAAATTTATGGTTCGCAATTCCTTTATTTTTGGGATTGTTTGTATTTTTTGTTGCTACTATTGCCGAAATGGGAAGAGTTCCGTTTGATACAACTGAGGCGGAAAGCGAACTGATTGCGGGTTATCATATAGAATATAGCGGAATGAGGTTTGCTTTCTTTTATCTGGCAGAATACTTGCATTTGTTTGTCGGCTCTGCTTTAATTACCCTGCTGTTTTTGGGAGGGTGGAACGGGTTGTTTGCTATTCCGATGATTCCGGAAGCGGTTTCGGGCTTGTTCTGGTTTTTGATTAAGACATTTACTTTGATTTATGTGGCGATATGGATCAGGGGGACATTGCCGAGATTTAGAATTGACCAGGTGTTAAATTTGGGATGGAAATTTTTGATATTTGTTGCGTTGTTAAATTTGGCAGTCAGCGGGGCGATTGCGGTTATCTTTTAAAAATTTAAAGTAACTATTCAGCCACCCCAAAAAATTACGGGTAAAAATTTAATTTTTACGCTCACTCCGTTCCACTCACTTCGTTCGTGTCTTTTCAAAACCTCTGCAGTTTTGAAAATCGTGTATTTTAAAATTTCGTAAATTTTAAAATTGTATTTTTTTTGAAAATCTCACAGGTAATAAAAAAATCACGCTGATTTTTTTAGATTGAAAACTTGTAGTTTTCAGTATTTAAAAATACCAAAGTATTTTTAAAGATTGAAAATCTTATAGATTTTCAGTAATTTGACGCCCTCTGAATAGTTACAATTTAAAATTTATGCGGGGTTTAAATTAAAAGCAAATATCTCAATGGCAACTTGATAAATTTGTCATCAATTAATTCAAGTTCGTCATTACCTATACTTATTCCGTAAGAAAAATTTTTTATCTTTTTAGATGTCTCTTTTATCTGCTTTATTCCATAGTCCTCTTTGTTAAAACCAATTTCAATAACGAGCTCTTTATCATCATTCCTTAAAATAAAATCAGCACCTTTTTCCGAAGAATCATACATAAATTCCATCCTCCTGCATAATTTTTTAAAGTCCTTAATAAATACCAGTCCGCAGTAATCTTCAAGTATTTTGCCTTTTATCTCCGGAGGATATCTCCCTTGTAACAGAGATGACCGCAGCGATGGTGAAATGAATAAATATTTTACCGGCTTTCTCGCTTTTGCATAAGCACCGCCATAACTTCTGATTTTTATTATAATTCCGGCCATAACCAAAACATCTAACAATGAAGTTAATGTCTTATTGTCAATATTTAAGGACTTGCCCAATTTTTCATAACTTATTACATCTGATTTTGCTAAAAGATAGAGCAAATTATATATCTTTTGTATTGTTTCCGAATTGAATTTTTTAAGTGTTATAATGTCTTTTGTGATTAACTTTTCAATCACATTTTGTATTAATTTATAACATCTTTCCTTATTTGTTGTCTTTATTACAAATGGAAATCCTCCGATATCCAAAAAATCATACTCAATTTTAGGTGGCAAATTGGCAAATAAACGATTCACTTCCAATGAAATGGACATAACGGACTCATACATTTGTCTTGCGTTTTCACTTTCCAATAGACATCTTAATAATGTATCTGAAAGATCCGGGACTGGAAATTTTATGTTTTTCAATTTCAGATATTCAGTAAATTTAAGCGGATAAATTTCTTCTGTACTTGCCCTTCTTGAAAGGTCCGGATTCATATTAAGACATAAAGCAGAAGACCCTGTTGCGAGTATTAAAACATTTCTGTGTCCCATTGTTCTGTCAAAAATCGTCTTTAAGAAAAGCCCCCATTGTTCATCATAGTGAACTTCATCAAGCAAAATTAAAATTTTTTTGTTCAGATTCTCAAACTTAAATCTTTTTAGATCTTCATAAAAACGAAAGAACTCATTTAAAGTAATTCCTTCCAAATGTAATTCGCTTACATCAAGATAAATTTTTTCATATTCCTGAGTAAATATTTTCTGATTACCTGCAAATTTCTGAGCATAAAAAATTTGTGCAAAAAGCGTTGTTTTTCCAACACCTCTAATTCCAGACAAAAGATTGATTTTTTCAAGTTCATCAGTTTGATTATTCAAAAATTTTTCCAAAAGCACTTCGTAATGAGAAAAAATATGTCTGGTTGGTAATAAATTGTTGTTTTCATCATAAATGTATGCTGACAGAAAATTATCAAGTCCTTCTGTCCATAGCCGGTAAAAATTTTCTATTTTTGTATTCTCCATTTTGTATGTTTTGATTTATAAAATCAATTTATAGAATTAGAATTAGATTAAAATATGCATTTTATTGGGAATAGAATCCCATTAAAACACCATTTTTATTGGGAATAGAATCCCATTAAAACAGGAGTTTTATTAGGAATGGACTCCCATTAACCCAAATTTCCCATATGTCTTATATATTTATCTCCTCAATCCTCAAAAATTTTTGCTCACCGCTCTCCATATCCCTCAAAGTAACCTTGTTTTCCTCAACCTCTTTCTTTCCGACAACAACAACATACCTGTATTTGTTATTTGCATACTCCATCGCCTTTCTGACTTTTCTGTTCATTATATCCAAATCCGCTATAATATTTCTTTCCCTTAGTTCTTTTACTACTTTAACACAATAGCCCTTAAATTCCTCACTGACGAATGTAATTAAAATTTTCCTGTTTTCAAATTTAGGGCTCAAATTTTGCATCTTCAGCGCCTCAATCACTCTGTCAAACCCGTAGGCAAACCCGACTGCCGGAGTGTTTTTGCTTTTATTATCCTGAACTCCTTTATCTTCCGAAAACAATCCGATAAGATTATCATATCTCCCCCCGCCGCAAATCTGCATATTATTCGCGTGAATCTCAAATACCGTTGAAGTATAGTAATCCAGTCCGCGAACAGTGTTAAAATTTATAACATAATCAACACCATATAATTCCGCAAATTTTAAAACATTTTCCAGTTCGTCAATTCCTTCAATCGCTTCCCCGCAGTCATTCAGTAAATTTTTTAAATCGCTTAAATTTTCCCTGTTTCCCTTAAATGAAAGAACTTTGTTTAAAATTTCTCCCCTGTCAGTCCTTTTTAAAATTTCATTAACTCCTTCATCATTATGCTTGTCAATATAGTGCAAAATTTTTTTCTTGTCTTCCTCTCTTAAATTTGCCGAATTCAGAACCCCCTTAATTACCTTTATATTACTGAGCTCCAGAACAAAATTTAAATTTAAGGACTTTAAGCCCTCATAAGCCAGAGAAATAACTTCCGCATCGCTTTCCGGATTATTACTTCCGATCAATTCAACCCCCAGATGCCAGAATTCCCTGTATCTCGCATGCTGCGGCTCATCATATCTAAATACGGGACAAAAATAGTAAAATTTCAAAGGAAAGGCAAAATTTTTAAAATTTTCAGTGAAAAAACGAGCGGTTGAAGCGGTCTGCTCCGGTTTCAGGCATACCTCTCTGTTTCCTTTATCCTTAAATACAAACATACTTTCAGTGATTTCCTCTCCTGATTTTAATGTGAATATATTTGTGTATTCAACCGTCGGGGTTAAAATTTCGTCAAATCCGTATAATTTAAATTTTTTTTCTACTGCTTCTCTCACATAGTTCCTTATTTTCATATCATCGGGCAAAAAATCCCGGAAACCCCTTAATTTTTCTGTTTTGATGTCCATATTTTTTAATTTCTCTTTTTAATTTACTCTGACTGAAAAATTTTTACAAGTATTGTTACACAATTATGAGCAAAAATAAAAGAATGAAAATTTAACTATTCAGGCGGTAATAAAATTCATCACAATTACGTTCACATCGTTCAAGGGCAAATAATAATTATACAAAAACATATAATATTAATTATACATAATTGTATTATACAAAAACGACAAATAATAATTATACAAAAACATATAATATTAATTGCGCATAAGGTAAAAATGAAAAATCCATTTGTATTCGGGGTAGAGGTTTGTTAAATTTCTAAAATGGAAACACTGCTTCCAAAACCAAAAACGCGGGGAAAAATTTCCGTTGAAGAAAGTAAATGAGTATTTTTCCTGAATTTTTAACATTATTCTTTTAAACTAAATAATTTCCTAATTTACTAATATAAAATTTATTTATCAATATAGTAAAAATGCAAATCAAAGAAATAAAAATAGAAAACTTTAAAGGAATATCTTATTTGAAGTTTTCTCCAAAAAAAATAAACTTAATTGTAGGAAGGAACAATACTGGCAAAACCAGCGTTTTGGAAGCAATTGATTTGTTATTTAATCCTGAAAATATAGTGCAAATGTATGGTGAACATCTTTCGGATATAATTCATACAGAGACCGAATATTCAGAACTTGTAGCGAAGATAGGTAAAAGCAAAAAGAAATTAAGGATATCAAAATCATACAAAAGCGAAGTGATTTACCAATTCAAGAAAGACGTTACTGGGGCATTTATTAGGTCATTAAACAAATTTTTTGCTCTTATTAACCTTCCTGAAAACATCATAGATACAGAAGAAATCAGACACAAATTAGAAAACAAAATGGATGAAGCAATAACTCCTGAGATAATAGGCATCATATCAAAAAAGAGTGTGTGTCTCTTAAAAGACAGCGAAGATAAAACAGTAAGGTATCACTTGCCATTTTCAGAATATTCTCGAATTTCTCGCATTTTACTTCCTGTGTCGCTCGAGATTTTCGAACAAATATCTAAACAGGGTACAAAGTCGTTGAATGAAAAGGTTTTGTCATATGACGAGGTTTTGTCAGTTATAAATGCCAATATGTTTGAGATGTTCTCACTTTTTGAACATCCCACAAAAATTTCGGGAGGGAAAAATGTAGTTTTAATAAAAGATTTATCTGGTGTGAAATTTGAACTGGAAGAAAAAGACGCAGAAATGAAAAGGAAAATTAGGAATATAGAATCCATTATAAAAGAGCATAATTTGATTGAAAATTTAGAAAGATTGGATTTTGACTATGTTACATTTAAAGATAAAAATGAAAAATTAAGTTTTGTTCCATTTTCTTTTTTAGGTGATGGTTTTAAAGTAATGGTTGGCTTGCTGTGGCATATTTCCTCACCAAATATGGAGAATAAAATTGTCCTGCTTGATGAGCCGGAAACCCACATGCATCCTGGTTATATTCTGGAATTAATAAAGTTCCTTATCAAATTTTCAGATAAACTAAACATCCGGTTTTTCATAACGACTCATAGCTGGGACTTTCTTGATTTGTTGCTTGACAAGGATAATTTTTCACAAGAAGATCAAAAATATTTGGAAAAGGACTTATTGTTGTTAAGAATGGATAAATTAGATGATTCTACTATTCCGACCATTTCGGACTATAAAGATGCCAAATATGCAAAGGACAAGCTTTTCCTGGATTTAAGAGGAATTTAAAAATGAAGAGGATAATCATTTGTGAAGGAAAACATGATAGTATTTTCTTACGCGCACTATTTCCCAAAATTGGCATTCCTGATAAAGATATAGAAATATTTGATCAGGGGGAGCGTGATAAAAAGGAAGATTTGAGAAATATAGAAACAAAAATAGTCGGTAAATTTCTCAGCCCTTACGGACCTTACAGTTCTTGTAAAATTTTGGTAAAGTCAGAAGAGGGAAAGGGTAACGCGATTCATCTGTTTGCAGAATATTTAACAACATGGATACAAAACTTTGAAACATTTTTGATGCTGGACTTAGATACTTCTCTTTATAAACAAAACAAGTCGGGTAAAAGCAGGGAGAAAAAAACAAGAATTGAAAGAATGTTAAATAAATTAAAAGAGATGATAAAAAACAAACATGGAAATTTTGAAATAGAGTGTGAAGATATAAAAGATAGTGAATTGTTGGTAAGAAAATGTTATCTAAAAGATAAAAACGGCAACCAACGAGTAGGAAGCCCATTTTATCTAATTTTGTTTGTTCATTCGTTAGAAGAAGAAGCTAACAGGACAGTCCCCTCTGATAATGTTGATATTGAAGGTAAAATATCCAAACTTGTTGAACTGCCCGATATTCAAGACACATTTTCGTCATTATTTTAAAATGGAAATCACAACACTTCCGGAACCAAAAACAAAAGGAAAAATTTCGTTTGAAGAAGCAATATTTAAAAGGAAGTCGCACAGGAAATTTACGGCTGAAAATTTAAGCACGGATGAAATTTCACAGTTATTATGGGCTGCTTACGGAAGGAACAAAGACCGCAAAGTTGTCCCGTCGGCAGGGGCAACATATCCCTTTGAAATTTATATAAATTTAAGCGATGGAATCTATAAGTATGAAAGTGACAGGCATAAAATTTTAAAGGTTGTTGAGGGAAACAAAAGTGAATTATTATATTATGCGGCATTACATCAAGAGTGCGTAAAAAATGCGAAAGCAACAATTATTCTCGCTGTCAATTACGAAAAAATTAAGGTAAGATACGGAGACAGAAGCATTAGATATACACACTTTGAGGCAGGTCATATTGCCCAGAATATTTGTCTGCAGGCGGAAGCATTAAATTTGGGAAGTGTATGTATCGGTGCGTTTGATGAAGAAAAGGTTGCGAAAATAATAAATTTAGATGAAAATTTAAAAGCAATTTACATGATTTGTGTGAGTAAAATTTAATTTGACATTTACTATTTACTTTCACTCCTCTTCATCAAAAATAAATAATTCATCAATTTTAGAGTTAAGTGCTTTCGCTATGTCATACGCAAGTTTAAGTGAAGGGTTGTATTTTCCCTTTTCAAGAAAGACAATGGTCTCTCTTCTGACACTAACTTTTTTTGCTAATTCTTCTTGTGTCAAATTGTATCTTGCCCGAAATTCTTTGAGTCGTGTTTTCATTCTTTAAACTTTCAAACTGAAATTATTGTAATTAATTCAAACTAATTTTATGCAAACAACTCGCTATTCACCAAAATATCTGGTTTTTCGCCTTTTGGAACTTTCACTTCCAAACCTAAAATTACATAGGATTCTTTATTTGTTTTTCCTTTCCAACCCGTTTCAAATTCATCCTCTTTCAAAGTATCTACTCCAAATTTACCTTGCTCCATAAAGTATTTCTGCCTTATATCAAGGATGTTGTCACCATATTGCACCCTTTCAAGAGAAAGTTCATATTCTTTATTTTTTTCAACATTGAATGTTGCAACAGGTGCCCAGCCAATAATAACTCCGTTGTTAATTTTGACTCTTGTTTTCAGAGATTTTAGTGGTTTTGTATCTATTTTACCCTTTACCTGAATCCAGATAATGTATCCGTCATAATCTGGCATTTTCCAAAAACTTGAGTTTATCCGGTAAATTTCTATAGCATCCCATATTTCTGAGTGTGTTGTTTCCTCTCCAAAAGGTTTATCTTCTGTACCTTTTCCTGTCCCTGCACTATATAATCTGGCTTCGAGGATAAGACCATGAGTTTCCGGAGAAATAAAATCCTCCTTAAACATCCATGTCTGATTAGTTATATTGTATTGTTCATCACATACTGATGGAGCAGAACATATCTCATGATCTATTGAAACATGTTCCATCATCGGCGGAAAAATATACTCCTGAATTATGGCTGGTCCGATGAGTATAGTAAATGCCATTAAAATTCCAAGCCCTATTTCAGTCAATGTCAATATCATCTTATCTGTTTTTTCATCATCTCGTTCATGCAGATAATAAGATACCATGTATATAATGAATCCGGCAGCAAAAGCAACTTCTATAAGAGATGAAAAAATTTGCTCATCTATTATATCAAAACCCAATAATGCTATTAAAATCGCTATTGAAGCTACAAGAAATATAAAACCCTTTTTTGATGCTTTTAAAGTGTTTAATTCCGTTCGCTCATCAATTCTAATTCTTACTTCACCTGTTCTTTTATATTGAATGATTTCGTAAAGAGAATAAAGTGCAATAATAGTTCCCAGTAATATGAGTAATCCTGAGATTAAGTATTCTGGGGTGGATACAGCGCCTCTAAAATATAACCACATTACCCCACACATAGTAAAAAATATACCTAATATTGCCCATCTGTATGGTATTTGAGATTGTTTATTTATTTGTTCGTTTTTCATTTTCGTTAAGTTTTGGTATTTATTTTAAATTTTTAAAAATTTATTGTATCTTTACCGCGATCACAAATATACCTATTCCGACAAGTAAAATAGCCCTTACAAGAGTAACAAACAGAGCATTGTCTATTGCACCAAAAGCCAATAATCCGTTTATAATTGCCAGAGAAATCATTAAAAAGAAATAGCCCCATTTTGCCGAGTGTGAGATATTTATGTTTATCCGCTCATCTACCCAAACATTCACCTTGCCTGTCTTTTTGTAGTTATAAATTTCATGAATAAAATAAATTGTTATCCCTATTCCCATTATTACTATCACAAGTGCGAAATATCCTACATCCGAAAAGAACACCCACAAAATTCCCCAAAGGGTGATAATTATTCCAATAATTGTCCCCCAATACGGAATTTGTTTATTTATATTTGTTCCTTCATCAAACGATGTTTCTTCTTCATCCTTTCCCTTTCTATACTTATAATTCTTATAAATAACATAAAGGATAATTGCCCCTCCGAGTGCTACATACGGAATTGGTTCATCCTCTTTTGATATGTTAAAATCAAATATCGCGATTAATATTCCGGCACTAATAATAATCACACCAAATATTAATATCTCCAACTCCATTATGCTTCTTTTCTTTTTTGTTTTTTCCGTTGATGTATTTTCTTCCTTTTCCATTTTCACTAAATTTATTATATATTTTTAACTTTTTATTAATTATTTCTAACTAAAAGTTAGATTTATATAACATATTAGGATTTAATATAAATAAATAAATAAATAAAAATATTTTTTCAGAAGAAAGAAAACTTCATTTTAAAATTCTAACTTCTTCCCGTCATCTGCAATTTCTATATCATTCAGGGACTTTAAATTTAGCCGCTTTGCTGTCTTTTCATATCCGAACCGGACAGGTGTTTCCGAAATGAGAATGTAAGCTGCAATCTCCTTTATATTTAACTTTGCCGCTGCAACCGCTCTGTGATGCCCGTCTATTATAAAATTTTTATTATTTGTCCGCAGCACAACAATCGGCTCGTTTAAATTTTTCTGTATTTCATACATTCTTCCCTGCAATTCATCCGCCTCTATATTGCTTTGCGTGGGAATTAAGTCACGGACATTTACATTTTCTTCCAGTATGGAAATTTCACAATCGTGTAAATTTTCAAATATATCCTTTATCTTTAAGACCTTATCATAAGACGAATGTTCTATTTCCGCCCTTAAAATATCAGTGTTTGAAATCATTCCGATAAATTTATTGGTTTCTCCGATAACAGGCAAACCGGAAATACCTTTTCTCCACATAATCTTTGCGGCGCGGGAAATTTCCATATCCGGTGTAGCAACAATCACATCCTTCCGCATAAATTTATCTATTGTTGCCTTTGGATTCCTGAATAATATATCCAGAACCGAAATGAACCCGACAAGTTTCTCATTTTCAACAACCGGAAATCCGACATGCTGATATTTTAATACCATTCTTTCCACTTCTTCAACGGTAAATTTGGGCATTACGATAATTATGTCTGTGTGAAGATAGTCCTTTACATATTTTTTATCCATAATTAAATTTTATAAATTTAAAATTATAAGCAAAGTCGTAATTATAAAAAATTTTGCCAAAACATTAAAAATAGACCTGTTGCTAATTAAAATTTCATAATGTGAAATATGTAAAATTCAAAGATAGAATAGTTATTTGACAACAACCCTAATCTATAGAGAGCTTATTTTGTTTACTTATTATTGTCTGCACAATTCGTGGAAGAGGTATTTTACATTCTCCTTCGGGCATCGTTATTTTCCATCTAAATATAGGTATTTCAATCTCAGCACCATTTATAGTTTTGTCTTTGTCGTCAAGAACTTTTATCGTGACTGTTTTGGCAGCATATTGCAAAGTCCCAAGCAATTGTGCTTTTTCAACATCGGGTGAAGGGGAATAAAAACAACCCTTATCATCTGTTTTGGCTTCAATGTTATTTCCCCCAAATTTTATTTTTATTGGCACATCAACATTTATACTCTTATAATCTAAACGATATAAAAATATCGGCAAAGAAAAGCTAAACATCTCTTCATGGTTCTCTCCTTCCAGTTTTTTTTCCCACATCACCAATATCGTTCCAAAAGTGTTTGCAACAAGGGCACCAATTGACATCGCAATTATGAGATCTTTTGTTTCATCAAGAAATAAAGATAACCAAGCTAAACCACCTAAAATAAAGAACAGAATGATTCCAAACAACATAACCGTTTTACGGTTTTCTGAAGAGGTCTTTTCTGAGCGTGCAAAAATCTCTAAAATAATAAAAATAATGATTGCAAAAACAACCACCGAAAATATTAATGAGAGGAGATTTTCTCCATTCCACATACTTCCCGCAGCAACGATTGCAGGAATGTAATGCAAATCTGCAACGAATGACGATATTAGAGCCATCATAATAATTATTGTTATTTTAGATGATTTTCCATCCATTCTATTTTCTTTGTCTATTTGATGTCTATGCAAAAAGTCCACGAACTTCCTGAGTGTTGCAGCAATGGATAGTAACGCTATTATTAGAAGTTCCCAAAATGTTTTAAAAAACTCCCAAAATCCTATTTTAGAGATTTCCGAAGCATCAACGCTCATTATATGCACTAAAAAAGTTACATTAAATGTTAAAATCATAAATTGTAATACAAAAGTCACTGGAAGTATTCCTATGCCTTTCTTTATTTTTGATGTATATGTCATTTTACTTTTATATTAATTGTTTATATCATTAATTAAATTATTTTATAAGAATAAATAAATTAAATTTCAAATTTTATCTCTTTTTCCTTACCTTTCATGCTTCCGATTACTATTGCCCCCAATGCAACAACATTTGCTATAAACGCACCAATAGCGAGTGACCATGAAAACGAGGGATCATAAAGATAAAACATAATTGCAAATATAAAATGAATATCAGCTGCAATTGAGGCGACGATTGCTATTAAAGCATATATACTTTCTTCATTATCCTTTAGATGTCTGTCTACTTTAATAAAAGTCGTTAATAAAGATGCAACCCCTGAAATAAACAATATAGAAAACGAAGTTTTATCCAATATAAATCCTATATTAAATGTTACTGCAAGTGTTTGCAGCAATATCGCTGCGTATGTCAACAATAGAGTAGTTTCTCTTGTAATGTATTTTTTCAAAAACTCCTGCCTAAATGTAATAAAAATCTTTCCATAATTCCAAGTCGCGTATGGGTCATTAGCATCTGTTGAACAAATATAATTATTGATTTTATCTGCAAATTTCTTACGGATTTCTTTTCTAAATTCTTTCCATGGTTTGACTTCATCCGTAGCAAAAATAAATCTCCCTATTTTTCCTGCATAAGATATGAAAAATAACCACAACATAAATAAAATAAACCACAATAAAAAGTGGTATGCAAAGGATAGGTTTCTTACTTCTTCACAAATATTAAAAAGAAAAGCAACTGATAAAAAAGATAAAAGCATGGCTGTACCTATACCTGCCCATTCTGAGGCATTATCTTTTTTATTTTTTTCTGTGCTGCTGATTATTCTTACCAATGTGAAAAAGACAAAAAACAACATTATAATTATACTTGCCATTATAATGGAAAGTGTTTCAATGATTGGTGAGGATTCAAAACTATTCATTAACAAACCAATTACAATAAAAATTATCCCTATGCTTCCAATGTAAAAAAATAGGTCTTTTATTATATCTAAACGCGATCTTGTTGCACCTATTGTCTGTTCAAATGCTCGCGCATAGGTGATTATATTTAATGTAATCCAAAACATAGAAACCATCGTGACCATTACAATTATGATAAGTTCTACAACACGTGCCGGTGTGCCAACGACAAATATTCTGGAGGAAATATTCTCAAAAATATCTATTCCCATTACTCTAAAAATGATTGTTATGAAGGATAACACTACTCCTATCATAAATAGAGGTTGTAAAATTCTTAGTGCCAGTTGAGCAGATCGCATATCATCAGTCAGCTTGAGATTTATATTATCAGTTACGAAATTGTCAATTTCATTATGGGTTTCACCCATAAGATTTGTGTGTTGATATATTTCTGTGTGAAGGTCTTCTCTATTAAATTTTTTTGATTCGAGATTATTGCCCTTCTTTTTGAATTCTTTTATTTTTGGCTTATCACAAATATCCATATTCCACACATTTGCAAATAGTTTATTAAGCAACGAGAATTTATCTAACCTCCCCCTTATTATACTTACACCTTCCCTATATTGTGCGGTTCTAACATCAACATAACGCTTGATGTCGTCCCAGCTTTTTGTTGTGTCCTCCACATGGTACAAAACAGCAGTTTTTAGTGTGGTGTAAAGGTGATGTTGAATGCATAAACTTTTCAGCAGATCTTTATTACCATTTGTATTAATTACTGTATTGTTACTTAATGATGCTTCCCACTTATCATCATTATTATTTCCACACTTATCATCATTATTATTTCCACACTTATCATTATTATTATTTCCACAAGAATATTCTATTTTCAACACATTCCAGATAGATTTTATTTCGTATTTTCCATCTATATCCTTCTTGTTCAACAATGGAAAAGATATTCCATAAAGTGCGCTTTCTAAGTCCAATCTCCCTTTCTCTTTTTTATCAGTCTGATCCAATGATTTTATAAATCCTTCATACAATGCTTCACCCGGAGTTTTAATCCCTTTGACAATTTCAGTTAAAAATGCTTTTTTTAAAGATTTTTCTTCAGAATCATTTTCACAAATAATATAAGCAACTCCCCACCGAGTCAGATAACATTCCCCATTTTTATTAAATTTGTTAACAATTCTTATTGCATCAAGTTTATAGAAAGGATCGACACTGGAGGATAAACTGCCAATAGTATGATCCTCTTTGCTCTTTTCAATCTCTTCTTTGAGATATTTAAATTCCCGATGATCTATAAGAGTATAAAATGGTTTGATAATCATTCTTCCTTTTTTTCCGTTTTAATAATAATTAATTCATAACTTATTACACTTAAACTTATGAGATTTGCCAGTAATGCCCCAACAACAAGTAATTTTATTTCTCCGATAAGCAATGGTGCGGTAATGAGTATAAAGATTGCCGGAATATAATGAAAATCCGCAATGATTGAAAAAATGAAGCCAACAAGATCCGGATTTATCTTTTTTTCACCTTGTTTATATTTTTGCAGTTTTAATATAGTTGCAAGAAATGACAAAATAGTTAAGAAAAACAGTGTCCAATGAAACAAGATATCTTCATGTATATGACCATCAGCATTAAATTGTATCGTTATATCTGTTTTGCTTATATTTGAATTGCTTGCTGTGGAGTTGTTTATGCCTAAATTCTGTGCTGTGGAGTTATATAATCTTAAGGTGTTTGTCGCTGTGTTATTGTTTGTAGTAGTGTTTGTGTTATATTCTGTTGTTGTGTTATTGCTTCCCGATATCGTATTCAATGTTGTAGTATTGCCTGTTGTTGTGGTGTTTGTCGTTAGATTGCTGCTTCCAACGTTTGTATTATTTTCTGTTGTTGTATTTTCCCCGACACTTGTATTATTCATATTTGAAATTTTTGGATTGGTGGACAGATATTCAAAGCCCGTATATCTTATATCAACATTTTTAGAGTGGTCACTGAAAAAAAAGTTAGTTCCTTGTAAATCAAAATACACACCGAAATATGTGCAACTTTTACCTTCTATTTTCATTCTGTTTGGGTAATCTCTAAATGAACCATTTAGATCTCCCTCGAACTTCATGTTTATATTACACTGAACGGGTCTCACTATTTTCTGGCAAATTCCTTTATATACCTCAAAAATACATGGATTTTCTCGATTCGTTTTATCTGTAATCTTTCCCGAAATATTTGCAATGACCGAATCATTAATTTTTATATATTTGTATATGCGTAATTGTTCACCAGAATGTTCTATCTTATAAAAATCATCCGTATTGTTATATACCTCCCAATTTTTCTCATCTATTTTGTAAATCATTGCGATATCTGAAAGAGATGCACTCCTATTATTAAAGGCATTAATAAGATTTTTATCAACTTTGTCATTTTTGAGGAAATATTCGTAATCAGATTCCAAGTCAAATAAATGTGAATAATTATATGCGCTTCTATGTAAAGTTCCGTTAATGTCTGAAACAGAAATCCTGTAAACCTCCTTTAAATTTTGATCATGTTCTAAATTTATAGTAGAACTCATATTGAAATAAAACCAATACTTGTAGGAAAAATTAAATTTTGTCGTATTAATCTCACAGACAATTTTTCTATCGCCAGGAAATTTACAATCGTCATCTTTAAGTGTTAAATTTTTGTGCGGTTGTGTTAAAATAGAAGAAATAGCAGAATTTACAAGATATTTCTCTTCAAGCATGGATAACTCATCTATTGAATTAATTTCATATAAATAAGAAACATTGAAAGTCACCATTAATATTTGAATTATGAAAATTATAATTGCTAAATTCCAATTTTGTTTTTCGTTGTTTGTCATTATTAAATATATCTAATATTAAATATATGGAATAAGAATTTATATAATAAGTAAAAATTAAAAATATTATAAAAAATGGAATTTGCAACATGTTTAAATTGTATGGATGGCAGAGTGCAATTACCTGTTATCAGTTGGATAAAGGAGAACTATGCTGCTGATTATGTGGATATGATAACAGACGCCGGAATGGATGGTGTTTTAGCAGGTGAAAATTATAAAGATATGGAAGGCATTCTTAAAAAAATAGATATCTCTCTTAAAAAACCTAATTTAAATATTATTTTTGTGGTTGGGCACCATGATTGCGTTGGTAATCCTGTGGATGATGAAACCCACAATAGACAAATCCATATTGCAGTGGAAAAGGTGAAAAATTTGCGATCGTCTGCACAGATAATTGGATTGTGGGTCTCAAATATCTCAAATGAATGGAAAGTTGAAAAAATAACTGAAAAATAAAAGGTAAAAGATGACCGGATTGCTATTGGAAAGATTTAAGAATAATATTGCTCTCTTGAAAAGCGGAAAAGCAAAGATAAAACTGGGAAAATCGTTTTCTATTGTTTTTGGAAACGAATAATTTAAATTTATTTTCGTAAAAATATAGTTTATAGGTATGATAAAAAATTTTACAAAGACATTAAAAATTAGACAGAATGCTCAATACAGTTATTATTTTAACGGACTTTGAGGACTTTTACACCCTGCAAATAACCGGAAAAATTTTATCCGTCAGTCAAAAAAATTTACAAATCCGGACATTAAGGGTCAGGAATTATTCAGTAATTGAGGTCTCTTTTTTAATTTCACAAATTTCCAAATTTTTTGAAAAGACAATTTTTGTCTGTGTTATTGACCCCTATGTCGGAACAAAAAGGAGAGCCGTAATAATTGAGAAAGACGGGAATTTATTTGTCGGGCCTGACAATGGAATTTTTTCAATGCTCGCTCAAAACATAAATCGGGTTGTGGAAATAGACGAAAATAAATTTAGCAACATAAGTAAGACATTTCACGGAAGGGATATATTTGCTGTAATTGCGGGAGAAATTTTAAACGGAAAAATGCCTGACAATTTTGGAAAAACTGATAAAACAAAAAAGATAAAGGTGCTAAATTTAAAGGACAAAATTTTATACATTGACAATTTTGGAAACATTATAACAGGTCTGAGGAACGAATATGCGAAATTTAAGGTCGGGGAAGAAGTAAAGCTCAAAATAAAAGGGCGGGAAATAAGTGCAAGATTTGTTGAGACATTTGCCGATGAGAAGGAAAAACTGGGCGTTTATTGCGGCAGTTCGGGATTTATTGAAATAGGAAAATTTAGAAAAAATGCGGGTGAAATTTTGAAGGTAAAAGTGGGGGATAAATTGGAAATATGCTGATTTAAAATAAAACAAAACTGTTTCAAAACAAAACTGTTTCAAAACAAAATCGTTTCAAAACGCAATATCTCTTATTTCTAAATCCGAGACAAATCTAAAAATTTTGAAACATATCATTAGAATGTTCTGTTTTAATTTAGCAAATTTAATGTTAATTTAACCAAAATTTAATTTATTATTAATTTGATTAACAACAACTCTTTATATGTTAACTAAAATGATAATTAATAATTGTGATTTTGAAATTGTCAGAATATTGATTGAGAATGAAAAGATGACCTTAAAAGAAATACAAAACAAAGTTCAAAAATCCAGAATTTCTGTTTATAAATCGCTGAATAAAATGGAATCGCTCGGAGTTATTGATAAGAGAAAAAATTTGATAAATCTGCGGAAAAATCCACTGACAATTGCATTCTCTAATTTAATAACAGAGGACTTTCCATTAGAATACCTGACCGGCAGGAAGTTAAACATTTTAATTGAACTTATTGATGGTGCAAGTGTAAGTGAATTGTGTAATAATATGGGAATTTCACTGTCATCGGCATACAGGAATATAAGGGAAATTTTGCCAGTTTTAACTGAAAGTTCCGGTGAGTATGGACTAAATGATAAAAATAAGACATTAATTGAATTCTTAAGACATATCAAAAACAGGGCTGAATTTCAAAGTGGTACAATAGTTGTGTGGAAAAAACATTTTGAAAAGTTTATTATGACAAAAAAAGCAATACTTGTTTCAGAGGCAGTACTTACTGGTTTTTCAAGATTTTCAGAGTTTGGTGTTGAATATCACACAATTTATGATTATTATTTCTCACCGAAAAAAGATGTTTCAATTGAAGAGATTCTCGTTCATGCTATAAAATCTGCCAAAGATGCCAATATGCTTTCAATGTGTATAATCTTTTATCTCAAAAACAAGGAAAGAATAGATATATTTAAGGTGGAGAGTCAATCAAAAAAATACAATGTCCTTAATTTATGGATAGATATTGCAGCATACATTGAAGGTACCGAAACAGAAATAAAAAACAAAGGTATGTTCCTTCCCAAATCGGAATTTATTGAGAAAGCGAATGTGTATAATGTATCCTTTGTTATAAAATATCGCAATGAAAATTTATTTTCAATTTTTGATGAAATTTCAGCAAAGACGCAAATAAAAAATAAAATTAAAATTTATATGCTTGGTGGCGGCGCACTTATACTATACGGGATAAAGGAAACAACAAAAGATATTGATATAATTGTCGAAAATCATAAGGACTTTGATATACTAGAAGGTCTGTTTTTAAGCGCTAATTTCCACGAAGTTGCGGATGTTACGCCGGCATATAAAAATCTTTGCACAAGCACAATTTTGGAGCGTGAAAATTCGCCGAGAATTGACATATTTATTAAAAAGGTGTGCGGAGGAATTGTTCTTACGAACTCACTGAAAAGCAGAGCTAAGCTTGAATTTGAAAAAAATAATTTTAAAATTTATATTTTATCACCCGAAGACATTTTTCTTTTCAAAGCATATTCATCAAGGGAAGGAGACATCATTGACTGTGAGAGGATTCTCTCGAAAAAGAAACTTGACTGGGAAATAATTTTAAATGAATACAAAAAACAGCAAAAAAACATGAGTGCCTTTTGGGGCAATGCGATACTTGACCATATTGAAATGCTGGAAACAAGAACCGGAATAAAAATTCCAATAACTAAAAAATTAGCCCGGATTTGTCTTGAAAATGCAATTTTATACATAACTAAAAAACCAAAAACAATAAATGAAATTAAAAAAGAAATTGATTTTAACGAATATATGATAAGAAACACCATTAAACGACTAATTAACCGGAAAAAAATAAAAAAAATTAATGAAAGACCAATTAAATTTGTTACAGTAAATTGATTTGCCTGATAATTTTGAGCATGTTAAATTTTTCCGTTTTCCTTAAAACTGTAATATGTGTCGCCGATAATAACATGGTCAATAACAGAAATTCCGATAATCTCGCCCGTCTTAACAAGGGTTTCCGTAATTTTAATATCATCTGTTGATGGTGTCGGATCATCAGAAGGATGGTTATGGACCAAAACAATTGCATTTGCACCGTCCTTTATTGCATCTCTAAAAACCTCCCTCGGATGAATCAATGAAGCATTTAATATTCCGATAGAAACAATTTTATCTGCAATTATCCGGTTTTTGGAATCAAGAAGAATAACCATAAAATACTCCTTCTTATTATCGGGAATTTTCTGGGAAGCGTACCCAAATACCTCTTTTGCATATTTTATTTTTTTTAAAGATTTCGCTGCCAGATTACACCTTTTATTAAATTCAAACAATGCTTTGATTTGCATTGCTTTTGCCTCCCCGATACCATTTATCTTGTGGTAGACCTTTATTTTTCCATTTTCCTTTTTTAAAATGTATTTATGAGTATCATCACAGGTAACCAAAGTTACATTCTTTTTTGCGTATATGTTTAGCTTACCTTCCTCTTCTTTTAAAAGATATTTGTATTTTTTGACACCGTTGAGTTCTAATGATACCATCTTTTTTGTTTTGTTATTTTCGGGCTTGCCCTGAAAATCTCCAAACGAAGTGAGGTGAAGTTTGAGAAAAATTGTATTTGTTCCCTTTGCAACAGTTATTGTTTCGTTATTGTCGTTTTTTTTGATTTCTGCATTTTCCACCCATTCAATTTTTAAGTCGTCCTTTAAAAATTTTACGAGTCCTATATTGTTTTCGGGAACATCATCCCAGCTAAACAAATACTTTTTTGCTTTATCAAATTTAAAAGTAAATGAGTTTTCTCCATTTTTAATAATTATTGTTTCACCATCGTCTTCTTTACTGATTTCTGCATTTTTCGCCCAGTCCATTTTTAGGTCATCCTCCATATATTTTAGAAGTATCCCGCTGTCATTTCCCGGAACATCATCCCAGCTAAAGAAATACACCTTGTGAAGTTCTTCAAACGACAAATCGCTTAAATTTCCAATTCCGTAAAATGAGATTAGACGATTGCACATATCAACAACATTTTCACCTTTGACTCCGTTTTGTAAGATAATTGCAAGCAATTCCGCATCACTCAATGCAGAAGCGCCAAACTTCTTTAGCCGTTCTCTCGGACGATTTTCCGCAGGAATTTCTTTTATTTTCATTATTTAATTTTTATTAAATTTGCGAAATTTAGGAAAATAAAACAAAACCGTTTCAAAAAGCAATTATTATCCGGTTAAATTTTCCTTAAACGCATCAACCGTAAGCAAAGAAATCAAAGTTATTCCTTCTTTTGCTAAATTTTCCTTTGCTCCCTCCAGCCGGTCAACAATCGTAATAACCTGAACCACTTTACAGTTAAACTCCCGGACAGCATTTATCGCTTTAAGAACAGACATTCCAGTAGTTGTAACATCCTCAACGAGCACAACATTGCTGTTTTCCTTTAAATTTCCTTCAATTAATTTTTTTGTCCCTCTTTTCTTTTCTTCTTTTCGGACAAAAAATCCCTGAAGTGGTTTTCCGGGATATTGGCTTTTGACACATATCGCAGCTACGAGCGGAATTCCTCCGGTTTCCATACCTCCCACATAATCCGTCTCCTTACATTGAGCCATAATAATTTCAAGCATACCTTCAGCTATTAAATTTGCACCTTCCGGGTCAAGTGCAACCGGCTTCATATTAAAGTAAAAAGGGCTTTCCTTTCCCGAAGCAAGTTTAAATTTTTCCCCTGTATTAATCACTAAGGCCTTTTCCCTGATTAATTCAATTAACCGTTTCTTTTTTTGTGCTTCCATTTTTTACTGATACAAATGCTTTTTACCACTTTCAGTTAGTTTGGCTGTTCCTAATAAGAGATCGAGAGAGACCCAACCATCTTTAGCCCAATTCTTTAAAACTTTCCATTCTTCTTCGTTTTTAATTCTTGCAACATTCTCAAATTTCTTTAAAATTTCTCGTTCCCTTTCTGAAAGGATAACCTTTCCGTTTGTGCCCATTTTTTATTAAATTCCATAAGTAAATAAATTTGAAATTTATGAAATTTTAATTATACTCCGCATTTATCTTAACATAATCATAAGTCAAATCACACCCCCACGCCGTTGCATTGTTTTCCCCTTCATTTAAATTTAGCAAAATCCTTATATTTTTTGCCTTCATTATACTCCAATCATCTAACTTCATTGCATCTCCCTTTTCCAAAATTTTTACCAATTTATTGTTATCCATATCCTCAAATTTCAAATCAACATTATCAAAATTTATTTTCGCAACACTTCCCGCTGCACTGATTATTCTTCCCCAGTTTAAATTTTCCCCGAAAAATGCGGATTTAACTAAATTTGAATTCACTATTGTCAGTGCAATCTTTATCGCTTTGCTCTTTGTATTTGCACCTTCAACGACAACCTCTAAAAATTTAGTCGCCCCTTCACCATCCGCAACAACCTTTTTTGCCAGTTCCTGTGTTGAGAATTTAAGCAAAAATTTAAAGTCATCAGCGCTGCAGGTTTTTGTTGCATCGGAAAGTAAAATAATGCAGTCATTTGTGCTCATACATCCGTCAACAGAAATCATATTGAATGATTCGCCAACTGATTCCTTTAAGCATTGAGCCAAAATTTTGGAATTGTTTGCCCCTAAATTTGCGTTTGTTGTTAAAAAACACAGCATCGTTGCCATATTCGGAGCAATCATTCCTGCACCTTTGCAAATCCCGCCTATTTTTATTCCTTTGTATTCGTAACAAATTTCCTTAAATTTCGTATCCGTTGTCATTATCGCTTTGTTTGCATTTCGGGAAGAAATTTCATTAATGTCTAAATCATTCACAATTTTTCTTATTTTTTCAATGTCCATTCGTTTTCCGATAATTCCCGTTGATTCGCATAAAATTTGAGCGGGATTGCTCTTCAGTTTTTCGGCTGCAATTTTGCACATTTCTCTGACATCGGCAAGTCCTTCTTTTATGCAGGCGTTTGCGTTTCCGGAATTGGCAATTATTGCCTTAAATTTTTGTCTCCGCTTTAGTTGTGCTATGTCGTATTTCACAGGATTTGCCTTTATTGAGTTTTTTGTAAATACTGCGGCACAATCGCACAGGTCATCATTCCATATTAAAGATACTCCGTATTTTTCGGTTTTGATTCCGTTCGCCTTAAATTTGTTTATGCATATTCCGTCATTGCAGGAATTTATTTGTTTTATGTTTGCTCTGCTCATTTTGTTAAAATTTTATAAAATTTATATCTCCGCTTCCAACAAATTTATAATAACATAATTTATTGTGATTGCTTAACTGCGTTAAATTTTTATCCTCGCTCAAATATTCGGGCATTTTAACTATTCATAAGTTGTATTCCTTTTTGATTCATTTCATTCCTTTTAAAATTTCTCTTATTGCCAGCAAATCTAATTTTGACTGTGGTTTTATTGTCTCATTAACGCATTCGGCAAATAAAATATTGTTCTTAACTAAATACATCTTTGTTACTTCGTCAATGTCATCATCAAAAATTTTATCTTTTTCACCAAACATTTTAAGTGTTGAAATTACATCATTATAATCAACCTTATAAGGTGTTTTATCAAAAACGACTTCACTTCCAAATCTCTTGAGCTTCCTTATTGTATCCTTTATCTCTTTTTTCTGCTTTCCAGCATTGCTTCTGTTTCAGTTATAACATCGCCACCTCTATTTTTTGCATCAATTATTCTGAGCAAATGTGCAGGTTTCCCGCCTGTGTTGTTATATACATTTTCCTGCTCCTCCTCGCTAAAATTATGTTTTTTTAGGAATTTTTTTGTTGTTTCTTCATCAAAATTATCTATTAACAAATATCTGCACCTGTCTTTAAGTATTGCTTCATTATAGACCCTTTCAATAAATAAAGAGTCAGAAGATAAAGCAAAAACATGACAAATATGTAATTCTTTTGTTAAGCGAATGAAGAAATTAAATAATTTATAAATTACTTTTCCGTTAATTTCAAGGTCCCCTATAACCTGCAGTTCATCAATGATCAAAATCGGAATCTTTGTTTCACTTATTTTTAAAAAATACTCCTCCAAAAATTCAAAAACATCCTCAGAACTTTTGGTTTCAAGAAATCCGTCAAGCATATCTTTTTCTATCGGAATGCCTGACAGGTATCTTCCTGCCAGTACAAGTGCCTTTTTAGCGAGCTTTTCGCCTTTTTCTATTACCTTTTCAGAGATTTCTTTTCTCTTAACTTTGAATAATACCCTCACAAATCCGCCGTATTCTTTTATAAGTTTTCCCCGCAGATTTATGTAAAAAACAACATATTTATCTTTTGGCAAGTCATCAATCAATTTTTGAATTAAAGTCGTCTTTCCTGAATTTATAGGGCCGTAGATGAAATTTATCTCCCGCGGTTCTTGCCTTAAAATGTGCAAAATTTCTTCTTTTTCCTTTTCCCTGTCAAAAAATTCAGTCCTTTGAATGCCTTTCATGTTCTATAAATTTAATTCTATAATTTGTTATTTTGCATAAAGATTTATCAATTTGGTTTATATCTCAAAATGTGTAAAATTTTAATATTTTACTTTCCCTGTCAAAAAATTCAATTATCAGAAGGTTGTTTGTGTTCATAGTTTATTTAAATTTATTCCATAGTAACAATCTTATCAATCAAAGCAAACACATCAAATAAATTATTTTATTTCCTTTAAAATTTCTCTTATCGCGGTCAGGATGATTTTTGATTGTGGTTTTATTATTCCGCTCTTTGAATTCACAAACAATATGTTTCTATTAACCAGATATATTTTCTCAGGTCTGCTTATTTCCACATCCTCTGTTTCTTCTTTATCTTTAAACTTCTTTAACACATCTATTATTTTGTGCCTTTCAACAGGTATTTTCTCCTTTCCTATTTCTATTTTTGGTTTTACATATAATAATTCATCCAGCATGTCTATCAAAAAACGCTTTTTCTCATCAGTCGTTTCCTTCATGAAAATTGTAATATCTTTATTTTGTGCCAGTAATTTTATTAAGTCCCCCGGCTTCCCGCCAAAATACTGAATAGCAATATCTGTATCTCCGAAGTTATATTTTTCCAAAAATTTTCTCGCGGTTTCTTTATCAAAATCATCAACTAACAAATAGTTTGTCCTTCCTTCGAGCATTGCTTCGGCATAAACCCTTTCAATAAATAATGAATCAGAAGATAAAGCAAAAACATGACAAATATGTAATTCTTTTGTTAAGCGGATGAAGAAATTAAATAATTTATAAATTGCTTTTCCGTTAATTTCAAGGTCCCCTATAACCTGCAGTTCGTCAATGATCAAAATCGGAATCTTTGTTTCACTTATTTTTAAAAAATACTCCTCCAAAAATTCAAAAACATCCTCAGAACTTTTGGTTTCAAGAAATCCGTCAAGCATATCTTTTTCTATCGGAATGCCTGACAGGTATCTTCCTGCCAGTACAAGTGCCTTTTTAGCGAGCTTTTCGCCTTTTTCTATTACCTTTTCAGAGATTTCTTTTCTCTTAACTTTGAATAATACCCTCACAAATCCGCCGTATTCTTTTATAAGTTTTCCCCGCAGATTTATGTAAAAAACAACATATTTATCTTTTGGCAAGTCATCAATCAATTTTTGAATTAAAGTCGTCTTTCCTGAATTTATAGGGCCGTAGATGAAATTTATCTCCCGCGGTTCTTGCCTTAAAATGCTCAATATTTCCTCCTTTTCTCTTTCCCTGTTAAAAAATTCAATGGAATGTTCAAATTTTTCAGTTGCATTCATTTTATCTTTTTGTTTTTATTTATTTCTGTTAAAATTATTGTTCGGTAACAATATGAGCAATTAAAGCAAAGACATCAGGTAAATTTATCATTGTATTATCTCTTTAAAATTTCTCTGATTGCTAGAATGTTAAGATGTGACTACGGTTTTATTATTTTTCTCATTGAATCAATATGCTCTGATAAATTTAAATTTTAACATTAAATTTTAACACAAATAAAATTTTAATCCCGCGAAATTTTCTCAAAAAACCTTTTTATATAAATTTCCGGTTTTTCTGTAACAATCTGTGCAAAATCCTTCGGCAGACATTTTGAAAAATTCTGCCATTTATACCTTTCATCAAGCAACACAATTACTCCCCTGTCACTCTCGCTCCTTATACCTCGTCCCGCCGCCTGTACTACTTTATTCATTGCAGGATAAATATAACCATACTTCCAGCCGGCATTAAATTTTTTATCATAATATTCAATCAATGCTTTCGTTTCCAAATCAGGAAAGTCCAGTGGCAGCCCTACAACAATAACCGCACTGAGTAAATTATTCGCATAATCAATACCTTCCGAAAGCGAGCCGGCAAGCACTGCACACAGCACAGCACCGCCCGAATTTTTAAAAGGGATTAATTTTTTGTAAAGTTCCATGCGGTCTTCCTTTGTCATATCCTGCTGCTCAAGTAAAATTGGTTTCGCAAAGGTGAAATTTTTATCTGATTTGTCCTGTATCTCTTTCATAAAAAAAGAAATTTTGTTTAAAATTTTATAAGAAGGAAAGAAAATTGCAATATTTCCATCAACATGTTTTAAAATTTCGTTTATGTTTTCAGCATATTTTTTGAACATTTCCTCGCTCCGCATTTCATACTTCGTAGTTAAGCCCTCAACAACCATAACTAATTTATTTTCCTTTGGAAACGGTGATTTATACTCTTTCAGCATGGCTCTTTTATCAGGAATTCCCAATATATCCTTATACATCTCCAGCGGGATTAATGTTCCGCTCATTAAAACAGCCGAATGACAGGCATTAAAAATTTCCGATGTTGAAATTGACGGGTCAAGACAATTACAATATAAAGAAAAATAGTCCCTGTATCTTCCTGTTGCATCCTTTCTTATTTCTTTCTTCAGTATTCTGGCAAAACCCGGTTCGGACATATTCCAGCTTCCGAGAAATTTACCTGTTATTTTCAGATATGAACGATATCGGTTTGGTGTTTTTAAAATTTCCGCGCCTGTGTAATCAGTATCATTTACAAAATCATCGTAGTTCCAGTTAGCAGGTCCGTCAATTTTACGGATGTGTTTTTCAACTGCGGCAACAAATTTATCCTTTTCCATAAAAATTTCATTGTTGTTGTCCAGTTCCTTTCCAAACAGGACTAAAATTTTTTTTAAATTTAAAACGGCCTCCTGCAGATAAATTTTACCGACATTTTCCGCCTCTTTGCCTGCTCTGTCAATTGAAAATTCGCTGATGGAATGACTTAAAAGAGACATGAGTCGTTCGGGCAGATTATGTGATTCGTCAATTATGATGATTGAATCGTTCAGTTCTTTGCCAATCCTTGTTAAGAATGTATCCCTGACTGTTTTTGAAAATATGTGGAAGTAATCACAAATTATTACATTTGCATCTTTTGCACATTCAATAATAATTTCATAAGGACATATATTGTGTCTGCTGCACAGTTCTTTTACTTCTTCGCTGTGCATTATAGAATTTTTGAGCTTATTCTTAATTCCATCGGCAATATTGCTTTCATTTTTTTTGGGATGCGCGTTTTTGTAAAACTCACATTCTTCATGTTCCTTTTTTGCCTTGCAGAATTCATTAAATTCATTACTTGAAATGTCTTCTGTATCCGGATACATGCACATCCATTGCTTTCCTATTATATCAACGGCAATAAATTTTAGAGCGTACTTTTCTTTTATTTTTTTTAGTGTTTCTATAACGATTTCGTGCTGTGTGTGTTTCGGAGTAAGAAAAAAAATAACCTTGTTGTTTTTTAATCCGTAGTTAAGCATTCCGCCAAGAGAGGCAGCTGTTTTCCCGATTCCCGTTGGTGCGTGAGCGAGTAAAATTTTTCCTTCGTTAACTGCGGTATTAACATCATTCAAAAATTCCTTTTGACCGTCACGGATATTTGAATAAGGAAATAATATATCTGAATTTGATATATCTGACTTTTGGGGCATTGTAATTTTACTTATCTGACATTATCTAAACCTCCCGATAAACCTGAATTTTGACCGCTTTTAATTTCTTCGGCCATAGTTATCCCTTTATCTTCTTTTTCCGATTCCTTTTCTTTCATTAATGAAAATGCGTAAGCAAGGGCAAAAACCGACAGGATAAAAGGACTAATGAAAATATTTAAAACGATTGTAAAAATTTCCGCAAAAAGGTATAAAGAAAATGAAGGATGCATCGCATTGGCAAATGAGAACATAAATGAAGGAATGGAAGCAGCCATCATAATAACTATATAAATTACCAGCAACAGACAGAAATTTGCAGTATTGTCTTTTGTAAAATTTAAGGTCTTTTTTATTGCGTCTGTTACATTTATATTATCATTTAACACAATGACAGACGGAAGTATGTATGTAATTGCAGAAATTACTATGTATGTAATGAACACCAGAGCAAAAGAAATGACTATAAAAAGAATAAAAAAAAGTATGAGAAAGATAAGTGATAAAACAGGACTGATGAATCCGGTGGCGATACCTAAAATCAAAAGAATAATTGCACCAATTATTCCTGTTGTGTAAAATTTTCTGAATTTTTTTGAGAGGATATAATGACCGAAGGCGAGTAATATAATTGCCTGAGCAATAAACATAATAAATGCAATGAGCATCATACCTGCTGCACTTCCTAAATTCATGGTTGAATACGAATCTGTCGAAGCAATGGAACCAATGGCAAAAAGATACAACAACATTCCGATAATTCCGGGAAGGAAAAACAAAATATTTGCCGCCAAAACTGCGAATATAGCAACAAAGCCCTTTGTCAGTGCTGTTTTTACCATATCTGAAATTTTTGTGGTCTCTCCGCGCAAATAGTCCTTTACTGCTCTCAGTCCTGCAACATTAGCAAGAACTGCAAGAAAGGATAGAAAAGTTGCCCATACTATTATTAAAAGCATATAGTCCGCAAATTTCTTAAAAAAATAACTGTCATAACCTCCCGCAGAAGTTGTGTAAAATGCAGTGGATGAGTATGAACTTTGAGATGTAAATTCAAACACTGGTTTTGCAATGAGCAAAAAACTTAAGACCGAAATTATCCCCAAGACAATAAACGGGACAAATATTGCTTTGTTCTTTTTTAATACATCAAAGCCCTTTCCTAAAGTATAAGATAACATTTTATTTATTCTAAAATTATGTTTTCAAAACAAATATAATATGAAAATATAAAAATTTGAAATTTGTTTATTTTGGGCTTTTTAAAGTTATTGATGTGTAAAGGTAAAAATTTATTTATCAACCCGTGACAAAATGTCACGACTTCGCTTCCTTATTCTGTCAGCCGTTGTTTCAATTTTCTTATATATCCAAATTTACCACTTCAAGTGCATGCTTCTGTATGAAATTTCTTCTTGGCTCTACTTCTTCACCCATAAGCAAAGTAAATATCCTGTCTGCCTCAACGGCATCCGCAATAGTAACCTTTACAATCTTTCTGTCATTCATATTCATTGTCGTGCTCCATAATTGTTCGGGATTCATTTCACCTAATCCTTTATATCTCTGAATTGTTACTCCTTCACTTCCCTTTTCATCTAAAATTTTTTTTAATTCCTCGTCACTATAAAGGTATTGTTCGGTTTTTCCTTTCTTAACTCTGTAAAGAGGAGGCAATGCAATAAATATATGTCCCTGCTCCACTAATTGTTTCATATATCTGTAAAAAAATGTCAGCATTAATGTCCTTATATGCGAACCGTCAACATCAGCATCCGTCATACAAATAATTTTATTGTACCTTAACTTTGCCATGTTAAAGTCCTCGCTTATTCCCGTACCAATTGCAGTAATCATTGCTACTATCTCATTATTTTCTAAAATTTTCTCAAGTCGTGCCTTTTCCACATTTAAAATTTTTCCCTTTAACGGAAGTATTGCCTGAAATTCCTTATTTCTTGCTAATTTTGCACTTCCTCCGGCACTGTCTCCTTCCACAATATAAACCTCACATTTTTCCACATCATTACTTGCACAATCGGCAAGTTTTCCCGGAAGTGATGCCCTGTCAAAGATACCCTTTCTCCTTACTAATTCTCTTGCTTTTCTGGCCGCATCTCTTGCCTTCATGGCATTAGCGGCTTTCGTCACAATTATTTTCGTATCATTCGGATGTTTCTCAAAATAGTCCTCCAGATAGTCATAGACAATTTTATCAACAATTCCTCTGACATTTATATTTCCCAATCGTGTCTTTGTCTGTCCTTCAAATTCAGGATTTTTTATTTTTACACTTATTACCACCGCCAGACCTTCTCTTATATCTTCCCCCTCTAAATTTTCACCTTCTTTAAACAGTTTATTTTCCTTCACATATTTATTTATAACCCGGTTCAATGCCGTCTTAAATCCTGCCTCATGAACTCCGCCGTCAATCGTATGAATATTGTTTGCAAAGGAAATTATATTTTCACTGTATCCGTCATTATACTGCAATGCAACCTCAACTACAATCTCATCTTTAAATTTTTCAGCATATATTACATTATGAAGTACTTTTTTATTTTCGTTGAGGTATTGGACGAAGTCCCTAATCCCGCCTTCGTAGTGAAATTCTTTGATATTGTCTGTTTCACTTCTTTCATCAGCAACAATTATTTTCAGACCCTTATTCAGGAAGGCCAATTCCCTCAATCTTGAAATAATAGTTGTCCAATTAAAATTTATATCTTTAAAAATTTCAGTATCAGGCACAAAATGAACCTTTGTCCCCGTATTGTTTGTTTCTCCGCTCGTCGTAACTTCGGATACCGGAACTCCTCTTTCATACTTTTGACGATAAATTTTTCCGTTCCTGTAACTTTCAACCTCAAGAAATTTTGACATTGCATTGACGACGCTAACTCCAACCCCATGTAACCCCCCCGATACAGTATATGCTTTATTTTCAAATTTTCCCCCCGCATGTAAAACGGTCATAACTATTTCAAGAGCACTTTTATTAAATTTTGGTATGATGTCAGCAGGAATTCCTCTGCCGTTGTCTAACACTGTTACGGAATTGTCTTTATGCACGGTTACTTCAATTCTGTTGCAGAATCCCGCCAAGGCCTCATCTATACTGTTATCTACGACTTCATTAACCAGGTGATGCAATCCGGCGGCATCCGTATTTCCAATATACATTGCAGGTCTTTTTCTTACTGCGGCAAGTCCCTCAAGAACAATAATGCTGCTGCCGTCATAGATCTCTGTATTTTTATCCGTATAGGCATCCCCATTATTGCTATTCGTATCAGGTTCTTCACCGGCAATATTGTTATCTTCCTGTTTATTATCCTGTTTATTATTTTTTTCCTGTTTATTATCCTGTTTATTATCTTCCTGTTTGTTCTCTTCTTTTTGTCCGTATTGAACTTCCTTTTCCACTTTGTATTTAAATTTATAAATTTTTAAAATTATTATAAAAACAAAAGTTTCCCATTTCATAAAACGAATGTGTTGAAATGGTATGTTTGCTAAATTACATCAATGGACATCCAAAAATCAGATTATGTCCCGTAATAAATCTGCAAAAATCCCATATTTTGGCAAATTTTTGTATTTATTGTTTTGATCAGATATTTTCTAACATATTAGCTTCGGTTAAAGCACTAATTATGTCTTTATTAACCTTCTCTATAGATTTATCTCCTTTAATATATGTCACAACAAGATTATTTTCAGACTGCATGCTTTTTAAAATTTTTAAGTAATTTTCCTTTACGAGCTTTAGTTGTTCAATATTTTCATAAAGTTCTATGTGGTCTCTGTTGTGAATAATTCTTTCAATGCATGTCTCGGGTTTGACATCCAAAAAGAGCACCATGTCCGGCTTTCTTGCATACCTGTTTATTTCAATGAGAAAATTTAAATCAATTGTCTGTGATTGATAGGTAAAATTTGAAATATAATATCTGTCAGAAATCACATAATCATAATGAGCAAATTTTATATTTGCCAGATGGTCTGTTCTGTCAGCAGCAAATAACAGCGCCAATGTCATCTCATCAAATTTTATCCGTTTTCTTAAGGTATTTCTTATAAGCATTCCAATCAGCCCATCCGTTGGTTCTTTTGTCAGTAAGACCTTTTTGCCATTCATGAGCAGATATTCCTTGAGCAGATGGGATTGAGTACTCAATCCGCTTCCGTCAATTCCCTCAAAAACGATAAATTTCATAAATTATAAATAATAAATTTCAAAATCTTATCTTGCTAAAATTGTCTTTGAAATAGGCGGTCTCTTTTTAAACCACAAATCCGAGCCCCTTGTTTTACACTTTATACATTTCATCCTGTTTCGCTTTATTTCTTCGTAAGTGTTCTCATTTCCGCATCGCAAACATACATACTCTGACATGTTCAATAAAATTAATATCCGAATTTTTAAATTTTTTATTAAATTTTTAAATTTTTTTTATAACCTGTGAGGTATAAGCACCGCCTGCAAATTTTACTTTACATCCTCCGCACTTCCATATTCCCGCTTCCAGCCGGACAACTTTTTTCTTTCCGCATTTCGGACATTCATGCATTTGCTTGCTGGCATCTTCTATTGCATTTACATCTTCTTTTGTTCTTTTTCCTATTCTTGCGCCAAATCTCCCGCATCTTCCGGCCTTCTTTGTGTGACTATAAACCATCTTATATTTTGTTAATAATTTTGTTAATAAAATTTTCGTAATATATTTGTTTTTTAAATTTAAATTTCAACATAAATTTCAACAACTTAAAAATTTGTTGTCTAATACTAAATTTATTATATACAATAAAATAAGCAAAATAATTAAATGGAAAATTTTTCGGTGATTTTGGTTGAGCCGATTTACGGAGGAAACATCGGCTCGGTTGCAAGGGTTATGATGAATTTCGGATTCAAAAATTTAGTGATGGTAAATCCGCCCTTAACCGGAATTGATGCAATGAAATTTGCGGTTCATGCAAAGGAAATTGTCCAGAATGCAAAAATTTTTAAGTCCTTTGACGAAATGGCGGAAAATTTTGATTTATTAATCGGTACAAGTGCAGAAATTGCAGGGGGTAAAAATTTTATCAGAACGCCGATTTCTTCTGCCAAAATCGGAAATGTGGTTAATGCTGATGGAAATATAGGACTCGTATTCGGAAGAGAGGACTTCGGATTGTCTGATAAGGAAATAGAAAAATGCGATATTCTTGTTACAATTCCTACGGATAAAACTTATAAGTCGTTAAATTTATCTCATTCCGTAGCAGTCATTCTTTATGAGCTTGTGAGGGAAAAAAATTTAAGGGGAGCAAATTTGAAAAAGATGAAGCTAGCAAATAAAACTGAAAGAGATGTTATGCTTGAAAAATTCACGGAATTAGTCAGTGTGTTTGAGCTGGGGGACTTCAGAACACGACTTATAAGAAAGACATTTAGAATAGTTACCGGAAGGTCATTTGTATCCGGGAGAGAGTGCAACACGCTTACAGGCGTTTTCAGGCGTGCCCGCGAGCTGATTGAAAAACAAAAAAAGGAAAATATCTGAATTAGTTATCGGATAAAAGAATGAATATCGTACCGGAAAGTTCGTTTTATGAGCCTCACACGGAGACACAGAGACACAAAGGGGTTATATTCTGTAATCCGGTGACTTTGTGGCTTTTAAAAATTTCACAAATTTTTAAAGATTGAAAATCTTACAGATTTTCAGTATTTTCAAAACCCAAAGGTTTTGAAAATCTCCGAGCAACAGCGAGGTGAACAGCGAGGTTATTGTGTGAAGATTATTCTGATTTTTTAATTGATTTGTCTGAATTACTTATTTATTTATAATCCTAATATCTAAAACAAAATATAAATATACAAAGCATTAACATAATAAATATAAGTAAGGATGGTTACGGAAAAGAAAGAAAAAGAAGGGAAAGTACCTGCATCCGGAAAGGAAAAAGCAGGAAAGGATGAAAAGACCTCTAAAGAAGCGGTAACTTCAAAGAGCAAAGAAGCACCGACATCGAAGGGAAAAGAAAAGAAAGAGGTTAAAGCAGCCGGAAAGGAGATCAAAGCGCAGGCACACAGGATTGTCCGACTATTAGAATATACATTAAACGGGGATAAAAAAGTAAAAGAGGTAATAAGAGATATTAAAGGTATAAGCCACAGAACTGCATCATTGCTGGCGAAAAATTTAAATATGAAAGATAAATTACTTGCGGACTTAAATGATGAGGAAATTTCACATCTGGAAACAGGCCTTAAAAATATAAGTGCTATTGTGCCTTTGTGGATGCTCAATCACAGAAATGATCAGTTTACCGGCTCAAATTTACACCTTGTCGGAACTGATATGGAAATTGCCCTGAAAAATGATGTTGAATTTATGCAAAAAACAAAGACCTACAAGGGAATCAGACATACGCAGGGACAACCTGTCAGAGGGCAAAGAACACGAACATCTTTTAGAAAGGGTAAGAGTGTCGGAGTGGTTAAGAAAAAAGAAGCACCTGCAACAGCAGCAAAAGGAGATGCGGGAAAAAAAGTAGCACCTAAAGGCAAGACAGCCCCTCCGAAAAAGTAAAGTAATAAAAATAATAAATTTGTTATTTAATTTTAAGTTAGTTATACTTTAAAATGGGTATTAAAAGATTTGATAAAAAATATTCCACACCCAGGCACTTATGGCGTGGTGAAAGAATTAGCAGCGAAACAGAAGTTATGAACAGATACGGACTCAAAAACCATAAGGAAATTTGGAAGGTGCTCTTTAAATTAAGCAGATGGAGGGAGTTGGCAAGACATCTTATTATAAATAAGGATTTAAAAGGAACCGATGAACTTTTAAATCCGATTATGAACATAAGTTGTCTGAAAGAGAAAAAATTAGAAAGTGTTTTTGAAATATCTCCGAATGATATGCTTGAAAGAAGATTGCAAACTGTTGTTTTTAGAAAGGGCCTGGCACAAACAATAAAACAGGCAAGACATTTTATAACTCATAAACACATACTTATAGACGATAAAGTAGTAAATGTCCCCGGATATATTGTACATAATGATGATGAAGGCAAAATAACATGTGACCTGATTGTAGATACAAAGACAGATAAAAAAGTAAAAGAAACATCTGCAAATGAGAAAGCATATCCTGCACCATTATACAGGAAAAGACCCGAAAGAAGGGGCCCAAACAGAAAACATATTAAAAAGGTAGATTTCAGAAAACAATTTAATAATTCCGGCAAAAAACAGAAAAATGCAGATGCGGACACAAAGAAGAAATAAAAAACATAAACAAATAAATATAAATCAATAAACTATAAACTATAAATAACAATCATACCTTAAAATGTCAGAAAATATTAATAAGGATAAGGAAGTTAATGTTAAGACAGAAAATCCTGCGAATAGTTTATCAACAGAACAGACTGCAAAAGAACAAATTACCGATGAAAATAAACAAAAGACAGAAAATGCATCGGCATCTGTTCAAACCACAACAGACGAAGCAAAAACAAAAGTAACCGAAGAAGTAAAACCAAGTGAAAAAAAGATAGAAATGATAGGTGGGGTAGAAAAGAAAGGTCTTTGGGGGGTTTTACATATTTATTCATCACCGAATAATGCAATTTATCAGGTTACTGATTTAAGTAATTCGGAAACAATTGTCACAAAATACGGAAAACAGATGGTTACCGCAGATAAGGATAAACCGACACCTTATGCGGCAATGAAGGCAATGGGAAAAATTGTTGAGGTATTAAGAGAAAAAGGTATTGCAGGTGTTGATGTTGTAGTCAGGGGTCCGGGCGGACATACGGGTCCATGGTTTCCGGGTAAGGCGGCACAGGCAGCTATAAAACAACTTGTGCGGCTAAATTTTCCAATCGGTAAAATTTCAGATAATACACCAATTGCTCACGGAGGATGTACTCCGAAGAAGACAAAGAGGAAAAAATAAATAGTAGTAAAATACAGATATGATAAAATGGAAATATCCAATTTCAAAAAGAACGGAAATATTGTAACATTCACCGTAAAGGGTATGGAAATTAACTTTTCTTTTCTTTAAAAAAGAAAAGAAAACACTACGAAAAGAAAAAAAATTTAAAATAAAAATTTAATATGGACATATCAAACTTCAAAAAGAACGGAAATATTGTAACATTCACCGTAAAGGGTATAAACACAGCAATGGCAAATGCTATTCGCAGAGCAATAATTACAAATGTTCCGATAGCTGCAATAGAAAAGGTAACAATTGATAAGAATTCATCTGCGCTGGCTGATGAGATACTTGCTCACAGATTGGGATTAATACCTTTCAAAACGGATATAAAAAATTTTATAGATACAAATGTTTCATTAGATGTTATAAATGATTCGGACAAATTAAAAACCATCTATACAAGGGATTTGAAATCGAGCAATCCGGATATTATTCCTGTTTATGACAACATGCCAATAGTAAAACTCTCAAAGGGACAACAAATAAAACTTGAAGCGACAGTAGAGCTGGGGAAAGGCAGGGAGCATGTAAAATGGCAGGGCGGTCTGGCAAGTTACGAAATTAACGAAGAAAATAAATTTAACTTTTTTGTGGAATCATTCATGCAATTAGATGCCGATGAATTAATCAGTGCGGCATGTGACGAATTAATTAAAGAAAACGAACAATTCAGGAACTTTGTTTCAACAATAAAATAATAAAATAAATTTAACCGCAAAATTTAATAATTAATAAATTAAAAAATGGCAAGAATATTTAAAAATCCAAATCCGTTAAGGGTCAAACTTGTAGATGATTTAAAAAATTTTAATACGGATAAGAATTACGGAATTTGGAATAAAGTGATTAAGGAATTGTCAAGGTCAAGGAAAAACAGGAGAAATGTAAATTTATGGAAAATAAATAAAAATACAAATGAAGGGGATGTTATTGTCGTGCCGGGAAAAGTGCTTGGGCATGGAGAAATCGGACATAAAGTTACAATTGCAGCGTTTGAATTTTCAGAAGGTGTAAAGCAAAAAGTAACAAACAATAATGTGCGACTAATGTCAATTTATGAATTGTTTAATGAAAATCCAAAAGGAAGTAATATTAAAATAATCGGTTAAAAATGATTGTAAATGCTGAAGGGCAAAGGTTGAACTTTTCTTTTTTAGAAAAAAAGAAAACATTCAGAAAAGAAAAAACACAAAAATAAATTTATAAAATTTATATATTAATATGATTTGTTAAAAATGATTGTAAATGCTGAAGGACAGGTTCTCGGAAGAATGGCATCTTTTGTGGCAAAAAGGGTCTTGAGGGGAGATCAGGTAATAGTAGTTAATGCTGAAAAGGCATTGATTTCAGGAACAAAAACAGGAATCCAGACAGAAGCAGACAGAAGATTAGGTATAAGAAACTGGGGAAACCCAAAAAAAGGCCCTTATATGATGAAACGGCCTGATAATTTTGTGAGAAGGGCCATAAGAGGAATGTTGCCATATAACAAAAACAGATACGGAGCGAGAGGTAGAGAAGCGTTCAAAGATGTAATTGTATTTATGGGCGTTCCGAAAAAAGAGATAGAAAAATACGACAAAACTTTCAGGCCCGCAAATATTAATGAAATTTCCGATAAAAACATACAAAAAAAACCACTGAGAAAATACGTGTATGTATCTGAATTTTGTAAAATTTTGGGCAATAAAACAACAATAAAACAAAATACTATTTAAAATAAAAAATAAATAAGAATTAGATAAAAATATAAGAATTTAAAAAATGGTTGTAATATCCGCAAAAAGAAAAGAATGTATTGCAAGGGCGCATGCAGAAGAAGGAACAGGTAAAATAAAAATAAATTCATCGTCATTAGATGTTTATCAGCCGCAATTGTTAAGGGAATATATAAAAGAGCCGATTTTACTTGCCGATGATTTGGTTGACATGAACAAAATCAATATATCTATTAATGTTCATGGAGGAGGCGTTTCAGGAAGGAGTGATGCAATACGTTCGGCAATTGCAAGGGCACTGATTGATTATACCAAAAACGAAGTCCTGTTGAAAAGATATATGGAATATGACAGGCGGTTGATTGTAAATGATGTCCGGCAGACAGAGCCGCATAAACCGGGTCAAAGTAACAAAGGTCCAAGACACCAGAGACAAAAATCATACAGATAAAAACAATAGTTAAATTTTCAGAATTAAATTTTAAATTTTCATAAAAGATGGCACATATGCATTCAAAGAGAAAGGGAAAGTCGTCCTCAAAAAAAGTAGTTAAATTCGGAATGTCTCCATGGATACTGATGGACAGCGAAAATTATGATGAGAAAAAAATAACGGATGTAATTGTCGGACTGAAAAAATCCGGAGAACTTCAAAGTAAAATAGGACATAAATTAAGAGATATTTACGGGATTCCTTCGTCAAAAGAATTTTTCGGAAAGAAGTTAGGAAAGGTCTTAAAGGAAAACAATGTTCGTCCCGAGATTCCGGAAGACATATATAACTTAATGAGAAAAGCGGTAATGTTAAGAAAGCATTTGGGAATTCATAAAAAAGATATTCATAACAAAAGAAGTTTGTTATTGGTAGAGTCAAAAGTCAAACGGCTTGCCAAATACTATATAGGAGAAAAGGTTTTACCATCAAACTGGAAATACGAGCCGGAAAAGATGATATATGAGGTCTGATGCGGAAGAATAATTTTTTCACACCGCTTCGTATGTTTTATTTTTTAAATTTATTTTTGAACATAAGAAATATGCATTACGTTGAAATTTATTCGGAGATTGAAGATACAAGAAAAGGTGATGTTTTAAGCAGAGTCGTAAATTTTGATAATGTTCATTTGGACCGTTTGGATATTTTTACATTTTATGATGCAACGGATAAATGTATGCTGATTACCAAAATAAAATGTGCTCATTTAAAGACATTAAATAATACAATTCATGATTTGCTTAAAACACAAAATTTAGCCGAAAAAATTTTGGAAATTTAATTTTTGCTGGTATTTACTTTTTAATTAAATTTTCCGCCAATTCACCTGCAATCAATTCGCTTAAATCAATCTTTGCTACTTTATTCGGAATTGAATTTGTCGCAACGAGTTCGTCGGCAAGTGTTTTTAATATTAAAAAATTTTCATTATCGCAGAATACGCCGTGAACACACGCTAAATTTATACTTGCCGGATTTTGTTTTTTTATGATCTTCAACGCTTCAATCATAGTTCCACCGCTTGAAATTATATCATCTGCTATCAGAACATCCTTTCCTTCAACACCTAAATTTTTATCCTCTATTACTATTTTTCCAGTTACCCTGTCTCTTTTTTTGACAAGATAATTGCTTTCGCATTTTAAAATCTTCCCACATTCTTTAGCTGTATCCAACGCTCCTTCATCCGGCGATATGACCTTTGGATTTTTTAAATTTTTAAAATATTTCGCAATTTCAGAAAACGCATCCATGTTGTAAATTTCAATCCCTTCGTATTTAAACTTTCTACTTTTCCTGAACTGCTGGTTGTGGGAATTTATGAGAAAAATTTTATCAGCATAACTGTTCAAATTTTTTAATATTACTTCCGCACTTAATGCCTCGCCTTTGAGAAAAATTTTATCCTGCCGCATATATGTCAAATAAGGAATTACCAGATTTATACTTTTTGCTTTGCTCCTTTTTATAGCATCCAATATCAAAATTGCCTTTAGAAATTCATCACTATTGTAAATACTTTGGACAACAACGCAATCCTCGTTTTCAATATTGCTGATTACTCTCGCATAGAACTCGCCGTCTGGAAATTTCTTTAATAAAATTTCTCCATCCATAACATCTAAATTTGCATTTTTTTCCCTTAATTTTTTCCCAACATTAAATCCGAATTCAAAGATATACATTTTAAAATTTTGTTTCCATACTACATCACCTCACTTACGCTCACTTCGTTCCACTCACTTCGTTCGTGTCTTTTCAAAACCTCACCTCACTTCGTTCGGAGATTTTCAAAACTCTGCGTTTTGAAAACTGCGGTTTTGAAAATCGTGTATTTTCGGGACAAGCCCGAAAATCGTTCGGAGATTCTCAAACAAGTTTGAAAATCACCTCGTTTTACTCGGAGATTTTCAAAATCTGCGATTTTGAAAATAGTGCAATTTAAACAAAAGATATATATAATTAAGTTTTAAAATAAATTAATAAAAGAATAACAAAGCGAAACCACTCTAAATTAAAAATTAATTAAAAATTTTAATTAAAATTATAAAAAAATATGTTCCTCACCCATTCCCTTATAAAGCCAGACACCGTTGAACTGCGAAAGTATCAGGAAGCGATAATCGCAACATCGGCAAATAAAAATACAATAGTTGTACTTCCGACGGGACTTGGAAAAACGCTGATTGCCGTAATTGTTGCCGCACATCGGCTGGATAAATTTAATGGCTCAAAGGTTCTGTTTTTAGCACCTACCAAGCCGCTTGCAGTACAGCATGCAGAGACATTCAGACAAATTTTAAATTTAAAGGACGATGAAATTTGTGTATTCACATCGGCAACACCGACAAATAAGCGAAACGACTTATGGGAGAAATCACGGGTTATTCTGGCAACGCCTCAAACGATAGACAACGAAATAATGAAAAATTTAGATTTGAGCAATGTTTCTTTTCTGGTTTTTGATGAAGCACACAGAGCAGTCGGAAATTATGCTTACGGGTTCATTGCAGGCGAATATATGAAAAAAGCAAAGCATCCGCTGATTATGGGATTGAGTGCTTCTCCGTCATCTGATATTGAGAAAATTTCGGAAATTTCAAAAAATTTGTTCATACAGTCGGTTGAAATAAGCACTTAAACATAATTTTAAACAGCGAAAAATTTGATTTAACCTTATCAAGAAAATTTTTAAACAAAATCAAATTTTTAACGTTCAAAAATTTATTTAATTTAAATACTTCTAATCTAAATTAATTTACAACAATTTACAACATGTCCAATGTTTAATTTATTTAAAATGAAAAACACAAATAAAATTTTATTAGGGGTTGGAATAAGTTGTATTTTTGTTATACTAATGGCTTTTGTAATGGCTACTGATAATGGAATTGAGAAAGCGTTAAACAAAACAACAAACTAGAGTAGTAAATATGATTCAATTGCTGTCCAGGCAAATAATTCAATTCTTAACGAAGTAAAAAACAAAACCTTGTTTGATAAACCCTTAAATAACTCATACTTGCCCAAAATCGGAAAAAAGGGGATAAATTTTTTAGTTATAGGAGACAAAGTAGTATATTATGATGTGAAAGGTGGAACTTCTAAAAAATACACATTAAATGAAAGTGAATGGAAAGATTTAATAAATATCAAAAAAAGAATGAATAATTCAATTGATGTGTTGGTAATTAATGATTTTGTTATTAAAAAAAATCATGGACTTATTGAAAATAACATAACTTATGTGGAAATAGATAAAAATAAAATATATAAGAAGGTAACTGCTAATATAAGCGCAAAAATTGAAAAATAACCTAAAACTCAAAAATGTCAAGAAAAATAAAAATTTTTGATTTCAAAAAAGCGTGGAATGATAGAATAGAAAGGAAAAATATAATTATGTTTATTTTGGCGGTAGCGTTAGGATTAGTTTTAATATCATTAGCCATAACATCCAAATGTATGTCGCTATTATTCTCATTTGGATATTTAGGAGATCTTGGCAAAAATTGTGATGTTCGTATACCTATTGATTTTGTTATCCTTGTGTTATTAGTACTAATCTATGAATTTATATTTACAGAACATACAAGAATTATCGGAGTATGGTTTGCAAATTTACAAGAGAGGTGGGGAGGAAATATGATTGTATTTAGTTATTTTGCGAGTGTTGGTTTTTTTGGAGGTATCTTGCAATACTTGATGCCCCATTCTACGATACCTGTGTTGGTATTTGGTGCGCTCTTTATGATCGCTTTCATTTATTCCCTTATTCCAATTTCATGGCTCAAAAAAATTAAAAAAATATAAAACAGCAAAAATGGAGATTAAAATATTTTCACTGTCTGAAAATAGCAATAAAGAAATAAAAAACAAAACAATAGACATGTTGCGAAATAATTTTCAATTTATTGCTACAATATATTCATAATAATTTCAATAAACCATATAAACTATTTCACAACAACTCTATTATTTTACAGTAAAAAATGAATAAAAAACAAACAAAAATTTTATTGCTCCTCATAACAATCATTATTGGAGTAGTAATAATAAGTGGATGCGTAAACAATGAAGAAAATAAAATCGGCGAAGAAGGAATGAATGAAACAAACGACTATTATCCATTAGAAGTGGGAAATCAATGGGTGTTTGCGGTGAAAAAGGAAACTGAAGGGGAAAATCCTCAAAATAGTATAACAACAGTACAAATCACTAAAAAAGAAATGATAAACAATATAGAAACTTTTGTTATAGAATATGAGACGGACAATAACACATCCCAAATAGAATATGTTAATAAAGAATATGGAAAAATTTTATGCTGTAGGCGAATATCTCAAGGAAAGGAACAAAATTATTATCCTCTACAATTATGGGCTGATTTTTCATCACTTAAAAAGGGAAAGAAATGGAAATGGGCTGACAATACAATAAATGTAGAGTTAGAAGGAGAAATACTTGGAAAAGACGTAATAACCGTTCCTGCAGGAACATTTGAGACATATATAGTAAAAATCACAACAAGTCCGAAAGATAATGTTAGAGGAATTGCAAACGTAAAGTGGATGGGGTGGTTCGCCAAAAATATTGGAGTTGTAAAAGAAGATGCACATATTTATGCTAATGTTTCCATTAATAATAATAAGCGACTAATAGTTAACACTCATATAATAGCGGAACTAAAAAGTTATAACATTTCAAAAAAATAAAATGAAAAATAATGTTTTGTTTATATTTTCTTTTTGTGCCTATTTTCCTGATTTTTGTATGAGATTGGGTAAGATGATTTTTTAAATTTTTATACCTTCTCAAATAATATTTTTCACTGAAAAGTAAAGCCAAATAAGTCAATTTACCATGTTTTATTGAGTGGATATGAATTTTTTAAACAAAAAACTAATTCTTAAAATATTTTAACATACTGTTGTTCATTACTTATTATTATGTTCCTCACACACCCCCTCATAAAGCCGGACACCGTTGAACTGCGAAAGTATCAGGAAGCGATAATCGCAACATCGGCAAATAAAAATACAATAGTTGTACTTCCGACGGGACTTGGAAAAACGCTGATTGCCGTAATTGTTGCCGCACATCGGCTGGATAAATTTAATGGCTCAAAGGTTCTGTTTTTAGCACCTACCAAGCCGCTTGCAGTACAGCATGCAGAGACATTCAGACAAATTTTAAATTTAAAGGACGATGAAATTTGTGTATTCACATCGGCAACACCGACAAATAAGCGAAACGACTTATGGGAGAAATCACGGGTTATTCTGGCAACGCCTCAAACGATAGACAACGAAATAATGAAAAATTTAGATTTGAGCAATGTTTCTTTTCTGGTTTTTGATGAAGCACACAGAGCAGTCGGAAATTATGCTTACGGGTTCATTGCAGGCGAATATATGAAAAAAGCAAAGCATCCGCTGATTATGGGATTGAGTGCTTCTCCGTCATCTGATATTGAGAAAATTTCGGAAATTTCAAAAAATCTGTTCATACAGTCGGTTGAGATAAGGACCGAAAATGACAGCGATGTCCGGGAGTATATAATGAAAGTGGAGGAAGAATGGGTAAAGGTTGAACTGCCTGCGGACTTTAAAGGAATAAGGGATAAACTTGCGGACTTGCTTAAATTTTACCTGAAACAGTTAAAGGATATGAATTACATTGATACGATTAATTTGACAAATATTAACAAAAAGGACTTATTGGCTGTTCAGGAAAGAATAAGGGGCGACATATTGAGCGGAAACGGAAATTTCGATGCGGCATCGCTTATTGCAAAAATTATAAAACTTCATTATGCTCTTGAACTTATAGAGACGCAGGGAATTTTTACTTTATACAGGTATCTTGAACGGCTGAATCTGCAAAAAGGTAAAGGAGTAAAAGAGATGTTTTCCGATGAGCGTATGAAGGAAATCTGTGAAAATGTTAAAATTTTGTATGATGCAAAAACAGACCATCCGAAGTTAGATGCAATCTTAAAAATTTTAAAGGAAGAGTTGGGTAGTTCGGAAGACAGAAAAAACAGGAAAATTTTGCTGTTCACTCAATACCGGGACACTGCCGAAAAAATTTATGAAATTTTAACGAACAACAACATAAAATGCGAGAAATTTATAGGTCAGGCAAGGAGAGATAATGACAAAGGAATGACGCAAAAAGAGCAAATTGCATCACTTGAGAAATTCAAAAATAATACATTTAATGTGCTGATTGCAACTTCTGTCGCAGAAGAAGGCCTGGATATTCCCAAGGTTGATATTGTAATATTTTATGAGCCGATTCCAAGCAGTATAAGAGCAATACAAAGGAGGGGAAGAACGGGAAGAATGTATGAAGGAAAGGTGATAATTTTGATGACAAGGGGGACGAGGGACGAAGGATATTACTGGAGTGCGGTTTCAAAGGAAAGAAAGATGAAGGAATATCTGACAAAATTCCAGATTTCAGGAAAAGAAGGCATTGAAAAAGAAGTACAAAAAAGACATGGGCAGCAAAGTATTTTATTGTACGACGATAATAATAAAGAGGATAACAAAGATAATGAAGAAAACAATAACAAAGATAAAAACGAAAGACCTAAAATTTATGCCGATATACGGGAGCGAAACACGGAAATTTTTAAAATTTTAAATGAAAAGGCAGATGTCATAGTCAGGCAGTTAGAGGTTGGGGACTATATATTGAGCGAAAATGTATGTGTTGAGAGAAAGACAGCCGGTGATTTCTTACAGTCAATTGTTGATAGACGACTACTTGAACAGGCACAAAATTTAGTGAGAAATTTTGAAATTCCGATAATTATCATAGAAGGTGAATTAAATTTGTCTTCAAGAAATATTCATCCGAATGCAGTCCGGGGAATGCTCGCCGCAATAGCAACTGACTTTAAAATTTCCATCATTCCGACAAAAGACGAAAATGATACCGCCGAAATGCTGTTCATAATCGCAAAAAGAGAGCAGGAAGAAAAAAGAAATCCGGTTGCTTTAATCGGTGAAAAGAGGGCTTACACTCTTGCCGAGAGACAGCACTTAATTGCCGAATCACTTCCAAATGTGTCTGCTGTGATTGCCGAACGGCTGCTTGAACGTTTTAAGACGATAAAAAAAATTGCAAATGCTGGCATTAAGGAATTAATAAAAGTTGAAGGAATCGGATTAAAAAAGGCAGATGAAATTTTTAAGGTTACACATTCGGAGTATAAAAAGGAGAAATAAACAAAATGTTCACACAATCACCTCACTTACGCTCACTTCGTTCGTGTATTTTCAAATCTCTGTGATTTGAAAATCGTTCGGAGATTTTCAAAATCTGTTGATTTTGAAAAAGACACAAAGGAGTAATTCTCTGTGGCTTATTGGCTTGGTGTGAGGGAGTAATAAAAAAGGATAAATAAAAATAAGAAGTTGAAAGTTAAATTTATAAAAACTAAATTTAAACCAAATCATGCTAAAATGGATTCAAAAATACAATTATACAAGATGTCTCTTGATGAGAGGCGGAAAACGATTAAGGAACTTGCAAATTTAACTGATGAAGAAATCGCTTACTATAATGGAAATCTCACAAACATTGCAGACAAGATGGTTGAAAATGTAATCGGAACTTATGAAATGCCGCTGGGAATAGCAACAAATTTTTTAATAAACGGGAATGACTATTTAATTCCGATGGCAATAGAAGAGGCATCTGTCATTGCGGCTGCCTCAAATGCTGCAAAAATTGCACGGGTTAAAGGCGGATTTACAGCACATAGTGATGAGCCGGTAATGCTCGGACAAATTCAGGTAATAAACATAGATGATGTTGAAGTAGCACAGATTGAAATTTTAAGGCATAAAAAAGAAATAATGGAGATGGCCAATACCTGCGATCCGACATTAGTAAAATTCGGAGGAGGGTGCAAAGACATTGAAGTGCGGAAAATCGGTGATGATATGTTAGTTGTGCATTTACTTGTTGATTGCAGGGATGCTATGGGAGCAAATGCCGTAAATACGATGGCAGAAAAAGTTAAGGAAAAAATAAAAGAACTAACAGAGGGGGATGTTTTATTAAAAATTATTTCAAATCTGGCAATATACAGAAAGGCATACTCTTATGCAATATTTGATAAAGAGGCATTAGGCGGAGAGGATGTTGTTAACAAAATTTTAATGGCTTACGAGTTTGCAGAAAGTGATATTTTCAGATGTGCTACACACAACAAAGGCATAATGAACGGAATTGATGCTCTGATAATGGCAACGGGAAATGATTTCAGGGCGATTGAAGCGGGGGCACACAGTTATGCTGCATTGAACGGATACGCTCCGTTAACACATTACAGCAAAGATAAAGACGGAAATTTAGTCGGAAGCATTGAAATTCCGATGGCTGTTGGAATAATCGGCGGAGCAACAAGGACTCATCCGCAGGCAAAAACAAATTTAAAAATTTTAAATGTGAAGTCGGCAGGGGAACTTGCAGAAGTTGCGGCATCTCTTGGCCTGGCACAAAATTTAGCAGCATTGAAAGCACTGTCAACAGAGGGAATTCAGAGAGGACACATGGAATTACACGCGAGAAATATTGCAATAAGTGCGGGAGTTCCGTCTGAAATTGCCGACAAGGTTGCAGAAATTATGATAAAGAATAAGAAAATCAACACAGAATACGCAAAAGAAATTTTTGAAAAAATAAAATAAAAAATGAGCGAAACAGAAGAAGTAACAAATAAGGACAAAAGGTATTTATTTAGCTGGAAGGACATTCCGGGAAAAGACAGCGAGAAATTTCTGAAATTTTTGGAGAATGACCTGAAAATATTGTGGGCAAAGACAGCGGAAATCAAAAAAAGCGATGATGGTAAAATCATATCTGTTACTGACAAATTAAATAATAAAAATTTAATTGAATTTAAATTTACTGAAAAAGAAGGCAAAGTAACACTTAAAATTTCAGGAGGAAAGACCTGCAAATACCTTTTAAAAGAAGAAGGAGGCAAGACAAAGATATATAAATTGGGAAAAGATATTAAAGAATATCTGGACGATCTGGAAAAGATAATTACAGGTGATAATAAAAGTAAAGAAGGCAAAAAAGCAGATGAGACCGAAGAAAAGAAAGAGGGTAAGTATTTGTTTAACTGGGATGATGTTCCGGGAGATAATACAGAATTCATAAAATTTTTAAAAGACGGACTAAAAATAGAGTGGGTGGAGAATGCTAAAATCGAAAAAAGTAAGAATAAGGAAACAATAACTGTTACGAATAAAAACAAAAATTCAGAGTCAATTACTATCAAACTTAATAAAACAGAAAAGAAGGTAAGTTTAGAATACAATGGTGAAACACACGAATACATTTTAAAAGAAGAGAATGGCAGGTTAAACATATACGAATACACAATAAAAGCAAACATAGTAGAAAAGATTGAAGATATAAATCCGGAGATTTTTGAGAAGTATGTAACAACAGCAGAAATTCCAATACCAAAAAAAACAATTGACCAGGTTATCGGGCAGGATAAGGCCGTTGAGATAATAAAAAATGCTGCTATCCAGAGAAGACACATAATGCTTATCGGTGATCCGGGAACCGGAAAATCAATGCTTGCCAAAGCAATGGCGGAATTACTTCCCGTTGAAGAATTAATGGATGTTCTTTCCGGCAGAAATTTTGAAGATGAAAATAATCCGAAAATAAAGGTTGTTAAGACGGGTGAAGGAAAAGAAATTGTTAAAAAATCTTCCGAAGGCACACAGGCATCCTCTTCAGGAGAAAGCAAAACATTCCTTTATATTGCTGTTTTCTTTATTATTCCTCTGGCAATTTATTTTTATGCGATAACTCATTATATTCAGATTGATTCAACTATTATTTTTGCACCGATGCTCGTCGGAATGTTTTTACTGCTGTTTCAGGGAATGAATTTCAGGCAAATGATGGGCGTACCAACCCACGGAAATGTGCCAAAGATAATTGTTGACAACTCAAACAAAAAACAGGTGCCTTTTTTTGACGCAACTGGTTCGCATGCAGGTGCATTGCTTGGTGATGTCAAGCACGATCCATTGCAATCAGGGGGCTTGGGGACGCCTCCGCATTTAAGGGTTATGGCAGGAATGATACATAAGTCCCATAAAGGGGTACTTTACATTGATGAAATTTCAACATTAGGAAAGTCGCAGATGGATTTACTTACCGCCATGCAGGAAAAACAACTTTCAATAACAGGGAGAAGTGAAATGAGCAGCGGTGCAATGGTGATGAGTGATCCTGTTCCGTGTGATTTTATATTAGTTGCCGCAGGAAATTTAGTGGATATGGAGCACATGCATCCTGCATTAAGGTCCAGAATAAGGGGCTACGGTTATGAAATTTATTTGGATAATACAATGCCTGATACAACAGACAACAGAAGAAAATTAGTCAGATTTGTTACTCAGGAGGTAATAAAAGACGGAAAAATTCCTCATTTTACAAAAGAAGCGGTTGATGTAATAATCAGAGAAGCGGAAAGAAGAGCGGGAATGAAAGGAAAATTAACATTGATTTTCAGGGAACTTGGAGGACTGATAAGAGCATCCGGGGACCTGGCGGTAAAAAGAAAACATAAATTTGTAGATGCAAATGATGTAATGGATGCAAAAAAAATAGCGAGAACACTTGAAGGGCAAATCGGTGATATTTACTTAGATAAGCGTAAAGAATACGAAGTAATTCTGACGGAAGGTGTTAGTGTCGGCAGGGTAAACGGATTAGCTGTTTTCGGTGATGTCGGAACGGTTTTACCGATTGTTGCCGAGGTTTCACCGGCGTCAAGTGAAGGAAGAGGACAAATAATAGCAACGGGAAAGCTGGGAGAAATCGCGAAGGAGGCAATAACAAATGTATCTGCAATTATTAAAAATTTTATGGGAAAGGAAATTTCAAACTACGATATTCATGTACAATTCCTGCAAACTTACGAAGGTGTTGAAGGTGATTCCGCATCCATTGCCGTAGCAATAGCAATGATATCCGCACTTGAAGATGTCGGAATATCCCAGGAGGTTGCAATAACCGGCTCGCTTACGGTGAGAGGAGAAGTTCTGCCTGTCGGAGGAGTAACACAAAAGATTGAGGCGGCAATAGAAGCGGGACTTAAAAAAGCCATAATTCCAAAGAGCAATGAGAAGGATGTGCTGTTAGAAAAACGATACGAGGGAAAAATTGAAATTATTCCTGTCACAACAATTATTGAGGCAATTAAGTACGCATTTAAGGACAGCAGTAAGATAACGGAGAAAATGAATAAAATGGTAAAGTAAAATTTGAAATTTAACTGACTCTTATTTTTAACATCCTAGTGTTAGTAAAATTTTTAAATAAAATTTCAAAATTTATCCTTGCTTTAAAATATGTTGCGGGATTTTAAATGTAGGTACAAGTAATCACAGATTAAAGAATAAGGGCCATTGTCTTTACATCATAAAGTATAAAATATCATAGTTTTTGTGTTTTATAAAGCAATATCTGCTCGTTCTGAATTTTTTAAAAATTTACAGTGGCAAAGTCAGTTATTTCAAAATTTTTAATATTTTATAATCAGTTGTCCTTATAGCCGGAATCCTACCTGCCCCCTTTATTAATGCCTATTTTTATATCCAAACATAATTAACAATAGAGTTGTTGCTTTTTAAGAGATTTGAGGGTAAATTTTAGTAAAAATTGAAGGTAAAAATTTTATTAAGCAGCATGTCTAATATCTGAAATTTAATTATTTATTTAATATCTGAAATTTAATTAATAAATAAAATTTAAAATGGAATACGAGGTAAAAAGATTTGGGGTTGTGTCTGTGTTGAAGATTGGGATTGCGATGGGGGTTGTAATAGGAGTATTTTGTGGATTGTTCTATGGTTTGTTTATGGGTTTGATTTTTAGCAGCATTCCTGCAAGCATGGGCGGAAGCTCCTCTATGGCAGGTTTGGGACTTGTAGGAGGAATGGTTTTGGGAATTGTCGGAGGTGCGATATACGGGGTATTTATAGGAATATTTTATGCCATAGGTGCCATCATATATAACTTCGCCGCAGGAAAAATCGGAGGAATTAAAGTTGAAATAAAAGAACAATAGATGAAATTTAATTCAGAAACGACAGAAAATCATAAATAAATATTTTTCTCTTTTTTAAATTTTTTATCGTACAGGAAAGTTCGTTTTATTTTTGGTCCCTCACACCAAGACACAGAGACACAAAGGGCAATGTTGCTCTGTGACTTTGTGGCTTTGTGTGAGTATTCTTCTGATTTTTTTAAAAATTCGTCGTGGCAAACTCTTTTATTCCAAAATTTTTACTATTTTGTAATCAGTTGTTCTTATAGCCGGAATCCTGCCTGCTCCTTTTATTAAATTTTTCAGTTCCTCAACATTCGCACTTCTTTCCGAAATTTTTCCCGCTGCGTAAGTTATATTTTCCTTTTCAATGGTTCCGTCAAAATCATTTGCCCCGTAATGAAGTGCTACCTGTGCCAAATTTTTCCCGAGCATAACCCAATATGATCTTATATTGTCAAAATTATCAAGCAATATTCGTGATACTGCAATAACCTTTAAATCATCTATCCCGCTTACAGGCATCGTTACAAGTCCTTTGTTATATAAATTTGTGCCTTTCGGATGAAAACTTAAAGGAATAAAACCCAGAAATCCGTTTGTCTTTTCCTGCAAATCCCTGAGCTTTAATATATGCATGACTCTGTCCTCATTGCTTTCAATATGTCCGTAAAGCATTGTCGCATTGCTCCTTATTCCTAATTTGTGTGCGGTTTCCATGACATTGAGCCATTCATCGCTTTTCAGTTTATTCGGACAAATTTTACTTCTTATTTCATCGTTTAAAATTTCTGCCCCTCCGCCGGGTATAAAATTTAATCCCGCATCTTTAAAACGTTCCAAAATTTCTTTAATGCTGCTTTTATTCCTCTTTGCTATGAAAAAAATTTCTGTTGCCGTAAATGCTTTAATTGCCAAATCCGGAAAATTTTTCCTTATCTCTTTCAGTATGTTCTCGTAATATTCAACAGGAATTTCCGGGTTTAAACTTCCGACGATATGAACCTCGCTTATATTGCTTATTTGCCGTGCCTTTTTGACCATCTCTAAAATTTTATCAATACTTATAACATAGCCATCTTTGTCTTCCTGAGATTTGTAATACGCACAGAGTTCGCATTTGCTTACGCAGATATTTGTATAATTTATGTGTAAATTTAAAACGAATGAGACAATATCTCCGACCTTGTTTTTTCTTATTTTATCTGCTGCTGTGCCTAAATTTAAGATGTCGTTTGAATTCATTAAGGCAATTCCGTCTTTTTCGGAAATTTTGTCTCCTTTTACTGCTCGTTCAAGGATTTCGGAAATTTCGGAGTTAAATTTTTCGTTGGTAAATTTCATTTTGATTTCTTTATTCAATCTATGTTTAATAATTGTAATTGATTAATGATTTCTAATTTTATTAATTAAATTTTGTGAGAAAGATAAAGAAGCACAAGAATGGCTAAAAATAATTTAATGCAATTTAAGAAATGTAATTGTCCTCAAGAGTATTGGGAAGAAATTGTAGTTGACCATGACGAAAATTTTGATGACAGGTCTGTAATATATTTCCATTGTGATTTTTGTGGCGAGGATCATGCAATAGTTGATTTTTATACGGGAGAAATACTTTATCCAAAACAAAATGAGGAAAACAAATCCAAAGTTTCAACACTTAAAAAATCAGCACTTAAAAAATGATAAATGATAAATCAACTGAGGATTTAATAAACCAATGCATTAACGGTTATAAATTTTCCTTTGAAGAAGCAAGGGACTTGCTAAATTTTGACCTAAACACACTTGGCTTGATTGCAGATGAACTAAAAAATAATAAAGAAATAATCCGATAACATTTGTTAAGGTTAAGGTTATAATTATTATAAGGACATAATTATCAATCATAAAATTAAAAACCAAAATGATGGGCAGGGGACGGATATAAACCACATGAAATAAGTGGATAAAAGTAAAGGACTAAAAGAAACATGTAAAAAACCAAAGTATGAAAAAAACAGCATTTATGGCACATAGTTTTGAGGGTGGTGAAGTTGTGAAGAATGTTGTAAATAGAGGTATTAATAATTACGATGGATATTGAAAAATCAATTGATGAATTAATAAATAAATGTATTAACGGTTATAAATTTTCCTTTGAAGAAGCAAAGGACTTACTAAATTTTGACTTAAACACGCTTGGCTTAATTGCAGATGAACTAATGAATAATAAAGAAATAATATGATAATTTATTAATTGTAATGTTGTAATTATTAATCATAAAATTAAAAACCAAAATGGCGGGCAGGGGACGGATATAAACCACATGAAATACGTGGATAAAAGCAAAGGACTAAAAGACATGTAAAAAACCAAAGTATGAAAAAAACAGCATTTATAGCACACAGTTTTGAAGATGATGAATCTGTGAAAAAAATTGTAAATGGATTTAAAGATATTTTTAGTTGTTATTTTGACATCGTTACTGGTGAAGAACCAAGTTCGAATAAATCTATTTCCAAGAAGGTTGAAGGTATGATAAAAGAGCAGGATGTGTTTATAGGTATTGTAACAAAAAGAAAAGACAGCGAATGGAGCACATCAGCATGGGTTCTAAACGAAGCAGTAACAGCAATGAATTTTAGCAAGCCAATTATCCTTTTGGTTGAAAAAGGTATAAATGAAAAAAATATGGGGATGGTAGGTAATGCAAGAGAATATATTTATTTTGATAGTAATGATATTTTTGAATATATTCCAAAAGTTATTAAAATTATTGAAGAGATAAATAAGCCATCTCCGGAAAATAATCTTCGTTTTCCTTACAAATTCAGAGAAGTAATAAACAGGATTACAATATACTCCGAAGGTAGGGGAATTTATGATAGAAGATGTATGCTGGAAGTACTTTCTGAAGATTTTACCAGGGTCGTTCATGCGATAGGACTAAGTGGTTGTACGCCAAAAACTACTGTTTTAAAACCTTTTAAAGATATCAAAACTACAAAAATCTCCGACAGATATGTGAAAGATCAATCTTTGTTTTGGAAGATATTTGAACCTAGGGACCTTGTTTTAAATCCCAAAAGGGTTTTATACGGGGGTGAATGGAAATCTTTGGATATTCCTGATGCAGAGGGATTTAATTTTTCTCTTAATTTCGGAAAATTTCCAATCGGAAGTACAATAGAATATTCATACGGATTCTCCTGTAAAGACATGTTTCCCCTGAACAAATATCAACTTAAGAATGGACAGCTTTATATGGGGAAGACAAATAAACTTTCGGACTGGACGGAAGTAATAAGTGAAGTTGATAAGCTTGTGTTTGTCATTCAATTTGACCATGATTATAAACTAAAAGGATCGCCTGAGCTAATAATAACAACACAAGATGGAGATAAAATAAAACACAGTTATAAATTTGAAAAGGAAACATCACTTTTTTACGAGACATACAAGGTAAGCATAGGAAGAACAACTCCTGGATTCAAATATGTTGTTGAATGGAAACCTGAAAATTGATATTCAAACATATTTTTTAGTGTTTTGATGACATAGTAAATACTATTTTTAAAAGATATATTAATAAAAGTAGATAAATGTAGGGATAATTATGATGGATACTAAAAAATCAGTTGAAGAGATAATAAATCAATGCATTAACGGCCATAAATTTTCCTTTGAAGAAGCAAAGGACTTGCTAAATTTTGACTTAAACACGCTTGGCTTAATTGCAGATGAAATAAGGAATAAATTTTGTGGCAATACCGTAACCTTTGTCTGCGACACAACTATAAACTACACAAATATTTGTTCAGGCAAATGTAAATTTTGTGCATTTTACCGAAACAAATCCGCAGGCGACGCTTATGTATTAACCATTGACGAAATTCTGCAAAAAACTGAAAAAGCAGGAAATTTGGGAGCGACACAGGTTTTGCTTCAGGGCGGATTAAATAAAGATATTTCATTAAGTTATTACGAAACCATTATTAAAGCAGTTAAACAAAAATTTCCCGATGTTCAGAGACACTTTTTTTCTGCTGCTGAAATTTACTTTATCGCAAAAAACAACAATTTATCTGTTGATGAGGTGCTGGAAAGATTCAAAGAGTGCGGATTGCAGAGTTTCGGAGGCGGAGGTGCTGAAATTTTAGTTACTCAAATAAGGAAAGAAATTTCGCCGGATAAAATTTCCGCCGAAGAATGGAAAGATGTTATTATGAAGGCACATAAAACCGGAATTAAAACATCTGCAACTATGGTTTATGGATTTGGCGAAAGTAAAGAAGACCGTCTAAGGCATTTGTTATTTTTAAGGGACATTCAGTATGAAACGAATGGATTTACTGCATTTATTCCGTGGAGTTTTCAGCCCGAAAATACTGCTTTGGGGCAAAATAAATTTTATAAATTTCCGGCTGGGGGAATTGATTACCTTGAAATAATTGCATTGGCGAGGATAATATTCAATAAATTTTTAAGGAACATTCAGGCATCCTGGCTGACAGAAGGCGAAAAGCTCGCACAGATTGCTTTATTTTACGGAGCAAATGATTTCAGCGGAACGATAATAGAAGAAAATGTCGTAAAAGAGGCGGGAATAAAATTTAGCGGAAAGACAAAAGAAGAAATGATAAATTTAATTCAGCAAGTTGGAAGAATTCCCGCACAAAGAGATACATTTTACAATGTTCTGAAAGTGTTTTGAAATTTTATTTAAAATTTTACAATCCTAATTAATTCATAATTAATCAGACAATAAATTTAAAATAAAATGGAACTTCCGTGGACAGAAAAATACAGGCCGAAATTTTTAAAGGATGTAGTAGGACAGGAAAAAATCACCGAAAGAATGACTGCGTATGTTAAAGACAAAAATTTACCGCATTTACTTTTTGCAGGTCCTGCAGGAACAGGAAAGACAACAACCGCATTATGTTTAGCAAGAGAATTCTTCGGGGAAAATTTCAGAGAGGGATTTCTGGAATTAAACGCAAGCGATGAGCGAGGAATAGACGTCGTCAGAGGAAAAATAAAGGAATTTGCAAGAACAATGCCAATAATTATGGACTTCAAACTCATATTTCTCGACGAAGCAGACGCCCTGACCAACGATGCCCAGCAGGCCCTCCGAAGAACAATGGAACAATACACAAAAACATGCAGATTCATACTCTCATGCAATTATTCTTCAAAACTCATAGATCCGATTCAAAGCAGATGCGCTGTTTTCAGATTCCGTAAAATCCAGCGGACAGCAATCAACGAACATCTCAAAAAAATTTTAAATACAGAACAGGTGAAATTTACCGATGACGGAATTAATGCAATTACCGAAATAAGTGAAGGCGATGTACGAAAATCAATAAACATTCTCCAGTCGGCGTCTGTGTGCGGAGAAGTCAACGAAGAAAATGTATTTAATATCGCATCTTATGCAAAGCCAGATATTATAAGAAATATTTTAAAATTAGCAATTGACGGGAAATTTTTGGATGCACGAAATATGCTTGACAATATTATGCTTAATTACGGGATTGCCGGAGAGGATGTGCTAATTCAGATGAACAGGGAAATTTTTTATGTTGAAGGAATAGATGATAAAATGAAGATGAAGGTTGTTGATGCCATCGGAGAATGTAATTTCCGGCTGGTTGAAGGGGCAAATGAAAGAATACAGGTTGCAGCATTGCTCGCAAAAATTGCTGTCCTGAAGTAGAAATCCGCCTTTTTCTTTTAGGAAAAGAAATACGCTCACTTCGCTCGTGTCTTTTCAAAACCTCTGCGGTTTTGAAAAAATCAGAAGAATACTCACACAAAGCCACAAAGTCACAAGGTTACAGAATATAACTCCTTTGTGTCTCTGTGTCTCCGTGTGAGGCTCATAAAACGAACTTTCCCGTACGATGAAAAAAGCACGGGGGAAAAAGAAAAAAGTAAACCGTTGAAAAATTTTTGCTTTAAAATCAAATTTTTATCAAACTTTCAAATTTTAAATTTTTTACAAATGCGTTACATTGACAAGCATGACTTTAAAATTGTATCTAAATTTTTAGGAGAGGCACTGGGAATTATAGGAATGAGTGTATTCATTTTGGGATTCTTTTCCCTTATTTCAGATTACAAACATTATGAAAACATTGCATACATTTTGCCGGGCGGACTGATGGCAGTATCTGCGACATTTTTTTACAGATTCGGTATTGAGGGTCGTATGGAAACACGGCACGCTCTTGTGCTTTCAGCAATCGCGTGGCTGCTCATTCCTTTATTTTGTTCAATTCCGTTTTATATTGCTTCAACTTCTGTTGACCCGATAGTTAAATTTGTTGATGCATATTTTGAAGCGATGTCTGCTTTTACCGGAGCAGGATTAACCATGATTCAAAATTTAGATACACATTCTTCAACATTTCTGTTTTTCAGAAGCGGGCTCGCATGGATCGGAGGTGTCGGAATTATTATGCTTTTTCTTTTGATATTACGCCCGTCTCCGGCGGTAGCAAAATTATATTCCTCCGAAGCGAGAACCGGAAGAATAAAAACAACAATGAAGGGGACAGTAAAAGAAATATGGAAAATTTATATTCTATTTACGATAATAGGAGTTATTGCTTTGCTGTTATTGGGCGTAAATTTTCTTGACTCCGTTGCCCATATTATGACCGCAATCGGAACGCAGGGATTTTCAACCCATGATGCAAGTATCGGATTTTATTATGATAATGTTCCAGTGCAGTTGGTTTTGATGCTCTTTATGATACTCGGGGCAATATCATTCTTTATACACTTCAACATTTTGGACAGGAAATTTTCAGTTGTTTTAAGAAATCTGGAGTTAAAATTTTTTTTATCACTTATCGTTGTCGGAAGCGTCGTTATTTGTGCAAATTTGTTCTTTTTGCAACACTATGCGGTGGATGATGCAGTAAAACAATCAACATTCAATGTGGTTTCTGCTGTAACAACAACCGGATTCAGTAATGCGGACATCGGAAATTTTGATGATGCAAGTAAATTTATCCTGATTATACTGATGTTCATCGGAGGATGCAGCATATCAACCGCAGGGGGCTTAAAAGTCCTTAAAATTTTAATTCTTGCGGAAAATGCGTGGATGAGAATAAAAAAAGTGCTGCTTCCGGAAAGTGCGGTTGTTAAGGTAAAATTCGGAGGTATTTCACTAACGGATGAGGAAATTTCTTACATAACATTTCTTGTTTTTCTGTTTTTTATAATTTATGGTCTGGGAGTTATAATTTTTCTTTATTTGGGATACCCGACTATGGATGCATTGTTTGTGTGTGCAACTGCAATAAGTGATAATGGAATAAATACATTAAGCGGAACTGCGTGGTTTGATATGAGTATAATCGGAAAGGTTACGCTTGTATTTTTAATGTATGCAGGAAGGCTGGAAATTTTACCCGTTCTCGCATTAATTTTCGGGATAGTTAAAAGAATAAAATAAATTTACTCATAAATTTTTAGAAAAACTTTCATGTTACTCTCATCCAAAGATAAATATTATGGTTTTTATTCTCCGGCGATGAAGTTAGACAAACCATTATTCTTCCTTTTTTGTTTATTTGTCTTTTATATCTTCAATGTCCTGCAACATGTGGCGGACCCATTCCCCAGATAATTGCTCCGATAATTATGAAAGTCAGGGTAATTGCAGCAAAGACCAGGGCAATTTTTATATCCATCGGACTAAATATTTCAGGCATTTTAAATTTATTTAATATTTAAATTTTAAATTACATATCTTTAGTTATTTTTTAGCAGGCTTCGAAGTTCTTAAATAAACATCCGGGAGCACATTGATCTATTCTAAAATGTTCAAAGAAATTACACGACGCAAAAATTGCAATCATTGCCATAAATCCAATCAGTACAAGTGCTATCAATACAACCATAATTTTATCCTTTCCGCTTAGATGCACACTCATTTTAAATTTAGTTTATGTTGGTTTATATAAATTTTTTATATTATTAATTATTAATTAAACAACTATATAATTAAATTTTTTATTATAAATATTAAATTTTATTCATCACATTTTTTTAAACACTCCTCATAGCATCCGAAATTTGTATCTGCCTGACATTGCGAAGATGCATTTGCTTTGCATTGGGATATGCAAATATTCCTTTCACCGGCGACATATTTTTCCACACACGGCTGCAGGGAATTCATTTTACACCTGAAATTGCATTGTGTCCAATTCTGTGCATCCATGTCTCCCGACTCACATTTTATTCTGCATCTTTCATTTATTTCATTTTGGCATCTTTGAGTTAAGTCCGCAGAATATAAATTTTGTTCGCATCCGCTCGCACATTCTTCTTCAATAGCGGCATAGCATATTCTCTCAATATTCTCTTTTTTGCAAATCTCATTACATCTCTCCATACACCTCAACTGTGTTTGATTTGTTTCATTTTCCACAATACTTCCATTGCACACCTTTTTACATCTCTCTGTCCAAAGTTCGCATTTTGTCTTATTTGTTTCATTATCTTTACTCTTATTTTTGCACACAATACTACATACCTCTCTACAACCTGTCTGATTTGTCTCATCTGTTTCATCTGGCAAGGATATTGTAAGTGCAAAATGTTCCCTCACAACTAAATTTTTCCCTTCAAACATCTCCATCCTCATCAGTATATCTATTGCCGAAATTTTTTCATTTTCCTCCCTATACTCTAAATTTGAAGAGAAGTTAAAATTTACAAAAATTTTGCTTGTTTCATTGATGGAAAAATTTAAAGGGATTTCGAAAGAGGCGTTTCCAAGAGGAGTAAGATTAGAAATTTTTATTTTCGCTGATATTTTACTTGCATTAATTCTGATTTGAGCGTATTTTCCGGCAGGTAAATTTCCCGAATACACGCTTTGGTTATCTGTTTGGTTAAGGGGTTTATCGAGCGTTTTCCACCCGTAAATTTTGCTGTAAATTTCAATATTTTTGACTGAAATTTTTAACAATGTATCATTACTTACGGTAATAATGACAATAACATTATTCGTATTTTCTCCTGTTGTGGCATCATATGTGATATTTTGATTTGTGGCAATATTTCTATGGTTATCAGAATTGTTGAGCATGTTATTATCCGAATTATTCGTACTATTTAGATGAGCCGAATTATTTATATTTGTATTGCAGGTTGCATTATTTAGACCATTATCACCCGGGTTATCGCTTATATTATGCACCGTATTTGTATTTTCAATACATCCGCTTATTGCAATTACAATTGTAATTATTGATATAAGCACTATGAACCTTTCTTTGTTCATTCTAAAATTTATTTTTTGTGTTTTTATAATTGGAATTTCAATATATATTAACAAAATTTAACAAAATAAATTTAATAAAATAATATTAAGTTTTTAATTTTCACTCCTAATTATTATAAAAGTTTATTAATAAATTTATTAAGATGGTTGGAAAAGAAAAAAAGACAGAAAAAAAGACAGTAAATGTTGCGGAAAAATTTAAAGAGATGCTTGAAAAGTCACCGAAGAGAAAATTCGTTCAAAGTGTAGATGTTGCCTTAAAATTTAAGGATATTGACTTTAAAAAACCCGAGAATAAAATTGATTTGACAGTAGCACTTCCGAAAGGTCCCGGAAGAGAGCAGGTGGTAGGAATATTTGCAGAAGGAGATAAACTTGTTGAGGCCAAAAAAATTACCGGCAGGGTCTTTGGAAAGGATGACATTAACAGCTTAAAGAATTCAAAAAGAAAAATAAGAAAAATTGCAAATGAATGTGCGTTTTTTATATCTCAGCAGGATTTAATGGGATTAATCGGAAAAACATGGGGAACAATATTGGGGCCAAGAGGAAAGATTCCGCAAATCCTTCCGCCGAATGCGCCGATTGCACCTATATTTGAACGACTAAAGAAGAGCATTAAAATTACTTCAAAGAAAAACACTGTTGTTTATGCAAAAATAGGAAATGAAAAAATGCCCGCAGATGATTTAATGGCAAATTATAATGCCCTGCTCGAAGGAATTGCCGAGAAAGCAGATAAGAAAAAAATTGCCGCAATTTACCTTAAAACAACAATGGGACAGCCCGTAAGAATACAATAAAAAAATAGTAAAAAGTAATAAATAAATTTTAAAATGGTCAAACAGGCAAAAATAAAAGTTGTTGAAAATTTAACAACAAAAATAAGGACTTCCAAAACAATTATACTTGGCGACTTTCTGGGTTTACCTTCGGCAAATTTTCATAACATCAGGAAAGCAACAAAGGAATTCGGAGAAATTTATGTTGTAAAAAACACGCTGGCAAAAAGAGCATTTGAAAATGCAAATAACCCGCAAATGATAAATTATCTTATCGGAAATACCGCTTTAATCTTTTCAGATGAAAATCCTTTTAAGATATATAAAAAAATAGCACAAATTAAGACATGCGCTCCTCCGAAACCAAATTCCGTAGCAGGTGAAGACCTTGTCATAAAAGCAGGTCCGACACCATTTTCTCCGGGGCCAATGGTTGCAGAAATGCAGAAATACGGGATAAAAGCGGCAATAAAAAAAGGAAAGGTTGAAATCGGAGAAGACGGTGTGATAGTAAAGAAAGGAGACAGAGTTCCCGCTGCAGTTTCACAAATACTTGGGAAACTCGGAATAACGCCGATAGAGTTGTGGTTAAGAATAAAGGCAGGATATCAGAACGGAACAATATTTTCGCCGGAAATTTTAAACATTGATATGGATGCATACAAAAATAAAATTGTATCTGCACATCAAACGGCAATGGGTCTGGCAATCGCAAAGGGAATATGCAACAAATATACTGTAAATAACTTAATTGTAAATGCCTTCTTCAATACAAAAAATTTGGCAATAGAAAGAGGAATTCCTACAAAAGAAACGGTAAATGATTTGCTCGCAAAAGCAGGCAGATATGCATCTGCATTGAAGAGTAATGTGAAAGAGTAAAGGGAAATAATAGGAAATTAAAAGAATCTATTGACCGGTATTATACCTGTAAAACACTAACTATGTTACGCGGACATTCATTTATATATTTATAAAAAATAATGTTAAAATTTAATTTGAAATTTAATAAATTTTAATATTTAATTATTTACAAAAGTTTCCCATTTCAGAAAACAAATGTGTTGAAATGGGACAGTTACTAAATTACATCAATTTACCTCCAAAAATCAGATTATGTTTGGTAATAAATCTGCAAAAAATCCCATATTTTGGCAAATTTTTGCATCATTTTAAACTTTTGATATAATTTTCCCCGTTACAAGCCATATTGTTTTGTGATAAAACGATATTCGTAGGTGTTGTAATTCCAAATGGGAAACTTTTGTAATATAAATTATTTTAATGTTTCAATAATAATGTTTCAATAAAATAAAGATGACTTTATCTGAAAATGTAAATGCGGATAGATCAGATGTGTTGCTGACTTCTGTGTTCCTTGCCGGAGGTATAAAAAGTAAACGTAAGTTGAATACCCTTGTTTTTATAATACAGGAAAAACTTAAGAGTACAAATAAAGAAATTCTAAATTATAAGTTTTATGATACAATAACAGGACCTTATTCTCCGGAATTAATGGAAGATATTGAAGTTTTGGCAAATGCCGGATTTGTCAGTGGAAGTAACAAAAGGAATCTTGGAGAATTTACACATTACTATAGTTTAACTGATTTTGGAGAGATGGAGTATAAATGGATTATTGAAAAAAATACGCCTGATGATGTTAAAGAGGATATTAGAAAAGTGATCGATGAATACCTGAATATGCACGCTTACGAAATCATTACCAAATTGAAAGAAAACGGAGAGTATGTGTCTTTAGAACCTGAGGAAAAACTTAATAACATTCTTTTTGAAAAGATTTAAGCCGCAAAGAAATAAATGTAAAATGTTTTTATATTATTACAATATTTTACCAATAATTGGAAATAATGATTTTTCTCTAAAAAATAAAAGATACATAGATTCATCTATTCAAAACTTTTTTAATCTTATACCTTGTGGCGATGAAAAGTATGAAATGAACTATACTAATGAAGGAAAATCAAAATATAAAGATTCTATACTTGGCAATAATAATAAATTGCCGAATGATGCACTTAAAAAAGCTGTTGATGAAATATGTCAAATGAAGTGGTACATAAAAATAGATAAGGATGGAATGATGAAAATGTGGGTTGAAGCGGATAACAACAAAGAGTGGACAAAACATAAACGAATGATCTATGACAAATTTACCGGAACATATTCACAGTTTAAAACATTTATTCATAACCATCTATTTTCAAATTTGGAAGAGGGAATTTCTATGTCTGTTGAAAGTGATATGGAAATAGAGGAAAATTCTGAAAAAGAAAGAAAAATACATAATCGTATGTATGAGAAATACATAAAAATGAGGTGGATGGTTCTTGATAATCACGTTGCAAAGATATACACACATAAGGAAGACATATTAAAAGAATTAATAAGCAAAAAGAATTTAAAAACCTTATTGGTTTTATTCTATGCTGCAAAGATGCACGGAAAGATATTTAAATTAATATCAAATTCTAAAGGTGTTCTATGGACACAGGTGTATTTAGAAACTATATTTGAGAGATATTTAAATCATGAAATATCAAAAACACATGAAAGTGATATGTTGAACTCATGGATATCCAAATTATATGATGCCCAGAACAGTATAAAATTTGCTTATCAGGCATTTGCTCTTTCATTTGTTGTTGCATTTAACTTAAATGGAGGAGTAAAATATATCATTAACTTTATTGATAATTTATTGAAAAACCCTTTTCAAATTTCTATCCCAAATGATTCATTCTTGTTTTTATGGATAGTATTATCCCTTTTCATATCCTTTATAATATTTTATTACTTTATAATAAAAAAAGAAATAAAAAATATATTTGCAATAATAAATATTGAGTATTAGAAAGACATAAAAATTTTAACAAATTTTAAAATGGTTCAAACGCAAACATTTCAGCAAGCAACAAATGGAGCAAATACGGAATTGGAATCTCATAATGTCAAAATCGGGCTTGAAATTCACATTCCGATAAAAACAAAACAAAAATTATTCTGCGATTGTCCGACAAATTACTATGAAATTTCAGAACCAAATGTAAGTGTATGTCCGGTTTGCACGGGAATGCCCGGGATTAAACCGTATCCTATAAATTCGGAAGGATTGGAATCCGTTGTTATGCTTGCAAAACTTCTTAACTGTAAAATAAATGAAAAAATATTTGTAAAGAGAAAACACTACAATTATCCGGATCTTCCAAGTGGTTACCAGAGAACATCTGAACCGCTCGGCGTTGACGGAAATTTAAACAATATCGGGATTTGGGAAGTACACATTGAAGAAGATCCGGGAAAATACGATTTAAATTACAAACGGGTTGATTACAACAGGTCCGGAACAGTGCTTGCGGAAATAGTTAGTGCTCCTGATATGCACTCTCCCGAAGAAGCGAGAAATTTTTTAAAGGAACTGATAAATTTAGTAAAATATACAAACAGGACTGTGGAGGTAGGAGGTGTGATGCGAGCTGATGTCAATGTCTCAATAGAGGGCGGTGCAAGGGTGGAAATCAAGAATGTAAATTCTATAAAAGGTATGGTCAAAGCCCTGAAATATGAAATTTTAAGACAGAAAAATTTAAAAAGTGTCGGCGGCGAAGCAAAGATGGAAACCCGCGGTTATGACGAAAACCAGATGGTAACTGTTCCAATGAGAACAAAAGAGACAGCCGATGATTACAGATATCTTCCTGACCCTGATATTCCACCGATTTATTTAAAGGAAATTTCAGAAAAAATAGTCCTTCCGGAAACACCCCGGAGCAGAACGAAGCGACTGATTTCTGAATATGGTATAAGAGATGATTACGCAGACATTCTCGTCAGAAACAAAGAAATTGCAGACATTTTTGAAGAAATTGTCTCGCATGACAAATTTATGGCTGAAATTTCATCGTCATGGATATGCGGAGAAGTACTCAGGCAGTTAAATTACAGAGATATGGAATGGAACGACGAAAAAAATAAATTAAACAAAAAAATTTTAAGCGATTTGTTTGTGCTGCTGGCAAATAATAGCATTACTGAAAATACGGGAAAGAAAATTCTGGAAAGGGTTATTGACAGCGGAGAATTACCCTGCGACATCGTTGAAAAGGAAAATTTAAGGATTGAAAGTAATGATGATGTGTTAGAAGGTATTATTAATGATGTGCTCGCAAAAAATCAAAAGGCAGTGCAGGATTATAAAGCAGGAAATAAATCATCTGTGAATTTCTTAGTCGGGCAGATTATGAGAAACACAAAGGGAAAGGCGGATAATAAAAAAGTGATGGAAATTTTAGAGAGGAAATTGGGATAAATTTAACATTCGGAAAATTTGAAGCGGTAAAAAATTTAAATTTCAATCGCCTTTCCTTCATAAAATTCAAAAATTTCTTTTGAAAAATTTAATGTCTGAATATTTTTAGAATACAGGCATTCATTCCATTCTATCTTTCCATCCTTTTTAAATAAAAATAACATCACTTCTTTATCTGTAAAAAGTAATGTGAATTTATCAAGTTTATCACTAAAAACTAACTCTGCATTTTTATATTTTTTCAATTCACTTACTTTATCATAGAGAAATTTATCTTCTGCTATAATTTTCTTAACTGTATTACTTGCAATAATTTTAACCTCTTTTCCTTCCTTCGCAATTCTTTCAGCGAGCTTTACATAATTTTCTGTAATTCCAGAAATAATTCCGTAAAAATATTTTCCGTTTAATGCCATATCTAATGTCTTTTTTAAAACCACACTATCATCATTAATTTTTGCATTTTCAATAAATTCTGCATCATGAAATACATAAATATGAGGCAAAAATTGCTCCGGAAAATTAATCAAATGAGTTTGCCAGTAATGTTTATTAAGCATATTGCCTATCAATCCAATATTTGTAATTGCTATCAATTGCTTTTTAAAACTTTCCGAGAGAAGTAAGGACTATTTGTTTTTCAGAATCATACTTTATAAGATTTAAATCTCCCAGGCGATCAAGCAATCTGTATACTGCACTTTCGTTATATTCTGTTTCTCTTTTTATTTCTTTTTTAGTTGTTCCGCATTCTGCCATGAAAATTATTTTTACCGCAGCACCAGAACAAAAAACACTAAGAATATTGCTAAATTCCTTTTCATCGTTAATCTTAACATTATCATGGTTCATTTTTCAAAATTGAACTTAAAATATTATAAATTATGGTTGGACAGATAAATTATAGTTGAATAGCATAATGGGATAGTATGATTATCCAGTAATTTTGCACCGTCTCATTTCATGAGAATGTCTCCTAAAAAGAGAAATTCCCATAAAAAGAGAATGTCTCCTAAAAAGAGAATGTCTCACCCCCCTTCTTAATCTCCAATGCAATAATTATTAATCAGTTTTTAAATAATAAGTTTTTAAAATTTAATTTTAAAATTTAAATGATAACTCGAAAATATTCATCAAATGGTGAAATTTATTATTTAAAAATTATGATAACATCAAAATATAATTTAAGGCAATTCAAATCATTAATTGAGAAAAATCCAAAAACAATTGTACTTGAAAGTGGTGATTTATGGTTAAATCCAAAAACAATGTCATTTGCCAACATATTACTGGAAAATAATTACAAACCAGATGAGCCAGAATTTTTAAACAAAAGAAACCCAAAAGACACATATTTGCTTAAACTCACTTTAACAGCCATAAAACAATAATACAATACAAACATAACACAATACAAACATAACACAATACAAACATAACACAATACAAACATAATCCACATAATTCAACAAAATCACTTTAAATCGATCTGCCATGCATCATATATCAAAAACAAAGCATGGTCGAAATGAGATAATACCCTGAAATGGGCGTTGGAAAGCCAAATAAAAATATAAAAAGTTAAAATTGTACGATGGATTTTAAAACAGGAATATTGGTAATGTTGGTTGGAAT
>JAGWDQ010000045.1 GCA_018260615.1 Candidatus Altarchaeum sp.
CTATAGCGTCAGAACTCCGTTGGATTCTCGCATGAACGCTTCAACCCCTTCTTTTATATAACTAAAGTCTTTCCAGTCCATCTTTTTAGCTGGACCATAACCCATTTTGTTTTCATAAAATTTTTTCTTCCATTTTTCAAATTCTTCATTTGTCACCTCACTAAAAACATTATGCATATTTTCTATAGAACCATATATATTCTTTATATACCTCTCATTTTTTAAGTTTTGTGCCAGTGCGATGTGTGTACCATATAGATTTAATATATACCCGACATCTTTCTTGCCGGTTCTTTTTATTGCATCTGATTTTATTATTCCAAAACCTTTCTCTTCATCGCCATTTGTTCTAGGAAACCGAATAATCTTTTCAATTTCATCCACAGTTACTGTTATGCTTGAAAGAAACAATTTATCTTCATGTCGATTAAGGCATTCTAAAATAATTCTGCACGCATTTGCATCGCATGATTTGCCAAATTTAACTTTCTCCTTAAGTTTAGTTTTGAATTCCATAATACTTTTTTTTATTTCTCCAATTTCCTCATCAGATTTGATTGTTAGTTTGTCTCGTGGTATGTCCCCTACATCATGCATTCTTAATATTCTTCTCAGTTCATCAAACCGAAGATTGATGATATTCAGATTCATTGCTGATTTCCTTGCTCTATTTGCATATTTATTTTTTGAAAATAGTTTTTCAATTGTTTTTTCCACTCTCTCAAGATGCTCGCGATTATGATTCCTATTTTTGCAAAATAGAACATACTTCTTTATTATTTGATACATTTCCTTACAACGTTGATAAAAATCAAGATATGGAAGGGAGAAGGGGAATCTATCTCCATTAGAATCTTTCCTGTAACTTAGTATCCATGAAACAATCAGATAACTTACTGAAATATTGAACTCATCAGGGTTTATGTATTCTGGAAACTCTTTTTTCTTAAATGCACAGAATATTTGATCAATATCATATTCGTTTGTGATAACCTTACGATGAAGCTCTTTTAGGATCCTGGTTAGAGTTGATTGAATTTTCATTCCACTTGTAAGTGCATTTCTTATCTCGCTATACTCGGCAGAAAGAATATAATTGCCTACTCCCTCTAAAAAATGGTAGTTGCATTCTATAACTGGTACATTTGGAAACACATCCCTGCACACTTTTCCTTCACCTTTGTGCATATCTA
>JAGWDQ010000046.1 GCA_018260615.1 Candidatus Altarchaeum sp.
TAGACCAGTTGCGAAATAATTTTCAATCTATTGTTATTTTAAATTTATTTAAAATCTCAGAACAGAGTGAGGTGACAATATATTTACAACAATTATGAATTTTTTCCATCATTTTAAATTTATTTAAAATCTCCGAGCAACAGCGAGGTGATAAAAAAATAAATTTTAAGAGGGTTAATCTATTGTTATATCAAAAATGCTTCAAGCATTTTTGAGTATCTCAAAAATCTTATAGATTTTTGTTATTGTAAAAACCTCGTAGGTTTTTAGAATATTAAAAATACTCCGAGTATTTTTAGTATGGTATAAAATAGCCCATATAAACTATTTCGCAACAACTCTAATAAATAAATTTAAATAAAATTGTTAAATTTCATTATCAAAAATTAAACTTCATCTGCCTATCTTTGTCCCCGGCATCAAATTTATCCAAATTTAAAATCATTCCGTCTTCGGCAGCAATAACCTCAACTCCTGTTTCTTCGCTCAGTTTTTCTGCCACTTTGTTCGGGTCTGCTTTAAGCATAGTTCTTCCAAAATGCGTAAGAATACATTTTTCCGGTTTTATTTCAGATAAAATTTTTGCCGCATCATCAACACATAAATGCGATATATTTTCCTTGCCCTTATACATAACCAAATTTATTATCAAAATTTCCGAACCGGCATAACTCTTTATCAGTTCCGGAAAAAATTTCGTATCAACCATAAATGAAATCTTAACATTAAAATCAAAAATTATTCCGTATGTCTCAACGCCGTGTTTATGTGCAATTGAAGTTCTAAATTTTAAATTTCCGATTGCATAATTAGCCGATGGCTCCAGTATTTCAATATTGACAAAATTTCGCAAATAGTTAAACAGCACCTTATCTTCTCCGTCTATACTTTCTTTCGGTGCAAACAGCACGGGTTTTCTTTTACTCCATCCGCCCTTCGTTATCACATCAATTATAACATTAAGGTCATTTGAATGGTCAATATGACTGTGAGACAGAATGACTGCATCTATTTTGCTTAAATCAACGGGAGGAGTTGCATTAACACACCGGACAAGCGTTCCGGGACCGGGATCAAGCATTATGTTTTTTCCCTTAATATGTATGAATGTTCCCGCCGAACTTCTCAATTGAGATGCCATTACAAATCTTCCGCCTGATGTTCCTAAAAACCGAATAAAATTTTTAT
>JAGWDQ010000047.1 GCA_018260615.1 Candidatus Altarchaeum sp.
GGATAAATAAAATAGTCTCAGATATTTCGCCGGCATTCGCTAAGATCCAGTGTATTGAACTCATAAGCACATGGCTTTATCAGAATAAAATCCAACCCTCATTTATGTGGCAAGCTACATTACCGGATATTTGTTTATTAGACACTGAAAGCGACATGGAAGTTTCTGCTGAAGAATTAGATCTGATTTTAAATCCGAAGCCAGATCTAAAGTCTTTATATGGCGAGAAAGTCGATAAGATAATCCATCTGACCAAACATGAACAGAAAGTTTGGTCAGAGTTTCAGAAAACACCTGACAATTTATTTATTGAATCTATGGTTTACAACGCTGTAAAAGAAATATTCGCATCCAAAAGAGATATTGGTGCTGATATTGAACAAATCAGGTATATCATTTTTGGAGTTACAAAGGTTAAGAGCATTTCACCATGGAATGTTATTGACAACATCTATAACTCTAATACTTATAGAGATTTTAGCAAACTGTCACTATCGCTGATTAGAAAAATTAACAAATTCGTTCTTATATCAGCAGGCATTGAAGACTCTGAAATTCACCTCTCTGACTCAACTTTGGTATATGGGCCGACAGGTTTAATTGAAGCCTGTTTTTGCCCACATTACATGGAAAATGGTATGTTCCTGGTAATCGCCAGGGACCCTGTAAAGAAACTAATCACCGGGATAAAACTGATACCTGGCAATAAGTATGATGGATTCACAACGGTAGATATGCTTACTGAATTGAGTTTGGAGTCAAAAAAGAGATTTGGGGTTTCAACTGATAGCAGCTCATCTACACGATTCTGTTTAGGACTAATGAAACTTGCAAACATCACATTTTTCCTTTGTAATGTAAAATGCAAAACAAAGCAAAATGTTAGAACGTTCAGTGATGATGAAATCGCTTTTATCAAGAAATTAATTCAATTAATCCGGATAAATGCAATAAAAGTACCAGACTTAATTAAGATCAACAAGATGAGATATAAAGGTAAAGATTATGATGTTAGAGAGATTGTAGAGAATATTGGTGCAGCATCTGTGAATTTCATGGTATCAGTGTACTCTGGAAATGGGGAGTGTGAATATAAGAAAAAAATTAAACACCGATTTTCGCAAAGTGTTTAAGTATTATAATTACACCCTATTTTTTACTA
>JAGWDQ010000048.1 GCA_018260615.1 Candidatus Altarchaeum sp.
ATATTTTTAATATTTTCTTGAGTAACACTTTTTCCCTATGCTTGTATTTTTCTTAATTTATTTTGTCTTAGTATAAATTAATTTATATAAAGACATAAATCTAATAAATACACTAACAATTCAACCTTTTTGTAAAAATGAGGCCAAAAGTAATTAAAATTGAGGATATTATTGAGATGTTCAGGGAGCAAAAATTGATGACCCTCGATACATTATCTGTGAAAGCACAGTGTTCAGGAAAAACGATTTTAAGAAGACTTAAGGAACATGGATATTGTACCAGCTATAACATGAACGGGAGGTATTACACCGTACCCGAAATTACTACTTTTGACGAAGATGGTTTTTGGAAATATGGCAATGTGTGTTTTAATAAATTTGGTAGATTGAGAGAGATTATGAAGAAAATGATAGAAAGTAGTGAAATGGGCTATACTGTAGAAGAATTAAACAAAATAATAAATGTAAATTGTGATAGCCATGTTCTGAAATTTGTAAGAGAAGGTATAATCGCAAGAAGGAAATACGGCGACTTCTATATCTATTTTTCAACAGACAAGAAAAAACAGAATATTCAAGCGGAGAAAAGAGAACAGCACATTATGACAAAGGAAATCCCCGAACTTGATGAGTATTTGAGTATCCAGACAATAGATGAAAAACTGATAATCAATATATTAATTGAGTTCATAAATAACCGAAAAGCAACAACCGAAGAAATTACAGAGATTCTTAAAAAGAAAAATATTAGAACTAAAAAGGAGATTGTAGGAGAGATTTTCCGCAGATATAATCTTTTAAAAAAAAAGATCTGATAGAGGTGCTCCGGGAGATATCGATTCTGGAATCTGCACTCAAAGACAATCTTAATTTTAGAAAAAATATGGGGACGCCACAAATAGAGTTTCATCCTGAAAGTGAATCGTGCGATATTTGTGGTCAAAAAAATCATGTTCTCAAAACTGAAAAACGAAAAGTGAAAACAACAGAATTTGGAGAATTCACGGTAAATGAGACAATTCTGTACTGCCCGAATGATAAATATGTAGACGAGGAAGATAAGAAAATAAGGAGGTATGAATCCAATGAATTAAAACAGATAGTGCCAGATAATAAAAGACATGGATTTGATGTT
>JAGWDQ010000049.1 GCA_018260615.1 Candidatus Altarchaeum sp.
TATACTGCCCAACCACATAAATTGCGTTTTTTAAATAAATGTTAATTTATAATTATGTTTAAAACAAAATTAACCTAATCAAAAATGATCGAAGTAGAATTTACCAAGGAGGACATACAAATTTTTGAGCATGACCGATTCAACCACCCGCATCCGCATGTGCGACGCAAAATGGAAGCTCTTTGGCTGAAAAGTCAGGGGCTAAAACATAAAGAGATATACCAATTAGCAAAAATATCTCCAAATACATTGCGAAATTATATTAAGGAATATTTGCAAGGAGGGATTGAAGAGTTAAGAAAAATAAAATTCTACCAACCCAAAAGCACACTAGAGTCATACAAAGGATCTCTTGAAGCATATTTTCGAGAACATCCGCCTGCCAGCGCTAAAGAAGCCATGGGTAAAATAGAGGAATTAACAGGGATTAAACTCAGCGAAAATCGTGTTAGGGTGTTCCTTAAATCCATTGGAATGAAACCTCGAAAAGTAGGTATGATTCCTGCAAAAGCAGATACCGAAAAACAAAAAGAGTTTTTAGAGAAAGAATTAGAACATCGTCTTGAGGAAGCTAAGGAGGGCAAAAGAGTCGTTTTTTTTGTTGATGCAGTACATCTTGTGTTAGCTGCTTTTTTAGGAATACTGTGGAGTTTCGAAAGAATCTTTATTCAGGCCCCTTCTGGCAGGCAGCGATTTAATGTTCTTGGTGCGCTAAATGCAGTTACTCATGAATTGATAACTGTTACTAATGAGACATATATCAACGCAGAGAGTTTTTGTGAGTTGCTGATACGCATTTCACAGTTAAACTATAAAGTTCCGATAACTATTGTTTTAGATAATGCCAGATATCTAAAGTGTGCACTCGTACAAAATCTGGCAAAATCCCTCAACATAGAATTACTTTATCTTCCTCCATACTCTCCTAATTTAAATCTTATCGAGCGGCTATGGAAATTTGTAAAAAAGAAATGTCTTTATTCAAAATATTATCCTGATTTTAGAGGTTTTAAAAAAGCCATTACAGAATGTCTTGAACAAACAGATACTACTTACAAAAAAGAGCTTGACTCTTTGCTAACATTGCGATTTCAGAAATTTGAAAAAGCTCAATCAGTGAAGTTGTGAAGTATA
>JAGWDQ010000050.1 GCA_018260615.1 Candidatus Altarchaeum sp.
ATAGTTGCCATTTTTATATTCATTTATTTCATTGGCTTTGCAGCGAACGGAGACTATAAACTCCCGCCAACTGTAATGACTTCAAATTCAAAGCACCAACAATGTCTGCGTGTTCTTTGTATTCGCAGTTGATACATTTAAATATTTCTCCATTACGGTTTTTCCTGTCAATCTTGCCGCAGGACGGACATCTTTGCGAAGTTTTGTATGGATCCTTGAACACCAGTCCAATTCCTTGTTCTTCACAAATCATCTGTAATCGTTCTGTTGCCCTGGCATAGTGCCAAAAAGACAGCAATCTGTTAACTCTGCGGGAAAACTTTTTCCGCGTCGTGTGAATATGAAAACTTTTATGGTATTTAAAACATCTGTTTCCTCTTTTGACATTTTTTAACTCTTCGAGAACAAGTGTTTTGACATTGGAAAAATCCATTGTTTTGATTATTCTGTTTATTTCAGTGTCTATAAAATAATGAAACGATTTTCTTCGTTTTCCGGATTTTACGATTTGAGCTTTCAGTTCTGTTCCGATCAATTCTTTGTCAGAGGTAGCAAACAAATTTCTGAAACCTAAATCAAGTCCCAGTATATTTCCGTTTTCTTTTAATGGTAATTTTTCTTTTTCGAATATCAAATCAATCCATATTCCTTTTTTATTCATTCCCATCCTGATTGATTTAGAAAACACCCATCCGTCATTAATGAATTTCAAAGAGTGTTTTGTATTATTGAAAGGAATTATTAATTTGGGAAATCCGGATGTTAATTTTAAAGCCCAGTCAAACGAACCATTAAACTTTTCTAATGTCCAAAATCTTGAATCAAGATTCAAAGATATATTCCTGAATGTTGGCATTGTTTGTTGGGTCTTTGGTTTTTTATGTTGCGACCGGACTATCTCCTTTGCCTGTTTCGCCAGCGCCTGAGATAATCTTGCCGTAATCTGATATTTTTTAACAGCACGGTCAGTAATTTCCTTTGTAGCGAATTCTTTACCAAAAGTCCGATCAGACCAGAACATTTCAATAAAATAGTTAACCATTGTGGTGATTAATATGAAAAAATGTTTCAGTTTTTCTTCTTTACCTTTATTCAGGTTTTTTAAATAAATTCTCGATGTTCTTTTCATCCG
>JAGWDQ010000051.1 GCA_018260615.1 Candidatus Altarchaeum sp.
TAGAGTGGTTGCGAATTAAGAACATCCGCCCTTAAATTACTAAATTTTTCTGATTTTTCTTATTTTAAATTATTTGCTTTATTATCTTTAAGTATCAATTAAGAACCAATATAAGAATATTAAAAAATGAAGGCCCAAAAAGCTTTACGAAGTGATAGGTTGATGAAAGGTGTAACAGGAATGTCAGTCAGCGAATTTCAAGAATTGGAGGAAAAATTTAAAAAAAAATTAAAAAAAGAAAAACAAAAACAATATAAAGAAGATATAAAGGAAGGTAAAAGAGAGAGACAGCCAGGTGGGGGAAGGACAGGAAATCTGGAAACTGCGGCAGATAAATTGTTTTACATTCTATTTTATTTCAAGTGTTATCCCACCTTTGATGTTATGGGTTTAATGTTTGGTTTAGATAGATCAAACGCCTGTAGAAATGTTCACAAATTAATTCCTATACTTAACGGAATTCTTAAGGATGCAATGGTTCTCCCTAAAAGACAGATACATACAACAGAGGAGCTTTTTGAAATATTTCCGGCGGTTCATGATTTATTCATAGACGCAACCGAAAGACAAATTCCAAGACCAAAAAATAAGCATAAACAAAAAGAGAATTATTCCGGGAAGAAAAAACGCCACACAAAAAAGAACACGATTATTTGCGATGAAAACAGAGAAATTCGTTATTTGGGTCCAACCGTGGAGGGCAAAAAACACGATTATAGAACATTTACAGATGAATTTCCAACAGAACCACCTCCTATACCGCCTCCGGATACACAACCATTACCGGGTGATTTTAGATTCTGGACAGATCCTGCATATGTAGGAATTGAAAAAGATTTTCCGGGGTTAAATGTAATAATGCCTAAGAAAAAACCAAAAGGTAAAGAGTTAACACAATACGAAAAGCATCTAAACAAATTGATAAGTGGAATTAGAGTGAAAGCAGAACACGCAATTGGAGGAGTTAAGAGATTTGGAATAGTTTCGAATATTTTGAGAAATAAAATTGAGGATATTGAGGACAAAGTTATGGAAATCTCGTGCGGGTTGTGGAATTATCATGTAATAAGTTCTTAATCTCTTATTATAAATTGGTAAATTAG
>JAGWDQ010000052.1 GCA_018260615.1 Candidatus Altarchaeum sp.
CTAGTGTCTTGTAACGGAAGTATCTTTACAGTTATGTAATTTTCTAAGAATCTCATTTGCTGTCTTTGTCCATATGAATGGTTTCGGATTTTTATTATTGGCTTCAATGTATTGTTCAATAGCGTTTATCAGTTCTTTGACACTTTTAAATGTTCCACGGCGAATACGTCTGTTAGTAAGGATTCCAAACCATATTTCAATTTGGTTTAACCATGATGATCCTGTTGGAGTGAAATGAAAATAAAATCGCTGATGACGTTTTAGCCAATTTTTTACTTTCTGATGTTTATGAGTGCTATAATTATCAATAATTAAATGAAGGTCTTTATCAGGTGAAGTTTGTTTATCTATTAATTTCAAAAATTTCAAAAACTCTTGATGGCGATGTCTTGATTGACACTCCGCAATCACTTTGCCATTGGCTATTTCTAACGCAGCAAATAAACAAGTTGTTCCATGTCTTACATAATCGTGAGTATGACGTTCTACTTGGCCAGGACGTAGAGGTAACAAAGGTTGAGTATGATCCAGTGCTTGAATTTGACTTTTTTCATCAACACTTAATACCAATGCGTTATCGGGTGGATCTAAATATAATCCAATAATGTCGATAATTTTTGGTATCAATTTAGGATCATTACTGTACTTAAAAGTTTTTGTTCGATGAGGTTGTAGATGTACTTTTTTCCATATACGTTGTACAGTCATATGACTTACACTTTTTTCTTTTGCCATCATTCGCGTACTCCAGTGAGTAGCATTGTTAGGTTTAACCATAGTAGAGGACACAATGTCTTTTATAGTGTCTTCTGATAATACAGGAGGTCGACCTGGTTTCGGAATATCTTTAAGTCCATCAAGTCCTTTTTCTATAAAACTACTAAGCCAATGAATTACAGTCGGACGAGATACATTAAGAGTTCTTGCTATAACACTATTAGATTTTCCTTTAGATGCCATTAAGATTATTTTTGCCCTTAATACTACTTTTTGTGGCAAGGTCCTGGATCTTTCTCTTCTTTCCAATTCTTGCCACTGGTCATTGGAAAGAACTATTTTTGAGAGTAATGTTTTCATACTCTCTTTATAATATAT
>JAGWDQ010000053.1 GCA_018260615.1 Candidatus Altarchaeum sp.
GATATCTTAATTAGGGTGAAATTATTGGACTTAAAAACCCTGCGAAAATCGGTGTTTAATGTATTAGAGACCGCTGTTTTGAAATGGGTGAAAAATAAGTGTAAAATGTAAAATTGAAACATTTGGCAAATTTTATGTCCTGTCAACAACAAGTGTCACAACATCATTATCTTCAAGTATATGTTCAAGCCCGACTCTCTGATTGTTAAATTTTGCCGATTTTCCCGATATTATCGCAAATTTAAGAGTATACCTCATACTCCGGTGGATTGCATCGCAAAAATCAGCAATTGTTGAGCCCTTTTTCATTATCAGCGGTTCTTTATCAGGACTGCCACTTCCAACCGGCTTCGTATATACCTTGATGAAATTTAATTTCTTAAAAATTTTTTCCTTCAATTCATTAACCCCTTTTCTTTTCTCTGCGGAAACAAAGGCATAGTCGGTCTCTTTTATGCTTAAATTTGCCAGTTCTTTTTTTACAACTGTAAGATTATTAACCAGGTCAATTTTATTTACCACAACAAAAACTGATGTATACTTCCTGTTTCCGACTACCGCGTCAATAAACTCGTCTTCATCAACATCTTCATTAAGAACAACATAAGCGTTGAATATGTTAAATGTGTTTAAAATTTCCTTAATTATCTGCTCATTCATTCTTGTTAATTTTACCATCGGAACTAATACAATTCCGCTACCGACATTTTTTGTTATGGAAACACGGGGAGGTGACTTATTTATTCTTATTCCGACGGAATGCAGTTCTTTCTTTAAGACATCATAGTGCTTTAAATTTAAAGGGTCAACAACAATGAGAATCAAATCGGAATTTCTGACAACCGCAAGTACTTCTCTTCCCCGTCCTTTTCTTTGTGCGGCACCGCTTATTATTCCAGGCAAGTCCAGAATTTGTATCTTTGCTCCGTCATATTCAAGCATTCCGGGAACGACACTTAATGTTGTAAAGGCATAAGCCGCTACTTTTGAGGCAGTATTTGTTAATGCATTAAGCAATGTTGATTTTCCGACGGAAGGAAATCCAAGCAAAGAAACACAGGCGTTTCCGCTTTTCTTGACATCAAAGCCCTCGTGCTTACCTCCCTTCCCCGCTATTTCTTCTTTTTCCCTCAGCACGGCGATCTTTGCCTTTAATTTTCCGATATGATGCTCTGTTGCCTTATTGTACTGTGTTTTCTTGATTTCGTCCTCTATGTCCTTTATCTTTTTTTCAATACTATCTACTGTTCCCATGATATTATTTTAGGTATTAAGAAATTTGTTTGTATTCTCTAAATTTTTGATAATATTTCTGCAACTTGTCAAAACAAAATTATTTATTTATTTATTTATTTATTTAATATCCAAAATTTAATTATCAATAAAGTTAAAAATAAAATTTCTTCAAAATGAATATATGCGCAATAACTGCGGATATAAGTTGTTATCGAAAATTCCAAACCCTACATTTTAATATTTATTTTAACTAATATTTTATAGTAAAAGTAAGATTAGATTATATTTACAATAAATAAAGAAAATGGAAAAAAGAAAATATGTCATAGTTATTGAAAAAGACGAGGATGGAGTATATATAGGTAGTGTGCCATCTCTCCCCGGATGCCATTCTTATGGGGAAACACTGGATGAACTAATGGAAAATATGAAAGAGGCAATTGAATTGTGTGTAGAAGTTTTAGAATCAGAAAAACAGGATATACCTTTGGAAATATTTGTAGGCACGCAAGAAGTAGAGATTTTAGCTTGAAGTTAAAAATGAAACTGCCGAGAATAACGGGACAGAGAATGTGTAAAATTGCCGTAAAAACTGGTTTTTATCAAAAACGCCAGAAGGGAAGTCATAGTTTCTGGGCACATCCTGATGGCAGGACAACAGTCATACCCATACATCCTGGTAAAGAACTTCCAATAGGGATGATAAGCAAAATATTGAAAGATATGGATATGTCCGTGTCAGAATACCTGGAACATTTGAAGAAATCATAAATTTTAAAAAAGAGATTATACCCTGAGTTTGAAAGATATTTAAAAAATGTCTAAAAACACCTTTAAAATTGTCTTTTTGTTGCCATGTCAATTTTACAATTTTAAAGGTCAAAACCCCATAACTTTCAAAGACAGGTATACGTTACGGCTACGCCTTGCACTTCGTGAAATTTTGCCTCCTTTGGCGGCAAAACTTCATATATTTTGATTCAGTTATCCAAAATTCCCCCCGACAATTTCCCAAAATTTCAATAAATTAAAATTTCTTTATTTCTGATAAAAATTTCTTTAAATTTTGAAAAAATTTTAGAACTCTACTTCCTCCAAAAATTTATTGTAATTCTTCGGTTTTCTGTTTTTCCATGCTCCTTTATGATACACATAACTTGCAAGTAAAGGAAACGCTATTGTTGCCTCCGAATAAACCATCTGTGTCCATTTATTATCAACCTTCCCCCACGAATGTGCCTCCTTCAATGTTGAGCCGGATAATCCGCCGTCTCTTTCATCTGCAACAGTTATCTGAATCGCATATTTGTGCATCTTTGCTTCTTTATGGACAAATTTACTTAATATCTCTGCTGCGACCGTCATATCCTGGGCAAAATTTTTCGGAACACCTCCGCCAATCATAACCAGGCCCGTTTCTTTTGCATCAAGTTTGATTTTTGTCAATTCAAGAAAGTCCTTTGCACTGTCAATAGAGACCTTTTCATTGTTTTTACGCTTAAACTGATGTTCAATTAATCCGAATCCGGCGCTGCAATCGGAAAATGCAGGTACAAATATGGGAACTCCTTTTTTATAACATTCCGATACAACCGAATTTTTGGCAGCAGGATATTGCTGTTTAAATTTATCCAAAAATTTTCCTATTTCAATTATAAATTCCCGCGAAGAATACGGCTTTGGTTTTAATTCATCAGCAATCTTTGCAATTGTCTCATCGCAAATTCTTAATTCTTCTTCATCAATATAAGTGTCATAAATTCTGTCAATGCTGTGTTTCCTCAACATTTCGTCATCACTTAAATCAGTTCCGATATAATGTTTAAAACCAAGTGCTTCAAAGAAGTCCTGATCTACAATAATTGCTCCCGTAGAGACAATAGCATCAACCATGTTAAATTTAACCAAATCATAAACCACCTTTTTTAAACCGGCACTGAAAAGCGAGCCAGCCAGACAAAGTATAATTGAACAGTCCTTATCAACAAGCATCTTTTCATAAATTTTTGCCGCCGTCGCTAAATTTCTCGCCTGAAATGCCGTATTTTCAAATTCCTCAATGAGCGGCACGGCATTAAATTTTTCTATATCAATATGCTTCAATTCATTGCTGAGTATTTCTTTTTTTTCATTTTCTGATGGGGTCTCCCCTGTTGTTTCTTCTTTTTCCTTTTTTTCTTTTCCGATAATGGTTGTATTAACTTTCATTTTCTATATTTTTACTATATTTTTAATTTTTATTGTTTTTTAGTGTGGTTCTTTAGCGTATTTTATTTATTGAAAATTTAAATCAAAATTTAAACTAAAATCTAACTGAAATTTAAATCAAAATTTAAACAAAAATCTAACTGAAATTTAAATCAAAATTTAAACTAAAATTTAAACCATAAAGAATTAATTTTATATCCTAAATTTTTCAAAACGCAAAACATAAGTTATGATATTCAAACTTTTAAATTTTGAAAAATAAATTATGAAATATTTATTTATGTATTACAAATTTATAAAACAATTCAAAAAATTTAATAATTTAAGAGATACGATAAAAACAAATTTTGCCAAAATGAAGGTTGCAGTAGTTAGAATAAGGGGTACGGTAAATGTGGACGGAAGAATAAAGACCACGCTTGATTTACTTAAAATAAAATACAAAAACAATTGTAATGTTGTTGAACTGGATGACACCTACAAAGGAATGATAAACAAAGCCAAGGATTATGTGACTTACGGGCCAGTTGATAAAGAAACATTTAAAGAGATGCTCTTAAAGAGGGGGGAAATTTTACAAAACAAAACAGAGGATGCAAAAAACGAAACGATAAAGATAAACGATGAAACGATAAAGTCACTCAATCCGAATTTTAAGTCAGTTGATGAATTTGTTGATGCATTTTTTGAAAATAAGGCAAAATTAAGCGATATAAATTTAAAATTGCCGTTCCGGCTGACGCCTCCTACAAAGGGCTTTGAGCGAAAAGGTATAAAAATTCCTTATACTCTTGGCGGTGCTCTCGGAAACAGAGAAACGGCAATCAACGGTTTGTTAAAAAGAATGATATAAATGAAATAGTTATTTATAAGCGATTAAATTTAAAATTTATAAAATTTAAAATCTGTTAAATTTTTAAAATAAATTCACTTCGTTCATATATTTAAAATTAATAAATTAATTTAAAATAATTTCGCTAACGCTCAAATATTTATAAAAATCTATTAAATTTTTAAAATGGCAGTTAAAGACAGGAAAACAAGAAAATTAAGGGGTTCAAATCATCACGGATGGGGAATTCAGAAACACAGAGGAAAAGGAAGTCAGGGAGGTGCAGGAAATTCCGGATGGTATAAACAAAAATGGTGCAAATATTCCAAATACTTTAAAGATATGCACGGAAGTCATGGATTTACCAGACATTCTTCTGATAAAGAAATCAACGCAATAAATATCAGGGATATTGAAAGAAATATTGAAAAATTTGTTAATGAAGGAAAAATGACAATTAAAGAGGGCACATATTATTTGAATCTTGCATCAATAGGATATGATAAATTATTGGGAGATGGAAAAATTTCACATAAATTTATAATACAGGCAGATTCATTTTCGGAAGGAGCAAAGAAAAAAATTGAAAGTATAGGTGGAATGATAGAAAGCGAAACAAAAGATGATGGCGGTATTATAGCAAATGATACAACCGAAAGCAGTGAAAAAACAAATAAAACAAATACGACCGAAAAAGATATTGCTGAAAAATAGAAACTAAATTTCTAAAAGATGAAAATTGAATTTCTCAGACCATTTTTAAAGTATATTCCCGAAGTAAAAAGACCTTCACGGGCACTACCATTAAAGGACAAGGTGTTATGGGTAGCACTAGCCTTGGGTATATTTTATGTTTTGGGAGTTATTTATCCTTTTGGAGTTACCGAGGCGGAAATAAATAAATCCGGATTTGAACTGATGCAGATGGTTTTTGCGAGTCACATCGGCTCACTCCTGACTGTTGGTATAGGTCCGATTGTTGTGGGTTCAATTATGCTTCAGCTATTAGTCGGAACGGGAGCACTTGAACTGGACTTAACAAGAAATGAAGACAAGGCATTATTTCAGGGAGCCCAAAAGATTTTAGTAGTTATCTTTTCTCTGCTTGAAGCAGCGGCAATGAGTATGGCATTCCAGTTGGGCGGAGGTATGTACTGGCTCGTTGTATTACAAATTGCTATGGGTAGTATAATTTTAATGTTCCTGGATGAAATCGTATCAAAATACGGGATTGGTTCGGGAATCGGATTATTTATTGCAGGAGGGGTTTCACAGTCAATAATAACTGCAAGTATAAATCCGATGCAAATGGCAGGAACTTATGTGGGAGCAATTCCAAACTTTATAGCCCTCTTGGATAAAGGAAATTTTGATATAGTTCAGCTTTTCCCTATTGTAGCAACAATTATTGTATTTTTGGTTGTGGTCTATGGAGAATCAATGCGGCTTGAAATACCTCTTGCTTACGGAACAATCAGAGGGATAAGTGCCCGTTATCCGATAAAATTTTTCTATGTTTCAAATATTCCGGTAATATTAGCTGCTGCACTTATACAGTCACTTCAGTTAATTCCTTCAATATTTGGCATCCATGCCGGAATGAGTTATCCTGAGATGAATATGTTACAACAAGGTGTCTATACTTTTTTTTCATATATTACCCCAGGTTATGGAGGTGCTAATAATATATATGGAGTCCTTAATCCGTCTTCAATATATAAATTAGGGGATATTCCGGTTATAGTTCATATACTCATATATGGTGCGGTTTTCCTCGGGTTGTGTGTGCTTTTCGGAAAATTTTGGGCTGCAACAACAAACATCGGACCTGAAAAGGTTGCCCAGCAAATACATCAGGGCGGAATGCAGATCCCCGGATTCAGAAGAGATATAAGAGTTATACAACATGTGCTTGAAAGATACATCCCACAGATGGTGGTGATAAGTTCCATTGCTGTCGGATTACTTGCATTATCTGCCGACTTACTCGGTGTTTTCGGAAGCGGAACAGGAATTTTGCTAACTGTCGGAATATTATTCAGGATGTATGAACAACTTCAAAAGGAAGAAATGGGAAGTATGCCTATGTGGTTCAGAGGATTATTCGGGAAACACAGATAAAAGCAAAAATAAAAAATAAAATAAATTTTAAATTTTAAATAAATTTTAAATTTTCTGTTCTATGATGAGACCGTCCCAGCCTGAGCAGTGATGAGAAGGGTAGCTTCTGAGAACATGTCAATATAAAGTAAAAAATTTTGAAATTTTTTTTGAGTTCATACACAAATTGTTGCATTTTATCTGACAAATTAACCTCGCTTATTTTTGATATAAGTGAAATTATTTCAAAATTTCATGAACTTTGAAATGTATGGCTATTTACCTGTTGTTAAAACTAATAAAATCATAAAATGGATATATCTCAAAATTTAAAGGTAAATGATGTTATGTCAAGAGGAGTAATAACAATGCCATTAAATACGACTGTCAAAGATATGGCAAAAATCATTGCGGAGTCGCATGTGCACGGCATCTGTATAACTGATGAATTCGGGGAGATTGCAGGAATGGTTTCTGAGACAGATATTATAAAGGCATTCAATAAAGATATTAATAAAGTAACCGCTGAAGATATTATGTCAGATAAGGTCGCAACGATTTCCGGAGAAAGTTACATTTGCGATGCCGTTGACATTATGGTAAAACAAAAAATTCACCGCCTTGTTATCGTACTTGGGGGAAAGGATAATGCAGGTTTATCACTTCCCAAAAGACCTGTCGGAATTTTATCTGCAACCGATATTATTAATCTGATGGCAAAGGATTAAACAAATTTTTAAATTTCACAGGATTTCTTTGTTTTTCATTCGGGGTCAAAATCAGGTAAGTAAAATATGTAACTATTCAGAGGGTACGAAAATTTACCGGTAGAAATTTCAAAAAATACAATTTCAAAAATGAAATTTTTGAATACTGAAAATCTCCAAGATTTTCAATCTTACAAAATGTTTTAAACATTTTGTAAATACACGAACGAAGTGAGCGTAAAAAATCAAAAATTTACCTGTAATTTAAAAACCCCGAGGTTTTTAAAGATTGAAAATCTTATAGATTTTCAGTATTTTTTTGGTGGCTGAATAGTTACTAAAATATTACATTTTTAAAACCTGCTTTTTTTAAAATCGTGTTAAACAAACTAATATAAAGTTTATTTAAATACTTAATATATTTTATCATAATATATAATAATAAAAAATAAATTATTTAAATACTTAATATATTTTATCATAATATATAATAATAAAAAATAAATTATTTAAATACTTAATATATTTTATCATAATATATAATAATAAAAAATAAATTATTTAAATACTTAATATATTTAATCATAATATATAATAATAAAAAATAAAAAATTTAAAAACAACAAAATGGCCAACGAAATTAAAAAAACAAGGGGGGGAAACAACACTGGAAATGAAGACAAAACAGCGTTGAGTGAGGCGGAAATAGCATCACACTGGCAGGATGAGGAATATTTTGAGCCTTCTGAGAAATTTATCAGACAGGCAAATGTGCAGGATGGAGCAATATATGAAAGATTTAAAGAGGAAAATTTTCCGGAGTGTTTTAATGAATATGCAAATATGCTTACATGGGACAGATACTGGAAAACAACGCTTGATACCAGTAATCCGCCATTCTTTAAATGGTTTGTCGGTGGAAAATTAAATGTCTGCTACAATTGCGTTGATAGAAATTTGGTGAAGTATAAAAATAAAGCGGCAATAATATGGGTTCCTGAACTGGAAGAAGAACATGACAGAGTCATAACATATCAGGAATTGTATGTAAAAGTCAATGAATTTGCATCGCTCCTTCAAGAGCTCGGTTTAAAAGCGGGAGACAGAATAACATTCCATTTGCCAATGGTTCCGGAATTGCCAATATCCATGCTCGCATGTGCGCGGCTTGGAATAATACACTCGGAGGTCTTCGGGGGCTTCAGCGGAAAGGCGTGCGGGGAAAGAATTGCCGATTCCGAAAGTAATATTTTAGTAACAATTGATGGGTATTACCGGGGTGGAAAATTAATTGACCATAAAGTTAATGCGGATATAGCAGTTGAAACCGCAAAGGCATTGGGGCAGAAAGTAGATAAGGTGCTTATATGGAACAGACATTACGGTAAATATAGTTCGCCGACAAAACTTGTAGAAGGAAGGGATTTTCTCGTTGATGACTTACTTAAAAACCATAAAGGAAAGATAGTTGTACCTGTTTCAATGCCTGCCGAAGCAGGACTTTTTATGATGTATACAAGTGGTTCAACGGGAAAGCCGAAGGGATGCCTGCATAGTACCGGCGGATATCTGGCTTATGTTGCCGGAACATCAAAATATATTCAGGATATTCATCCGGAAGATGTGTATTGGTGTATGGCAGACATTGGTTGGATTACAGGGCATTCATATATTGTTTATGGTCCTCTTGCTATAGCTGCAACATCTGTTATTTATGAAGGAGTTCCAACATATCCCGATGCAAACAGGTCATGGAGAATCGCCGAACGACTGGGAATTAACATATTCCATACGGCACCGACAACAATTCGTATGTTAAGAAAAATGGGTTCTAATCCTGAAAAATATAACTGCCACTTTAAGCACATGACAACCGTTGGCGAGCCGATAGAGCCGGATGTGTGGAGGTGGTATTATCATACTATTGGAAAGAATGAAGCAGTAATAGTTGATACATGGTGGCAAACAGAAAACGGGGGATTTTTATGCAGTACTGTGCCGGCAGTTAAACCAATGAAGCCGGGAAGTGCGGGTCCGGGGGTGCCGGGAATTTATCCAATCGTATATGATGAAAATGGGAAGGAAATTTCTGCAAGCGCCGGAAAAGCCGGAAATATATGTATAAAAAATCCCTGGCCCGGAAGAATGCTGACAATATGGAAAAATCCTGAAAGATTGGTAAAAGGATATTATGAAAAGTACTGCAAAAACAAAGACAGCAAGGACTGGCAGGACTGGCCATATCTGGCAGGTGACAGCGCAATGCTTGCAAAGGACGGGTACTTTAGGATTTTGGGCAGAATAGATGATATTATTAATGTTGCAGGACATCGGCTGGGGACAAAAGAATTAGAATCAGCAGCACTAACCTGTGAGGAAATAGCAGAAGCAGCAGTCGTGCCAAAAGGGGATGAACTTAAAGGACATATTCCTGACTTATATGTATCTTTAAAACCGGGATTTAAGCAAAGTGAAGAACTGGAAAACAAAGTTAAACAGGCAGTTGTAAATATAATAGGGCCAATAGCAAGACCAAAGCATGTATATATTGTTCCGGACATGCCAAAGACAAGGAGCGGAAAAATTATGCGGAGAATTCTTACAGTCATATCAAATGGCAGAACTGATGTGGGTGATGTAACAACTTTATTGAATCCGGATGTTGTTGAAAAGATACAAAAAATAGTGGGAGGTGACGGATATTAAAATTTTTGTTTTTTAAAAATTTTTAAAAGAGGGTCAGTAATGACCCTCAAATTTAATCTAAAAATAAAATTTAAATAAATTAAAAATTTAAAAATAAAATAAATAAAATTTAAAATTTTAAAATGGAAGAAAATAAAAGTATGGGTAGGTGGATGATATTAATTGGAGGAATTATGCTCCAGTTATGTCTTGGAGCAGTTTATGCATGGAGCGTGTTTGCCGCAGAGCTTAAAAATAAACCATACTTGTGGAGTTTGACGGATACACAGATTGTGTTTTCCGTAGCACTTGCGACATTTGCTATTGTGATGGTATTTGCAGGGAAAATGCAGGATAAAATGGGCCCTAAAAAAGTAGCACTTGCAGGAGCGGGACTACTTGGGGTAGGTTATATACTTGCAAGTTTTGTGCCCGGGAACTTTTTATGGATGGTATTAACACTCGGAATTATTGCGGGAGCGGGAATAGGAACTGCATATAGTTGTCCGATTGCTGCAATAGGTAAGTGGTTCCCAGATAAGTTAGGGCTTGCCACGGGGCTTGCGGTCTTTGGATTTGGATTCGGTGCGTTTTTTATATCAGTTTTTTCCGGTGCCGGAATAGACATGCCAGGGCTTAAGGTTCCTCTTTTACAGTTACTTGCAAACAACGGGCTTGGTGGAACTCTCATGATATGGGGCATATTTTTCCTCGTTGTCGGAGGACTGGGCGCATTTCTTTTAAAGAACCCTCCCGCAGGATGGAAACCGGAAGGATGGACACCGCCGATTAAAACAGGCGCTGCACAGGTAAGAGAGGACTGGAAACGCGGGGAAATGATAAAAACACCACAGTTCTGGATGCTTTTAGGAATGTTCGTATTTGCTGCATCGGCCGGACTCATGACAATTGGTATTTTAAAGGTATACGGAATTGATTCAGGACTCACGGCTGCAGCCGCAGGGACAGCAGTCGGAATACTTGCAATATTCAACGGCGCTGGAAGAATTGTCTGGGGATGGACTTCGGACAAGATCGGAAGGACAAAGTCAATGGCAATAATGTTTTTCCTGCAGGCAGCAATGATGTTTGCATTGATATTTATGAATCTCGGTGCAACCACAACAGGACTTGCGATAGCAGCAGCATGGATTGGATTGATGTTCGGAGGAAACTTTGCATTATTCCCTACAGCAACAAGAGAATTCTTCGGGATAAAGAACTACGGAGCAAACTATGCAATGGTATTCCTTGGTTACGGTGTAGCAGGTATATTTGGTCCAATTATGGCGGGGCAAACAAAAGATCTCTTTGGAAGTTATGACATGGCGTTTATTATCTGCGGAGCATTATGTGTAATTGCTGCAATACTGGCGTTTGTTACAAAAGCACCACAACATAAGCAGAAAGAGGAGTAATCTATTCACTTCTTTTTTGAATTTTACTGCATTGTAGTGAACACCATTCTTTTTTATTTTTTTTCTTTTTTATTTATTTTTTTGAACTTGTCCAAACAGCGAAATTTTTAAAATTTATCGTTGTTTCTCATTTATCTATCCTTCATCCACTCATACACCTTTTTCATCCCTGTTTCTATGTCATCCGGCATGAAATTGAGCTCATTCTGTAATCGTTTTATGTCAAGATAAATTCTCTTAACCTCTCCGGGTCTTTCTTTTTCATAAATCGGAATTATTTTTTTGCTGAAAATTTTTTCCATAACACTTACAAGTTCATTTACAGATGTTTCTTTTCCTGTTCCGACATTATACTCATTATATTTTTTCAGTTTGTCAATAGCGGCAATATTTGCCTTTACAACATCGTCTACACTAACATAATCTCTTGTTTGTGTTCCGTCACCAAAAATTACAGGAATTTTGTTTTGTGAAAGTCGTCCGAAAAATATTGCTATAACTCCTGCCTCACCGAGCGGATCCTGCCTTCTTCCGTAAACATTGCCGTATCTCATTGCAGTATATTTCAGTCCGTAAATTTTACTGAATGTATGCAGATAACATTCAACGGCAAATTTTGACGCACCGTAAGGCGATACCGGTTTTATATTTGTGTTTTCATCAGCCGGAAGAATTGTTGGTTCTCCATAAATAGCCCCTCCCGACGAAGAATAAATTATTTTTTTAACATTGCTGTTTATTGCCTGCTGTATTAAATTTATTGACCCCTTGATATTTATATCCATATCATAAACCGGATTTTCAACCGACTTCCTGACATCAATTTGTGCAGCCAGATGAAATATAATTTCAACATCCTTTAAAATTTTTGTGTCAAAGTCCCTCAAATCACCTTTATAAAATTTAAATTTGCCGCTTTTTGTTGCATTGCTTAAATTTTCCATCCTTCCGGTTGTCAGATTATCCAGGACCTTTACACTATGTCCCTGCTTCAGCAATTCATCAGCAAGATTGCTCCCTATAAAACCGGCACCGCCTGTAACGAGAATCATTTTAAAAAATTTTTATCAAATTTATTTATCAAATTTATTTATCAAATTTATATACAATTAATTTTAAAACAATTTTAATTTAATTCTAACTTTCAATAAATCAAAAATGAATGCACCGGTTAACAAGGGGGAAAATAAAGTGGAACACAAGGAGGAAAAAATAAGGAAGATTAAAAACGGCACCGTAATAGATCATATTGAAGGAGGAAAGGCGTTTTCTGTTTTAAAAATTTTAAACATTGATGAAAATTATGAGAGCATCGTTTCCGTGGTAATAAATGCAGAAAGTGAAACATACGGAAAGAAGGACATCGTAAAGATTGAAGGAAGGACATTGACAAAAGATGAAACAAATAAAATTTCCCTGCTGTCTGCCAGAGCAACGGTAAATGTCATCGCCGATTCAAAGGTTACTGAAAAATACAAAGTTGAAGTTCCTTATGAAATAAATAACCTGCTTAAATGCCCGAATCCCGAATGCATAACAAACTCGGAATTAGAGAATATTGAAACAAAGATGTTCAGGTTCTCAAAGAAGCCGTTAAAATTCAGGTGTCATTACTGCGAGAGGGTGTTTTCGGAGCTGGAATTTAAATGAAATTCAGGTGGTGATAAACATGTAAGGTTGGATGTTAACATTTACATTTAAATTACAAGCATTTTTGAAAACCTGTAATTTTCAAAAATCTCCGAGTGTAAACGAGGTGATTTATCCCGGAATTTATTTTTAAGAACCTTACTTCTTAATCACTACTGAAATTTAAACTATTTGAAAGGGTACAAAAATTACTGAAAATCTGCAAGATTTTCAATCTTTAAAAATCCACAGGATTTTTAAATTACCCGTGAAAATTTAAAAAACATAAAAATCAAAATTTACCTATAATTTTTTGGGTGAGTGGATAGTAGAGTTGTTGCAAATTAAAAATTTTAAAGTTGGAAATTAATAAAATTTAAACGAATTCAAAGGTGGAAAAGTTATTTTGCAACATGTATGGTTAGTAATCGTATTCTATTAACAGATTTCATCTAAAATAACGGGATATATGTCCTCAATAATCTTGTTTAAGTCGTTTTCGTTAAAACCAGCGACTTTCAATATTGTTTTATCAAGTTTGAGTCTGTAGTCCTTTTTATCTCTGATTTGAACATGTATCGGATCAAACTCTAAATCCTCTAATTCATCTAAAAGTTCCATCAGTTCTTTTTTTTCACTGTCTTTTAATTTTTCACTGTCAATAATATCCATAAGTACTAAATCCGATTGCGACACACCCATCCAGGAGCCGGTAGTTTCTTTCTTTATCTTAAGAAGTTGTATCCAATATAAGATGCTATTCATATACAAGCATAATATTTTAGCTTCTTCTTTACCAATGTATGGCAAAACCTCAAAAGAATGGGGAGCAATTATTTTTTCATCGCAACATATTGCTGTGACATATGTCTCATCAGAATTAAATCTAAATCTATTAGGTATTAATATGTGCGACTCTTTTTTATTTATTTCTTTATTAATGTTTTCCCAAGAAATATCTTTTCCTTTATATTTGGATGAGTCAATAATCTCCTGAATGTCCTCGGGTTTTGCTCGTATCATGTAATCAATTTTATCTTTCACATATAAGTTTTTGATGCCGGTTATTGTTCTGACAGATTTTTTTAAATAAATTTTGTCAATGGAGTACTTTTCTCTTTTGTTTTTAATCTTAAAATCTACACTTTTATCTTTATCACCGTCTAACACAAGATGTGCTCTTTTGACTCTACTTTCAGATAACGGATTATTGATAAATAAAATTTGAGAAATGCCCTTAGGTGATGCATGAAATCCCTCTAATATAATATCTTTTTCTAATTTTTTTGTTTTATTGCTTAATTTTAACTTTTCTAATACATATTCTATCTTTTTCTTATTTGTAAGATTTTCGGTGAATATGAAAGACATCAAATTTTCTTTGGCCATTAAAAGTTCACTCTGCATTACTTTAATTATACTGAAATCACCGGTCTCTTTTTCTTTTTCCCTAACGGTCTCAAGTTCCCTGACGATTGATTCTATATCCGGGCCGGTATATGTGTCAATTGGTTTGCGAAGTGAGACGATCTTTAACTCGTGATTTGATTCATGCCGTATTTTTTTAGCAATTATCATGATGTCTGTAAAGTCAGAATCCTCACTAAACGATGTGTTCCTGTGGGGTTTGATTATATACTTAAAAGAATAATTTTCCAGATAATACTCTCTAATTTTTTTAGAATCTTCTCCACGCAAAAAGTTAATGGGGATTATTGCACCAATCATTCCCCCAATTTTTAAATTTTTATCAGACAATGCCATGAAATGTCCCCATACACCTACTCTTCGCCCGGATATCTTATACACCTGTGATTTAAGAAATTCCTCTCTAAGTTTTTCAGGAATATCTTGTATTCTTGTAAATGGAGGATTTATGACTATTGTGTCTACTTTATCAATTTTGAACATTTTTGCAGGATATTCTTTCTTTGTTGTTTCATCACCGGGAGATTTAAAATCAGATATTGTTTTTTGCTTTCTGTTAATATGCTCCATAACATTGGAAATATCTCCATATGCTTCTTTAACTTCTATAGGAAGATTAAATAATTCCAGCGAGTTTCTGTTAGATACTCTGACAAATTTGGTATCAGTGCTCAGGTTTTGAGCAGATAAGTTTAGTCCGGTTAAATGACAGGCAAATGGCATAATATCTGTTCCGGTTAATTGTTCTTCTAAAAAATCTCTATGAATATCTTTTTTATCCTCCGATGTTAAAATATTTTTATTCGGGTGAACTTGCAACTTTCTGTTATAACTTTCAACAAGTAATGTTCCGGAACCACAAGCCATATCCCACACCTTTTCATCCCATGCTTTTATCGTCAGGTTTGTTAATAATTTAGCAGAAGCTGGTTTTGTATAATACGATGCTAATACCTCGCGAGTTTCCGCCGGAAGACATTTCCCTATGAGTTTTCCGTAAATGTCCTGTTTCATTTCCTCAATTCCCAAAGGATACAAAACTGTAATTATGTTATTTATATGTTCTGTAATATCTCCGGTTATCGGAATTTTGGAAATTACATCAATATCAAAAATAGGTTCAAAATTGATTTCTTTTATCTGATTAAAATAATTATTAAGTTCAGACATCGTCCGGATTTTTTTTATTTCATCTACCTTCCCTGTTTTTTTTGAATATAAAAAATAAAATAGTATCTGGTTTACAAGAATATAAGAAATCAGATCAATTGCCTGATTTCTAAGTAATTTATCGCTTTTTGTTCTGCTTAATGACAGGAAAAGCCCCTGATCTTTGGTAAGAAAGTTTACCAGCTCTTTTATCAGTAATTCGTCCTTGTACTCTTTGTTAATTAATTTGGATAAGGACTTTATGCTGCTTTGTAAGACCCCGGATGCCGTCTCAATATTTTTTGCAGATAATAATTTCTTTTCTATTTTTCCTTTTAACTGAGTTATGGATTCTTTCACTGAAAGGTCCACAAGTTCATCCCATTCCTTTGTCAAAAATATACATTTACAGGTTCTCTCAATTGCTATTTTATTTATCTCTTCAATAGTGCCTTCTCTTTTTACATCATAAGGGTACACTATTACTATCATATTTTTTGTCTCATATTTTAAAGAATACCCATACACCTGGACAATACCTCCTAATAAAGCAGGGCGCAGGTCTTCTTTTTGAGCAGATATTTTAACTTCAAGAATATATGAGTTGCCTTCATGTTCAAATAGTATGTCCAAATACCTATCTGTGTTTATCGGTTTTACTTCTGAAATTCCTGTAAAACCCAAATTCTCCAATAACCTTAAAATAGGTGCATAAAATGAACGCTCTACCGGTCTTATTTTTGTCATCTTTTTCTTTTTTATATGTAAATTTTTCTTTTTTAATGAGATGAACTTGTGTTATAACTTTTTATTTAAACAATTATGAATAAGATAAAAGATTATTGTAACCTATTAGCACATACAAATAAATACATGAAACATAAAAAATAACACACCGAAATTTTCCTTTTCAACATTTTATCCTGGTGGAATGATTTTTTATCGTACAGGAAAGTTCGTTTTATTATCCTCACACCAAGACACAGTCACCTCGCTATTCACCTCGCTGTTGTTCGGAGATTTAAAAAAATCTGTTGATTTTTAAAATACTGAAAATCTGTAAGATTTTCAATCTTTAAAAATCTGTTGATTTTTAAATCACCTCATTTCATTCGGAGATTTTCAAAACTCTCACCTCGCTGTTGCTCGGAGATTTTCAAAACTTCGCGTTTTGAAAATGCGATTTGAAAATGCTCGGAGATTTTCAAATCTCTCACCTCGCTCCTGCTCGGAGATTTTCAAAACTTCGCGTTTTGAAAATGCGTTTTGAAAATAAGTTCGCTTCGCTCTCATTTAAAAATGCTACAAGCATTTTTAAAGATTGAAAACTTATAGTTTTCAGTATATTTTCAAAATCTTTGCGATTTTGAAAAAGACACAAAGGAGTTATATTCTGTAACTTGGTGACTTTGTGGCTTTGTGTGAATATTCTTCTGATTTTTTTAAAATTTTTTCAATAATCTTTTCCGACCTTGAACCATACTGCATCGCCTTCTTTTTTCTCTTAACAATAAATTCGGGAACGCCTATATTTTCGGCCAACTTCCTCAATATAAATTTTCTGATAAATTTCTTCCCTTCAACAATATCAATTGTTTCGGCAAATTCATCAATATATTCATCACCTTCATCACCTTTCACCTCATAAATTTTAAATTCCATCGGAATGTTCATTGCATAGTCCGAAAAATTTTTCTCCATATAAGGAAATTTCAGACAAATTTTGTTAAATGCACACATTGCTATGTCCCTGTTCAGATTCTCTTTATAAGCGATGTTTATGTCATTTTTCATCGCAATAAGCCGTTCATCTTCATTCATTCTTAAATATCTCGCATAGCCGCCAAAAATTTCATCTGCTCCCTGACCGGATAGCATAACTTTTATGCCGTCTTCGCCTGCCTTTTTTGAAGCAAAGTAAATCGGAACTGCCGTTGATAAATTTAATCTGGTTATTTCAATATTGTTGTCCTTTAAAATTTTGACTATGTTTTCAATTTCATTTTTGACATCGTTCTCTGTAATAAGGACAATTTTCGTATTCGTCAAATTTAGGGTCTTAAATTTCCGGGCAAAAATGACATCTTCGGATTCATAAGTTCCGACGGTATAAGCAGAGACACTGGAAAATTTATTCGCTAACATTGCAATGATCGTTGAATCAATTCCGGCGGAAAATACAACTCCTGTTTTCTTTTCATCGCCGCTCGCCTGCTTAACTGCATCGTCTAATAAATTTTTTAAATTTAAATGTCTTGGAGCATAATCGTTTTTCATTTTAAATTTTTTGGCATATAACAAATTTATTAACAAATTAATTAATTTATACTCTGCTAAAATGTTTAAGAAAGTAGTTGCAGGAGGAACATTCAACAAAATCCACAAAGGACACGAAGATCTGATTAAGACAACTTTTAATATCGGCGAATATGTGTCCATCGGCTTAACTTCCGACAAATTTGCAAATTTATTCAGGGCTGAAAAGGTTCTGGAATATAAAAAAAGAGAAAAAAACCTCAAAGAAAAAATTTCCGCTTTAAATTTACACGACAATTATGAAATTTTAAAGATTGATGATATGTATGGAATTGCGACACTTAAAGAAGACCTGAATGCGATTGTCGTAAGTGAGGAAACACTTCCGAGAGCACAGGAAATAAATGCAATAAGATTTAAAAAAGGGCTGAAACGATTAATAATGGTTGTGGTTCCGTTTGCATTTAAGAATAACAGGCCGCTTTCGGCAAGTCATTTATAAAATATCAAAAATTTTTGTTGCCTGTATTTTGCCTGATTTTGAAATTTAGTTTTCTTGTTCAGTTATAATTTCGGGTTCCGGATAATCAAAGTCCGGTTTTTCCTCAAATAGTTTCTTTTGTTTGATTACCTCGTTGATTCTTGTCAGTGCAGTTTCGCAATATTTCTTAGATATGTCTATACCTATAAATCTTCTTTTCAATTTGAAGGCGACTAATGTTGTGGTTCCGGCGCCATTAAACGGATCTAAAACTATATCTCCTTTGTAAGAAAATAATTTCAAAGCTCTTTTTGGTAGTTCTTCCGGAAACATTGCCGGATGCCCAAAGTCCTTCATTTTCGTCTCAGGAGTAAATTTCCACTTTGCATAAACACATTCTTTAAATTCTTCACCGGTTATATCAATATGTTCTTTTTTACCTGTTTTTTTATGGGTTTCTTTATCAAAAATTTCTATAAACTCCCAGGTGTATTTTAAATAAGGCATTGACGGTGATTTCCAGCTTCCCCACGCCGTGTATTTTGCATTATAATTATTTTTTTCCCATAATACTTCAGCTTTCCATAAAAAGCCCAAATCAAGTAATTGCTTTGAAATTATATGGTGTGTCGGTACATAATCAGAAAATAACGGCTGGACATTTACTATTATTCTTCCGCCGGGTTTTATTATCCTGTAACATTCTTTCCAGACAACAAATAATTTTTTAAAATATTCGTTCCATTCTTTTGTATCCTGTGTTGTATCGTTTGCATAACTATGACCAAAGTTATAGGGTGGTGAAGTTAATACTATATCTATAGAATTAGATGGAATCTTAGATAGTACCTTTTCAGCATCGCCTACTATGATTTTATTGTTCAACTTTTTAATATCCGGATTTTCAACTGAAAAAATATCTTTCTTTTCTTCTTTTGTACCTTTTCTTATCTTCTCTTTTATTCCTTTATCTTTTATTTTTTCGGGGCTCATAATATTTTACCTTCTTTAATAAGTTTTTGTTCTATATTTGACCAGTCCCTTTCTAAGTGATTTCTAACAAATTTGAAAAGATCTTTTACTACTTCAAAATCTATGGGTTTACTATTCTTACTCTTTCTTTTTTCTTTTCTCAAAACATAAATTTGGTTAATTCTTGAATAAGCAGGATCAACATCCAAACTCACATCATAACATTCTGTAATCACGAGAAATAAACAATAAGGATTGCCATTTTTTATTTTTTCGGCAGTAGCAATTGAACCCTCAAGCATTGTTTTATCAATGTATGTTTTGCATTCAATAGAAACAACAGGAACATTAATCAATTTTTGTTCTCCATCCGCTTTTATCAAAATTGTCCGGTAAATGGCAAAGTCCTGGTCCTTTTCATTAATCTTCATATTCGGCGTTTTGATGAAGTCCACCAAATTCTCCGGTGCAAAATATAAATTACTGTACGCCCTTGTGTCACCTAATTGTATTTTTTTAATCTCCTCGCTAAATAATATAAGAATTCTTCCGGGACAGTTGAATGAAATTTAGATTGTGCGGAAAAATCTACATTTTTAATCTCGTTTTTATAATCATTCAACCACTTGACTCTTTGATTTATCGCATCATCCGAATATTCGGTTAGGATTTCATTATTATTATTCCATTCTTTATATTTTTCAATAACTTTTTGCAGTTGCTTTTTTTGAGTAGTAAACAAAATAGATGATATCTGCAATTTTGCAAGTATGTTTCTTCCATGAATATGAGATTTGTTTAAATTTTCTTTAAACCAAGCAATTTCTTTTTCCATAGTCATTTTACCCTTTTTAAATTTTTATATCATATTGATTTCCTTTAAGACCTCCTTAATTTTTCCTTTTGACGCATCTGACACCTCAACCAACGGCAACCTTAAATTTCCCGCATTCATTCCGGATTTCCCGTTTTCCTTTAAGACATTCATCGCATATTTTACCGGAGCAGGATTTGTTTCAATAAACATTGTTTTTGTTAAATTTAATAATTTATAATGTATTTCTCTTGCACATTCAAAATTTCCTGATAAACAACAATCCGTTAATGTTTTTACCTCCTTTGGCATTATGTTTGAAACAACTGAAATAACTCCTTTTCCACCCAATGCAATTATTGGCAAAGTCCATCCGTCATCTCCTGAAAGAAGGATAAAATTTTGAGCATTCCTTAATTTCAGTTTGTTTATTATTCCTGATATTTGATCCAAATCGTCCGATGCCTCTTTAACACCTATGATGCCGTTAATCCGGCTTAATCTTATGGTTGTATCTGGTTCTATATTAATTCCTGTTCTTGATTTAATATTATACGGAATTAAAGGAATGTCAATTGTTTCGGCTATCTTTTTGTAATGCTGATAAATTCCTTCCTGTGTCGGCTTATTGTAATACGGAGTAATTAACAAACAGGCATCCGCTCCCGCATCCTTTGCATGTTTTGTTAATTCAATTGCTTCTGCTGTATTATTTGAGCCGGTTCCAGCAATTATCTTAATTTTTCCATTTGATTCATCAACTACCGTATCAATAACCTTTTCATGTTCCTCCATAGAAAGTGTTGCCGCCTCTCCTGTTGTACCGCATGGAACAACGCCGTCAATGCCATTATCAATCTGAAATTTTATATTTTCTCTTAATCCGTCATAATCAACCTCTAAATTTTTTTTGAATGGCGTTACAATTGCCGTATAGCATCCCGTAATATTCATTTTAAATATTTTAAAATTTAAATTTTAATTTTGTTAAAAATTATGATTTTTGTATAAAATTTAATTATTCTTGTAATGGGGTTGAGAATTATCTTGAATATTTTTATAAACAAAATCTTAATTCCAATAACATAAAATTAAGAAAGATATTTATAAAATCATGGACACAAAAATTAAGAGCCGTCCAAAGGAGGATTTACTGCTTTTGAAGAAAATCGAAAGTTCAATGCTTCAGGATGATATTGCCACTTTGGAAGAAGTGAAAAAAGCGTGGAACGAAATCGAAAGGGGAAAATGTATGTCATCTTCTAAGAAGGAATTTCTTGCTGATCTTAAAAAATGGTAGAAATTTTTGACATTTCAAATTTATCAAAGAATTTAAAAAAATGGAAAACACAACTAATTTGGATGAACAGATAATTGAATCATGGGACAATTCAAAAATATTTGAAAGCAATAAAATAACAAATTCTCTTAAAGAGTTAAAAAAAGCATGGAAAGAAATAGAATCAGGAAAATGTCAGTTAGATTCCAAGCAGAAATTTCCTGCCGAACTTGAAAAATGGTAAAAGTAAAATTTTTATAAGAAAGTCATAAAAAACAAGCAAACCAAAATGGAAAATACAACTAAATTTTTAGATGAACAAATAATTGAATCATGGTCTAATTCAAAAATATTTGAAAGCAATGCAGATAAGAACAAACCAAAATATTTTATTACGGTTCCGTATCCCTATACATCAGGAGCGTTGCATATCGGACATGCCCGAAGTTATACTTTGGGAGATGTGACGGCAAGATATTACCGGCTGAAGGGTTTCAATGTTCTGTTTCCAATGGCATTTCATATAACGGGAACTCCTATACTCGCGATAGCAAAAAGAATAGAAAAAAATGACGAAGGAATGCTCAAGATGCACAAGGAATATGTTTCTATTTATGAAAAAGACGAAAGCAAAATCAATGAAATAGTTGAATCATTTAAAAATCCGGAAAATCTTGCAAATTATTATGCAGGTGTAATAATTGCCGATTTTAAAAGAATGGGTTATTGCATTGACTGGCGGAGGAAATTTAACACAGGTGAGAAATTTTACAATAAATTTGTTGAATGGCAATTCAAAAAACTCGCAGTTCAAAATTTAATAATCAAGGGAAAGCACGCTGTGTATTTTTGCCCTTCCTGTAACAATCCCGTAACAACCGATGATATAAAAGGCGGCGATGAATTAGACATTGAAATGAGTGAATACTATTTGCTCAAAGAAAAACTTGCCGGTGAGGACTGCTATTTGGTTGCCGCAACCTTACGTCCCGAAACAATCTTCGGTATTACAAATTTATGGGTTAATCCCGAAAAAATTTATGTCAAAGCAAAGGTAAATGACGAGACATGGCTCATTTCAAAAAAAGCAGGCGAAAAATTAAAAAAACAGGGATTTGAAGTCACCGTTATTGAAGAATTTAAAGGAGAAAATTTGAGCGGCAAAAAAGTAATAATTCCCTTAACAAACAAAGAGGTTGAAATTTTAAGAGCAAATTTTGTTGATGACGACACGGCAACAGGGGTTGTAAATTCTGTTCCCGGGCACGCACCTTACGATTATATTGCCTTAAGGGACTTAAAAATAAATTTTGAAATTTTAAAAATAATTGACTCAAAGATTAAGATTGAAGAAATTGTTAAAGATATAAAAGACCAAAAGGATGAAGGACTTGAAGAAGCAACACAGGAATTATATAAGGATGAATTTTACAACGGAATTATGAATGAAAACTGCGGGGAATTCAGGGGAATGAAAGTGGCGGTTGCCAGAGAAAAGGTTGCCGAAAAACTTAAATCGCTAAATTTATTAGGCAAAATTTATGAAAATAATATTAAAGACAAGGACGGGAAAATAGTCAAAGCCACATGCCGATGCGGAACGGAATCTGAAATCAGGGTGCTTGAAGACCAGTGGTTTTTAAATTATGCCGATGAGGGATGGAAAATTTTAGCCCGAAAAATTTTGAAAAACACAGCAATTGAGCCGGAAATTTATCGGACTGCATTCATTAACTCAATTGAATGGCTTCACGAATGGTCGTGCACAAGAAACAGGGGACTTGGAACGAAATTTCCTTACGACAACAAATGGATGATTGAAAGTTTAAGCGACAGCACAATTTACATGGCATTTTACACAATTGCACATTTATTGCGGAATTTGAGCGCTGATGAGTTGGATGAGAAATTTTTTGACTATGTGTTTTTAGGTAAGGAGTTTGACGGATGCGAGAAGTATAAGGAAATAAGGGAAACATTTATTTATTACTATCCGATGGATGAGCGAAGGACAGGAATAGCCCATATTTCAAATCATCTGACATTCAGTTTGTTCCATCACGCAGCAATATTTCCCGAAAATTTGTGGCCAAAAAAATTTTCCCTGAACGAAATGCTCGTTGCAGAAGGAAAAAAGATGTCAAAATCACTCGGAAATGTGATTCCCATCAAAAACGCATGTGAGAAATTTGGTGCCGATACTGTCCGATTACATTTGTGTTATGCGGCAGACTCTTCCTCAACCCTTGACTGGAAAGAAAAAGAGGTAATTGCCACTAAAGCAAAGATAGAGGAATTCATAAATTTTATAAATTTATTTCAGAATACAAATTCCGCTTGCGAAACAGAAGAAGGTAAAATCAGTGATGTGGACAGATGGCTCATTTCAAAATTTAACAGACATTTGGAGGAATTTTTAAATTTAATGGACAAATCCGAAATACGAGAGGCAGTTCAGAAAATTTTCTATGAATTTTTTAATGATATAAAGTGGTATTTGAGGAGAACAGAACCAAACAAAAAGGTCTTGAAGGAAATTTCCGAACAGTGGGTTAAAGTTATGAGCATATTTATTCCATTTACCTGTGAAGGACTATGGAAAAAGAGCGGAAAAAGCAATTTTGTCAGTGCAGAGGATTCTTTAAAGGCAGATAAAAATGCAATTAACGAGAATGCTGAAAGTATGGAATTTATGGTAACCGAATTGATTGATAATATCCGAAATTTTGCCGAATTAATAGGAAAATACAAAAAGCCGACTAATGTTTTCATTTACTTTGCAGAGGACTGGAAAAGGGAATTGTTTGCAAAAATTATGGGAGGAAAAAACATAAAAGATGTAATGGCTGATGAAAAATTTAAGAAACATTCAAAGGATGTTGTGGCAATAATGCAAAAGACCCATAAAGGCGATATTAAATTTATTCCGACTATTGAAGAAGAAGTTAGAATGACTGGGGAAGCAAAGGAGTTTTTAGAGAAAGAATTAAATTTAAAGATAGAGATTGATGTTAATGCAGACTACGATCCGAAAGGCACGAGAAAGTTTGCGATGCCATTAAAGCCGGCAATTTATATTGAATAAACGAGCTCACACAAAGACACAGGGACACAAAGATAAGTCATCTGTGACTTTGTGGCTCTGTGTGAGAGCAATATGACATAGTGTAAATAAATTCATAAATTTATTGTAATTATTCACTTCAAACTAATATTTAAGATGGAGTTACTATTTCCATTTCCGGAAATCCGAAACGGACAAAAAGAACTAATAGATGATATCAAAACCGTGCTTGAAACAGGAGGCACACTGCTCGCTCACGCTCCAACGGGAATCGGTAAAACAGCAGCCGCCCTGACCCCCTCCCTTGAATATGCCTTAAACAACGACAAAATTGTCTTTTTTCTTACATCAAAACAATCCCAGCATAAGATTGTAATTGACACGCTGCGGCTTATAAAAGAAAAAAATAAAGATAATGTCAGCTTTTCGGTTGTTGACATAATATCCAAGCAGGCAATGTGTCCGAGGGATATTGCACGGGAACATTATGCATTGTTTGATGATCTTTGTCTCCATGACCAGAAAACGAAGAAGTGCAGATATTTCAGGAGTGATAAGAACATTACAAACCACATACTGAAGAATATCATGCATGTTGAGGAGCTGAAGGATTTTTGCGCCAGGAATGTAATCTGCCCGCACAAAACAGCAAGTGATGCGATATCCGATGCCAACATCGTTATATGTGACTACAACTACATGTTCACGGATATTCTTGAAACCGTTCTTGAGAAAACCCATAAATCAATCGGTGACCTGATTTTAATCATTGACGAAGCTCATAATCTCCCTGACCGAATAAGAGACCAGCTTTCCGGTGAGCTCACAATAAATCTCATTGAAGAAGCAGCGAAGGAAATAAAGTCCGTTGATGAAAAACTTTACAGGTACCTGAAAGGCATTGGCAGGTTTTTTGACGATTTCATCCGACGTATGCCCGGAAACGCAGAGAAAAACATTAACCGGGAAGATATCACGACAGGAGTTGAGCAGGTACTTCAGGAATCTATTGGCGACAGTATGAGTTACCTTGAGTTTGTTGATGCCTTAAAAGCGGCAGGAGTTGAGCTTGCTGAAAAAAAGCAGTACGAGGAAAAAAAGAAATCTTCTATAACTTCAGTAATGGAATTTCTTGAGACCTGGAACACCCTGCTTCCGTGCTCGCGGGTTTATAAAAACAAGAACACGCCAACGCTTTCGTTTCGGCTTCTTGATCCGTCAGTACTGAGCGAGAGCATAATCTCAAACGCTTATGCAACAGTCCTGATGAGCGGAACACTATATCCTGTGGAAATGTACGCTGACATATTGGGGGCAAAGCATTCACTACTTAAGCAATACGAATCACCGTTTCCTTCCGAAAACAAAATTGTTTTGGTGACAAAAAAACTCACCACGCTTTACACCGAGAGGGGTGATTCAATGTATGGCAATATTGCAGAAAAAATATCAAAAGTCCATGACACAGTTAAAGGGAACATTGCCGTGTTCTTTCCTTCATATTCTCTAATGGATGAAATATACAAAAAATTTGAAAGCAGCCCCGACTTTGAAATTCGGGACAAAACAGGCGACATCCTCCTTGAGGGGAGGTGCATGAGTAAAGCCGCTAAAGATGAATTATACCGGAAATTAAAAATAAATTCAAATAAAATTCTGATGGGCGTGCAGGCAGGTTCTCTTTCAGAAGGCGTTGATTACAGGAACAACATTATTCGCGCGGTATTGATAGTCGGACTGCCATTGAGTCCGCCAACTCTTGAAGTAAAAAATTTGCAGGATTATTACATTAAGAAATTCGGTAAAGAAAAAGGAACGCTCTACGGATACATATATCCTGCAATAAGCAAGGTGATACAGGCGGCAGGACGCGGTATCAGGAGCGAAAACGATATCGGAGCGATAATTCTTATGGACTATCGGTTTAATTATCCTATGTACAGGAAATGCCTGCCGCCGGATTATAAAATACAGTTTACTGACGAAGCTGAAAAACTGTGCGGGGAATTCTTTGGTAAAGACCTTGTGTTAAAAGCACTGGAAGATACAAAAAAGAGAGTCATTGAAGAGGAAGACATAAAATTGATGAAAGAAGAAAAACACATCCTTGCAGAATCAAAATCAGAAACAGAATCAAAATCAGAAACAGAAAAACAAGAGGTTCAGGATTCAATTCCGGAAATATCAGAAGAAAAAACCGAAAATAACGACAACCCCGGATTAAATGTATTGCGTTTGATAGAAACCATAGATTTTCCTGCTGGCAGGTCATTCTTAGCAGGTATACTAACCGGTTCCAAATCAAAGGAATTGATAAATCAGAATATTGATAAATCAGAATATTATGGAATGCTGAAAGGATACACTCGCGATGAAGCTATTGATATTATAGACCAGATCACAGGTAAAGGTTATTTGGCAGTTAAGCAGAGTGAAACAGCAAATTTTCCGAGACCTGTTTTATATCTGACAGAGTTAGGTAAAAACGCATTGTGTAATAATGAGAAAATTGGAGTGAAATTGCCAATAAAAATAAACCTTAAAAATAGGGTTGAAACATCCAAGAATCCTGAATTATTAAATGAATTAAAATTTTGGCGTAGAAAAGTTGCCGAAGAAGAAAACATCCCGGCATATTGCATTTTCCATGATACAACACTAATTGAAATTTCAAATAGCACGCCTTTCACAAAAGAAAATTTAATGAATATTCGTGGATTTGGTGAAAAAAGAATTGAAAAATACGGGGATGCTGTGCTGGAAATTGTGAAAAAGTATGTATCAAATGTTGTTTCTGAGAGCAATGTAAAAGAAAATCAGGAAAAAGAGCAGAAAGAAGCAGAAGGACCACCAGTAAATTCCAAAATGGAATCATCTGAAAAATTAATACATGATAACAATTTAACAATGGATAGAATCAACGCAGAACATAAACTAAAAGAAATATTTGGACACGGGCATTTTTACGACACACAATGGGAAACCATTAAAAAAATTTTAAATGGTGAAAGGGTTTTATTAATAGAAAAAACCGGCTTTGGAAAATCATTGTGTTATCAGTTTCCTGCAACTCAGTTTGAAGGAACCACCGTTATTTTTTCTCCGTTAATTGCATTAATGCGCGATCAGGTTAAAAAACTCAGTGAATTAGGAATCAAAGCCAAATGTATAAACAGTGAACAGACACCCGAAGAAAATTCTGAAATAATTGAAGAAGCCAAACAGAATAAGATAAAAATCCTCTACATCGCCCCTGAAAGACAGGAAAATACCGAATGGATTGATGCCGCAAGACAAATGAATTTGTCAATGGTGGTTATTGATGAAGCACACTGCATTTCGGTCTGGGGGCATGACTTCAGACCGTCCTTCAAAAGAATAATCAATCTCGTAAACCTTTTGCCCGAAAATTTTCCAGTTCTGGCAACAACCGCAACCGCTACAAAAAGAGTTGAAGAGGATATACTTGAACAGATTGGCGGCAGGATAATTTCTCTAAGAGGAAATCTTTTAAGAGAAAATTTTTATTTAAGAGTAATCAGGGTTGAATCGGATGATGAAAAGTTAGTATGGGTGGGTGAAAATATAAATTTAATTCAGGGCAGCGGTATTATTTATACTGGCACCAGAACAAATACCGAAATTTATTCAAGGTGGCTGCAGTCATTGGGCGTTTCATCTGTTGCATATAATGCAGGTCTGGATGCCGAATCAAGAAAACATATAGAGCAGGGTTTAATGAACAATACATGGAAATGTGTTGTTTCTACTAACGCTCTGGGAATGGGAATTGATAAACCGGACATTCGTTTTATTATTCATACGCAAATTCCTGCTTCGCCAATACACTATTACCAGGAAATCGGGAGAGCCGGAAGAGACGGAAAACCAACAGAGATAATTCTTCTTTATAGTCCCAAAGATACAGACCTGCCAAAATCGTTTATTGAAAATAGCAGGCCTTCAACAGATAAATATCAGCGATTCATTGATGCATTAAAATCAGAACCGTTAGGTGAACAGGATATTATGCGGAAGACAAATCTAAATCAAACACAGGTCAGGGTTATTAAAGCTGACTTAATTGATCAGAAAATCATCAATGATGTCTATTATAATAAAAGTAAAAAATGCGAACTCAAAGTAAATGCACCGGAATTAAATTTTCATTCCTTTGAAGAACTTATAAAGACAAAATTTGCCGAATTATATCAGATGGTAGCATACTCAGAAACCACCGGGTGCAGAATGAAATTTCTTTGTGATTATTTGGGTGATATCCTAGAAAAAGATTGTGGGAAATGCGATAATGACCGGACAGAACATATCTGTGTAAAGTTAACTGATTACTGGAATAATAAAACTGAAGAATTCAATAATAATTATTTTCCTGAATTGTCTGTAGAATCCAAAGGAACTAATATGGTTGACGGGGTCGCGGCTTCATATTATGGATTTTCAAATGTCGGCTCGGTGATCCACAGATGTAAATATGAAAACGGGGGTGATTTTCCGGATTTCCTGTTAAAACAAACACTGAAAGCATTTAGAAAAAAAATTAGTAAAGATAAATTTGATTTGCTTGTTTATGTTCCTCCTACGGAGTCAGGTGATTTGGTTAAAAATTTTGCTGAAAAGATTTCTTACGCCTTAAAGATTCCTGTTTCCCACAAACTCAAAAAAATAAGGGCTATAAAACCACAAAAGATTTTTCAAAACAGTATTTTAAAAAGAGATAATGTAAAAGATGCATTTGAGTATGAACATCCGGGGGATATTGAAGGAAAGTCAATTCTGATAGTGGACGATATATTTGACAGCGGACACACCATAAAAGAAATTGGCAGATATTTTACTAAATTTGGGGCGGTAAAAATAGCTCCTTTAACAATAGCTAAAACAATCGGAGGTGATTTATCATGATTAACAGACCGGAAATACCCTGCCTGATGGCATTAACCCACACCCAGGGATGGAAATATGAACAAATTAATAACATCATCGCAAAAATTAAAGGTAATTCAAAATGCAGCATTGCAGAATTCTTTGGTTTATCTCCTGATAACTGGATGGATAATTTCGGATTAAGCAAAAAAGAAACACTCCATTTGGAAAATGTTAAAAAAGAAATACCCAAATACTCTTTTCTGGCAGAAGATTTATTTGCGCAGGGATATGAAATAATACCTGTAAATTCTCCTGAATATCCTGAAACATTAAAACAAAATTTAGGATTCAGGTCACCACCCATTCTTTATGTGAAAGGAAATAAAAATTTATTAAAAGAAAAATCTGTCGCAATTGTTGGCTCAAGGGACGCATCGGAAATTGCATTGAAATTTACTGACAACATCGCAATGCTAGCGTCAGGAGAACACAAAGTCGTAGTAAGCGGATTTGCCAGAGGTGTAGATAGGCAGGCACTGGACTCCGCACTTAAATATAAAGGTAAAGGTCTTATTGTATTGCCGCAGGGAATAATGACTTTTTATTCTGGATTTAAGGCATATTACAGACAAATTGTTGAAGGAAATGTTCTGGTCTTAAGCACATTTTTTCCAAAAGCACCGTGGAGTGTGGAACTAGCAATGGCAAGGAATTCTGTAATATATGGTCTGGCAGGAGAAATTTATGTGGCGGAATCGAATGAAACAGGCGGAACATGGTCGGGAGTCATGGATGGCATGAGAAAGGGAAGAAAGATATATATCAGAAAACCCGAACCGTATGAAAATAATGCAAATAATAAATTAATGGACATAGGAGTTATTCCTGTCAGCTTTGAGGGACAGCCAGTTTTAGGATATAAATCATTGTCCCCTGAAATTTACCTGGTTAAAGAAAAACATGAAAAAATAAGTAAGCTGATGTGAGACGATGATTAAGAAGAATAAATTAATTAAATCTTTTAAATATAATTATCCTGAAATTTTTAATTTATTATTTATTTAAATTTAAAAACATAAATTTAATACAAAATTTAATACAAAATTTAATACAAATTTAACAAATTTAACTAAATTTCAAATGTACGCATTTATCGGTATCGGACAGGGCGGCTGCGGATTACTTGATTCCGCATTTTATGACAAGGACTTATTCAAGGTAGTAAAACCAATAGCAATAAATTCCACTGCCAAGGATTTGAAAAATTTAAAGAATATAAAACCACAATACTGGCTTGGAATGAGTAAGGATAAGGGATTTATTGACGGAACGACAAAAAATTTAGAAAGTTATTTAGTTGGCGGATACGGACAGGACAGAACAAAATCAAAAGACGACGCCGAAAGACAATATTCCGATTTACAGGAAAAAATAAGATACTATCTTGAAACACGAACGGCAAAGGGAAAAGAAATGGCAGTCCAGTTTGCATTTTTGATGACATCCCTTGGCGGAGGAACCGGAAGCGGATTAAGTCCGGCAATTGCAAAAATTTTAAAGGATTTGGGAATATGTGTAATTGCCGTTCTGATTACTCCTGCAAAAAGCGAGGGCTCACTGACTGCAAAAAATGCCGTTGAGGCATTGAATGAAATTTATAATTATGCTGACTCAATAATCCTCGCAAGTAATGAAAAAATTTCCTATGCCCAGAATATAGAAGCACTATTTTCCCACTATAATGATTACATAGCAAGAAGTTTGGTTGATATTTGTGAAGGAATGACACTTGAACAGATTGACCCGGCAAAATTTGAAGGAAACCCGCCTGTAATAGATATGAAGGACTTCATTACCGCAACTTCATTTCTTGATACCCATAAGCCCGGATTTTCAGTTATAGGAAGGGCAAGCGACAATGTCAGGGATATGCTGCATTATATTTTTCCGGTCGGGGGCTATAAAGAGATTGATGCCATTGGTTTGATTCAGCAGGCGATGCTTAAATTATCTGCCGACATTGATGATAATGCCAGGAAAAATTTATGCTTACTCCGCCTTCCGCACAGGTATTTAACATCCGAAAGCAGAATGATAAATACAGAGGTTGTGAGAAATTTCCTGCTTGAGAAAACAGAGTTGAACGAAACACATTTTGGAATATCCTTAACAAAAAGAAATTTAGCAACTGCAACATTGATTTCATGCCATTCCAAAAAGCCAAGGGATTTTGAAATGCTTGAAGAATCAGCGGAGAAATATAAGGGATAAATAAAGTTGTAGTACTGGAAAGTTTGTTTTATTTTATGAGCCTCACACGGAGACACGGAGACACAAAGGGGAAATACACTCTGTGACTTTGTGTGAGCATTCTTTTATTTTTTAACCGCACCTGCCCAAATCCGTATAAGTCCCTTTGCCTGATTTCTCACATCGCTCTTTGTCATTCCTGTCTTCAATGCATTAAACGCGAGAATTCCGTAATTTTCTGACTTGTAATCATTGCACGCTTCGTCTATCTTTTCAGCAAGGGAAATTTTATCCGGCATGACTTCTCCGTTTTGCGACGGGAAATTTTCATATTCAACCATATACCCGTTTCCTTCAACAACATTGCCATTTTCATCCCTTTTTGCCGGATTTAGACGCTCCGGAATTACACCGTCAGCCGTTGCTATTGTAGGTGCTCCGTTTTGCTGTGCTTTTGCATAGCCCGTAGGTCCGGCTTCTTTTCCTTTCCATGATAACATTCCGCTAAAATCAGTTCCCTGATTAAGTATGCTGGAATTAAATATATCGTAATTTTTAATAAATACAATGTGTTCTTTCATTCCGGAATCCCTGCTTATAATTTCTTTAACCCTCTCTTCCTGTCTATTTCCATAATCGTCAAATTTTCTCCCGCCGATAAATATTACAGCATTGTTTTTAATTATTTTCTCGTTAAATTTTGCATCGCTAATAACATCTAAAACTATATCTACACATTTATAACTAACCAATCTTCTGACAAATGTGAAAAATGGCATACCTAAAAGGTCAATATTGTTAGTCCTTAATTCATCGCCGGTAAAATTTATTTTTCCGTAAGTTCCTTTGAGCAGTTCGGCAATAAAATTTTCCTTTTGTTGTCTTTTTGCATTCATCAGTTCGGCAATAAAATTTTTTTTAAATGAAGGATTATCCTCTAAACTGTTAAATAGCGATTCGTAATTTTTTGAGTCCGTTTTATTCATATAACTTTCAATAAGCCCTTTAATTTCTTCTCCCTGCCATCTGTCAATATACGCACCTTCGCTGTTTCCAAATATGTCATCGTAAGCAACCTTTTCTTTAAATTTTTTAAATATATCATCTTTGAGAACATTTGTATGCATGACGGAACATCCGGTAATCACATCGCTAACCCTTCCGGTAATTTCTGTCAAATCCACAATTTTGTCATGGACAGTATCACTAAACTCTTCGGATATATTCAATCCGGAAAACATATTAGCATGATAATGAGGAATTCCGGCAGGAACTATTGTGTGGTTGTAGTGATGAACAATTATATTTTTGAATACCGGATCAGATTTGTATTCATCCTCAACAACAGACGGAATTGCCAGTGTTGTATTTACCTCGCTTGTAGAAAACAGCAAAACATTATTGTTCGCGTTTTTGTTGTCATCTGATCTTTTTATATGTCCCTCTTTTATTTGTTCTTCAATAAACCTTAAAATAACCTTTCTGTAAAGCAAACTTTGAACCGCCCTGAAATCATCATCCGAAGTTCCGCAGTATGCCTCGTGAAAAATTTCCGGACAGTAAAGCCAGTACTCTTTTAATTCCGAAAACGGATTCATATAAATTTCTACATTTACTTTTTTAATTCCTTTTAAATTTATTTCTACATCTTTATAGACCTTTACTTTATCAAGGGATTCCTTTACTATCTCAACAATGTCTTTTTTAATTCCTTTTGAAACGATATTACCTTCGCCTTTTATGTATTTTGCATAAAGCACACCGAATACATGCAAATGTCTTCTGGCTTCAATACTTCCCCAGTATGTGCTCATCACATCATACCAACCTCTGACCAGATCCGGCTTAAAACTACCCAAACCCCCTGCCATAAGAAGTTTTGAAAATTCCCCGGTGTTGTATCTCGCATCCTCATCGGAACATGTCTTAAATTTAATAAGTTTGTTGTAAAGTTCATTTAAAAATTTCATTGAAAGTTCATATTCCATTTGAAGTACAAATATGTTTATAGCTCTTATTTTTTCCAGGGCATCAGTTAATGATTTTTCTTTTTCCGCACTGCATGCATCAGCATCATACATTTTGTTAAATTTCGGCTTTATTTTTTTGTTAAATTTTGCTTAATGAATTAAAATTTCATGGTTTATTTTGGATATTATTCCTGAATCTGTAACTACAGCAAGATTTTGAAATTTTTGAAATATCCGAACGATTTTAAAATCCTCAAAGGATTTTTAAATACACGATTTTCAAAACTGCGGTTTTCAAATCGCATTTTCAAAACGCAGAGTTTTGAAAATCTCCGAGCAAGAGCGAGGTGAGAGTTTTGAAAATCTCCGAACGATTTTCAAAATCGCAGAGTTTTGAAAATACACGAACGAAGTGAGCGTAAGTGAGGTGAAGTTTTGAAAAGACACGAACAAAGTGAGCGGAACGAAGTGAGCGTAAGTGAGGTTATTTTTAAAATTGCAGAAATTTTAAAAATGCACGATTTACAAACGAAGTGAGTGGAATGGCAGTGAGCGTAAGTGAAGTGACATTAAACATGGATTTATACTTTCTTAAATAACATAACAAAAAATACATTGTAATGTAATAATTATAGCTTCTGATTAGATTTTTAATTTTGTTCAAATAAAGTGTGTATAAGTTATTTCTTTTATAAAATATTATATTTGGTAGAATATCCTCCTCAATAATTAGTTATTCATCAAAGAATGTATTATTTGAATTCTATAAATTTTATTATTAATAGTTGATTCCTTTTTTCTTGAAAATAGTATTTAATTACATCTTTTTTTTAGAAATTACAAAAAATCTATAAAACTTTTTATTTTTAAGTATGTAAATGTAATATAATAATACAAAAATAAATTCTTAAATAAATAACAAAAATAAAATGAATTCCGAAACGAAAAAATAGATAAAGAATTGTTAAATGCTGTGGACTTGAATGAGATTGCCGAAGGGAATGAGGAGCACACAACCTTATTAGATATAGCAATGAGAAGAATATCCCTCAAAGAAGGGGCAAAACAATTAAATATTAGATATGGTGCTATCAGAGGAAGGATTTACAGAATTAAACATCGTAGCGACAAATCAAAACCTTACAGTAAAAAACCAGGACCAAAATCAAGATATAAGATATCAGAACACAAAGATCTGATAAGAGAATATAGGAAAAAAGGCTTAACTTCAGAAGAGATAAGTAATGTGTTGAGGGAAACTATCAATGTAGATATATCTTCAATCACTATCGGCAGATTTTTAAGTGAAGAAGGATTCCTTAGACAGTACAATAGAACCTCACGACAAAAAGAAGATACACTAATGGACATTAAAGATATCATCATAAGTTACAAAACAAAATATCATCATAAGTTACAAAACAAAAAATAGAAAAGACATTAATCAACTGATTAGGGACAAATTCGAGTCATTGTATGCAGGACTCGGTATATTCATGGCATTAATTGAAGAGTTGAATATCTTAAAAATAATAAGAGATTCATACTTATCTAATGCAAGACTGATAGAAAGTTATGTTCTAACCATTCTCGGTTTAAAGCTTATCCAGAAGAAAAGACGTTCAGATATAGAATACTTAAGTGAGGAAGAAATGATTGCTTTATTCAGTGGCAGAGATAAAGTTTTGAGTTGCACGGCTTTGCACAGATTCGATTATGATATGAGAAAAGACATGATGGAGAAAATGAAAATAATCTACATTCAAGTGTTAAGGAAATACCTAGATATGAGTGTGCTTAACATAGATTTCCATATAATCCCACATTTTGGAGAATCTGATGTGCTTGAAATTAATCACGTCTCTTCCAGAGGAAAGAATATGAAAGGGGCATTGGTTTTTCTTGTGCAAGATAGGGAAAGTAAAATATTCTCATACAGTCATGCAAATATAAAAAGAAGCGAAGCAAGTGATGAAACCATAAAGTTTTTAGAAAAAATTGAAAAGATAAAAATAAAACCAGAATGGCTGGTTATCGATTCAAAAGTGACCAAATACAAAAATATAGCAAAGATAAAGGCACGGGGAGTTGATGTAGTCACTATACGGCGTAGGGGTGAGAAGATGATCGAAGAGGTCGAGAATGCAAAAAAGGATCCAAACGTCTGGACAACAGTAAGAATTAAACGCACAAAAGGAGGATGGGAAAAAATAAAGGTTTGGACAAAAACGATAACTGTTGGTTATCGCGACGATGACAAAAAGTGAAAAAAAATAAAAATGCGGCAATTAGCAGTTATCAATAGTCACGAAAAGCCGATGTTCATAATAACCACGGATTTCAAACATTCTATAAAAGATATTGTTGAAATGTATCCTCCTCGCTGGTTAATAGAACTTGGAATAAAAACACAGACAAAATTTTTTGATCTTAATCAATTAGCATCCGACCTTGATGTAAAAATGGATTTCGATACTTTTTTAACACAAATCGCACATATGCTTTATCAGATACTGGCAAAAAATTTATATTGTCATGAAAATTCGGAGCCTGAAAAAATATATCAAAAATTTATTGAAGGCGCTGGAAAAATAAATGTATATGATGATAAAGTGGTTGTACGGTTAAAGAAGAAAAGATCAACGGGTTATTTGATTAATGCACCTATTTTAGAGGGGTGGGTTGATGGAGGAAAAAATATCTCGTGGTTAGGAAAGAAACTAGAGATTATCTGGGAATAAAATGTTATGGAAATTATGAAAGTATAAATCCATGTTCAATATATGATGATGTTTTGTTTAGTGTGAATGAGAAAGGAATTTCTGTAAATGTGGTATTTTGAGCTCCTGAAAAATGTTATTTTTAAGATTTTGTGAAAAATCTTGTGAAGAAAAATGGCTGATCATAAATTTTTGAGATTTTTTATCAAATATTTCTAAACGTAAAACAAATAATTAACCATATTTTTGCGAAATGGGAAACTTTTGTAAAAAGTTAATTTATAAAGCACTAATTATTAAAGTTATTGTAATTAAATTTAATATAATTAATTACTCGAAAAAACCATTTAGTTTTGAGTATATAAATATTAGAATTGCTATAGTAACATTTATAGAGTGATGAAAATGTCCCAAATTAAGCAAATTTCAAATTTTTGTGTCGCCCGATTATATTGATTTTGAAAATGCGATTTTCCAAAAAAAAAATAGGGTTTTTCAACACTCTTAACAAATCAGAAAATTAAATGATTTTTTAAAATAATTAGTTTTGTATAGTGAAAAATATCAAAATGAAACCGTACATAATATTAAATACCGCAATGAGTTTGGATGGAAGAATTGCGAGGAAAGGGGAAAGAGTTGTGTTTTCCAATGAGTTGGATAAAGCGAGAAGAGATGAAATAAGGAAGAGTGTTGACGGAATAATGGTGGGAATAAATACGGTCTTAATAGACAATCCCAAATTAACCGTTAGCGAAAAAAGAGAAGAAAATCCGGCGAGAATAATAATAGATAGTCATGGAAAAGTTCCGGACGATGCTAATGTCCTGAATGACAAAGCAAAAAACATAGTAGTTGTATCAATGGATGCGGAGCCATACAGAATAGAAGAATTAGCAGGAAAGGCGTCTGTAATTGTATGCGGAGATGACGAGGTTGATGTTGTCAAACTGATGGATGAACTTTATAAAAGAGGAATAAAAAGAATTTTGTTAGAAGGAGGGGGACATCTGAATAAAAGTATGCTGGAAGCAAATTTAATTGATGAAATTTATGTTTCGGTTGCTCCGGTTGTTATCGGTGACGGAGTAAATTTAGTTGAAGGAGTAATGGACGAAAGAAAATTAACCCTTGCAGGCATAAGACAGATTGGAGATATGGTTGTATTGAAGTATTTTCCAAAAAAGTAGGCAAACATAACTTTTGTTGTTAAATTTACAAATTTTGCATTTCATTAAATTTTTATTCGCCTTTATTTTTTAAATTTTTTATTGCCTCTGCCGCTTCATTCCTGACAATTTGTACCTGATCATTTAAGGCATCATTAACTGCATGCAATGCACTTTTATCACCTATTTGTCCAAGAGATCTTATTGCCCTCCATCTGACTTGCACATCTTCGTCTTTTAGTGTTTTAATTATATGAGGTACGGCATCGGGGTTTTGCATATCTCCGAGAATTTCACACGCTCTCCATCTTATTGTACTATCTTCATCCGAAAGTAATTTTATTAATCTGCTCATACATTTCTCCGCTCCTGTTCTTATTAATGCATCGGCAGCACCTCTCCACACATACCAATTCGTATCTTTTAGCATATCAATCAGGGGTTTTATGGCTCTATCATCTCCTATTTTTCCCAATGCCAATGCCGCTTCTCTTATAACATATTCTTTACCATCATGTAATGTTCTAATGAGCGGCTCAACTGCTTTTACACATCCGATATTTCCCAATGCCAGTGCCGCTTCTCTTCTAACATACCACTCGGAATTTTTTAATTCGGCGATAAGAGCATCAACTGACTTTTCGTCCTGAATTTTTCCAAGTGCTTCTATTATGTCCCTTTTAAGATACACATCTCTTTCTTCTTTTAATAATTTTACAAGTGCTTCCGTTGCCTTTTTGCTACCTATCTTTCCTAATACATGGATTGCCTCTTTTTTTACACACCAATCACTATCACATAGTTTTTCAATTAATGACTTTATAGATATTATCTCACTTGTTCCATCTTTTATTTTTCCAATTGCAATTACCGCATCTTTCCTTACACTCCATTCGTGGTCATTTAGTGCTTCTATTAAATATTTCAGATATTTGACCTGCATTCTTTCTCCGATAGAAGATATAGCTGCGCGTCTTATATCACAATCCCTGTGCTTAAGAATAGTAATTGTCTTTTGTTCGTCTTCCATTATTCCGTCTATTGCCAAATTATTTAAATTTTCCTTTGGTAAATTTCCCATTTGTTAATTAATAATAAAATATATATATATATATTTCAACCAGATATATTATAACAACTTGATGTAAATAATTACATTTCAAAAATATATTTAAATTGATACTAAAAAATACATTGTGAAATATTACGGATGATTACTACAATTAAATAAATAGTAATGAACAGCATATATTTTACACATTGAACTCGTGTTCAAAATTTTCAGGTTCATACATAATCCACCTGTGAACTCAACAGGTTGTAAGAAAAAATATAAATTTTAAAATTTAAGGTAACTCTTTAGTCGCCCTGAAAAAAATACACAAACGACATTGCGTTAGCGAGGTTAAATTTTCTATCCTCCAAATGGTTACAATTTAATTGCTTCCTATCATTACATTTCTTATCCTCACAGGCGGATTTATCCCGTCAACAGGAACATCCTGCCCTCCTTTTCCACACATACCCGGCGATAAAGCAGCATACTTTTTCTTCCCGACTGCTTCTATATTCTTCAGGACATCAAATATATTTCCCATGAGCGAGACGCCTTTCAGGATTTCGCCAACCTCTCCGTTCTTAATTTTATAGCACTCCTTTGCATAGAACTGAAATGTTCCTTTTGTTATATCTACCTCGCCACCCCGGCTTCCTTTTAAGTAAAATCCGTCTTTAATTTCTGAAATCATATCATCTAACTCATAATCCTGTGGCTCAATAAAGGTATTTGACATCCTGACCAATGGCATTGAATTTCCCTGAGCCCGTGCATTTCCGGGTTTGGATTCACTCTTATTTCCAAGTGTTGCCGATGTTTCCCGCGAATGTAAAAAATTTTCCAAAATGCCGTTTTTTATTATGTACTTCTTTTTTGCTTTTATTCCTTCATCATCGTAAAAGAAACTTCCGAACAGCCCTTCAATTGTAGGGTCATCAACAACATTTATTGATGTGGAAATTTTCTTTTTAATTAAATTTTCCAGACAGGACTCTCCATGAATTATAGCATCTCCTTCTGCCGCATGCCCGAGTGCTTCGTGAATTATTACGCCTGTCAGGTCTCCGTCAGCAACAACAGGAAAATTTCCGCCATGAACATTTTTTCCGGTAAGCATTTTAATAACATCATGTGCGGCTTTATCAACCTCTTCTTCAAAATGAGCGGTTGTTTCAAATCCGGCTGTTTTTGCATATTTTGAAAAATTTGTTTCTCTTCTGTTGTTTTCTTCCGCCATCATTTCCGTGCCGACAATAACTTTGACCTCTTTCTGTTCTATTTCACTTCCTTCGGAGTTCATAAATTTCTTTTCCGCTTCAACATCGGAATATGAAAAAAATTTGCTCTTTATTCTTCTGTCATCTATCTTTTTATCATAATCAAAAAGTAAATTTATTTTTTGCTCAAGCGGAATATCGGATGGCAAAATTTTGACATTTGTTTGCACGGAGTCCTTTACTGCCCTTCCCGTCCAAATTTTAATATCTCTTTTTGAAAACAGATGCGAAATTTTTGCATTTTTTAAAGCCGTCTTTGCTGTGTTCTCAATATTCTCAATTGTCTTGCCGGCAGGTTGTAAGGAACTGCTTGCGAATCCCCATCCGTTTTTATACAACACTCTTATTGAAAACGAAGATGTTGCCGAATTGGCAATTTTGTGAATTTTTCCGTTCCACACCGAAATACCGTTTGTTTCTCCGCTTATCGTTTTAAATTCCCAATATCTTACATTATGATTTAAAATTTTTTCAATCACATTTATTGTTTCCATAATTATAAATTAAAATTTCATTTGAAATATTAGGAAAGTGTTAAATCCGACAATTTTTGCGGTAATGCCAATGGGAAAAAGTAAAAGAATAGAAAATAAGCCGTTTGTTAAATTTAACAGCAAATTTCTTTTTATGCACGGCTATGAAATTTTGAGCAAAATTTTTCCGACATTCCTCGTTTGCCACCCTGATGTTGAAGGAAAAGTAAAGGAAATTTTGAAGGATAGAAATATTATAAGTGATACTCTAAACATCGGACCTCTCGGAGCATTATATCTTGCGGCAAAAGGCATGACCTGCGATTATATATTTTTTGTCGGATGCGATATGCCTTTTCTGAATAGAGAAGTTATTAAATTTATGTGCGGACAGATTGATAACAATATTGGCGGTGTCGTTTTAAAAAGAGAAAAATTTGAGCCGCTGCACGCGATATACGGAAGAAAATTTGTTCTTGAGACAGCCGGGAAAATGATTAAAAACAATGAAAGAAAAATTTCAGGCATGATAGAAAAAAACACAGACAGATTTAACATTATTGACATTGATAATTCCGAACTGAAAAAATTTGACCCGGAAATTAAATTTTTAAATGATATAGATACTGCCGATGACCTGAAAAAATTTTAATTTTTTACTATTCTATAATGTCTGTGTTTTTCATTGGTCACTCACACGAGACACAGTCACCTCACTTACACTCATTTTTCAAACGATTTCGTTTGAAAAATCCACGAACAAAAGTGAGCGGACTTCGTTCATGTATTTTAAATTTTCTACAAATTTAAAATCGTTCGGAGATTTTCAAAATACTCTGTGGCTTTGTGTGATTTCAAAATCTTGCAGATTTTGAAATCTCCGAACGAAGTGAGGTGAATATTTTATTATTTTTTATCACAATATTAATTTTTAATGTTAGTTTTTAATAGTTATCTTATTTGTGCCGAGGTGGCAGAGTGGTTTAATGCGCCAGCCTTGAGAGCTGGTTCCTGCGAAGGTGCCTGAGTTCGAATCTCAGCCTCGGCGAATTTATGTATTTAAATTTATTCTCATCGGATAAAAATTTGGTTCTTATTTTTGATAGCGAAGTGCTATTTTAAATTTTACAAGTTTAAATCACACCTTGCAATATGAAAATCAATATAATTTAATTTATACCTGAGTTTGAAAGATATTTAAAAAATGTCTAAAAACACCTTTAAAATTGTCTTTTTGTTGCCATGTCAATTTTACAATTTTAAAGGTCAAAACCCCATAACTTTCAAAGACAGGTTATACTTAAAATTAATATGGTGTATTTATTTACCTTTATTGGTTAATTAATATTTAATTAAAAAAATAAAAAAGTTTAAATCACACTATGTAAAGATGGAAACAGGATTTAACAACACGGAAAATTTGGAGATGGGAAAAGATAATAACAGTGAAATTGAAAAGATAATAGAGAATGCGTGGAAAATGTTTTGTGAATATTATGATGGTAAGGTATCCGAATATGCAAAACAATTGAAGGATGACAAAAAAAGGGCTAATTCACATTGGATATGCTGGAACGAATCTGATTTAATGCTTCAATTCGGGCGATTCTTTTACAAAGAATTAGATAAGATTGATTCTAAAATTGAAATACACTTTGATAAAAATTTAAATAAGAATAATTTTAAGCCTGGTGACTATACCTTTGCTAATAAATTACCAGAATTAAAAAACAATCTCGGCAGATGCCCCAAAGTAGATTTAATAATTACGCCGGAAGATGATTACGTTCAGTTTTTAATATGCGGAGAAGCAAAATATTTTCATTGTTCAGAAGAATCTATATCTCGGGGTGGACGAACTGCGGAAGAATCTATAGAAAAGGACTTTAAAACCTTGTCAGCAATAAAAAAATTAGGTATTGCAAAGAATGTTGTATTTATTATCTTTGATGATTATTATTACTATAAAGAGCCTGAAAAATCTAAAAATATTGAAAATTTATTAGAGAAATACAATAAAGAAATAAAAATATTGTACCACGATTCCCATGCAAAAACGAAGTAAATGTTTAAAGGATGGTTTTTAAACAGCAGATTTTGACATAGTGTTATATATTTTGCTGTCACGAAAAATTGCGGCGGTGAAATTGGTTTAAATTGCAATATGTAGTATGGGAATGCAATAACGCTTTTCTATATATGAGCGATTTCTTTTTCCATAAAATTAAAAATTTCTCCTGCAATTGCTATTTTACTACCTTTTACATGTCTAATTTCATCCTTACTTATCAAAAACACCTCTGCTTTATCACTTCCGAATTTACTCTTTGCCACATCATTAGCAACAACCATATCTAAATTTTCAGCCCTTAATTTTTCAATCGCAGAATTTTTTAGGGCATCATCACTTACATCATATTCTGCTTTAAACGCAACAACGAATACATCGGGAAATTTTTGTTTAGCTAATTTAACAAGCTTTTCTGTTGGCTTTAATTTTAGCAAAATTTCGCTGTTTGACTTTATCTTAAAATTTTTCCTTTCAACTGTCCAGTCGGAAATTGCAGCGGGACAAATAAAAATTTCGCAGTCGGAAATTTCGCTTAAAACCGCCTCTCTGAAATGAGCATAAGTAATTGCATTAATAACTTTTTCAACTCCGTCTGTGTCTGAAATTTTTTTTATTGTTCTTTTTGTTAATGCACTTCCGGAACCATAAATAAATTTAACCGTATGTTTTCTCTTTATCGCTTCTTTAAGCAAAGCAATTCCCATCTTTCCCGAACTGTCATTTGAAATAAATCTTATTGCGTCAATATATTCCTTTGTTGCCCCTGCGGCGATTAAAATTTTCATATTAAATTTCGTAAAATAAATTTCCTTCAAAATTTTAAAAATAAATAGGAAATTTCAGCATGTGCAATTGCCTGTTTACTTATAACTTCTTTACTTCAAGAGTATGAGAGGTTATGTTGCTCTTGGAATACATTTAAATGCGGGTAAGGATAGATACCACTTTGTTTGGTTTAAGATTATTTTTTATGATGCGTCCTTTTACCGGGTGGGAAGATGCGTCTACTATCACGCTACCTGCTAAATTTTCTATGTCGCCTCTTTGCTCCCCGTAAAATTCTATATACCAAACATAGTGAGGAAGAAAAACAGAATTAATATCAACACCCGCTTCATAAAGCTTTTCTTTCATATATCGCGAGTCAACCAATAAAATACGATGATACTTTAAATTTTTGTATATGTTTATCTCGTCGTTCTCTTTTTTAACAATATATTTATTAGTTTTGCCACTGCTCGTTTTTAAGATTACTTCATATTCTTTCTCATCAAGCTTTAGTTCAAGTGAGTTTTCATCTTTTATAACAGTTATAGTTTTACCATCATTGCTTTTTTTAATTTCCGCATTCCCCACCCAATCTATTTTCAAATTCTTTATGAGATAATCTATGAATCGCTTACTATTGTTTCCCGGTATATCTGCCCAGTTAAACAAATACAAATTATCAGATACCATTTTATTTATTGACTCCCCTGGAAAATACACCCTCTCAAATTCTATTGAAAAAAGAAATACTGATTTATCTTCTTCCCTTAATTTCTTCCCTAATTTTTCCTTTTCTATTTTGACACTATATTTTTCTCCTTTTCCAAATGTCTCTTTAATATGATATCCCGAATCATCAAATATTATGTAGTTATCAACAACACCATTTTTCAAAGTATGTCCACAAACAACTATCACATGATTTTTAAATGCTATGATACAGGGAATCCCGCTTTCAATGTAGGTATCAATATATTTTAGAACATTTTTAATGTCACCATTTCCTATAACCCTGACAAAATATCCATTCTCTAATAATGAGATGGCCATATCTTGAATGGTAAGTTCCTTAACCGAAGGTATTTTTCTACCATACATAGATGGTGGCGCTCTTGAAATTATTTTTTCTATTGTAGGAGGATTCATATTGTGCTTTATGTGCATTAATTCCGATATCATGTAAAGGTCTGCATGAGCACATCGGGTAACGGCACCGTCTTGAGAAAAGAAAGGAAATGTTTCTATTTTTAAGTGTTTGTTTCCAATGTGTATGTTGTATTCTCCTGTTACCATGTATAACTCTTCACCTTCTTTAATCTCATAGAAATCTTTATTTGGTTTTAGAACTATTTTTGAGATTACACATTGTGAAGGAAGAAGCAGCGGACGTAATGTGAAATACCCCTGGTAAGAACCAGAGTCAATTTCATTTATGTTATTTATATCTTCGGATATCAGATGGATTCTAAAAGCAAAAGGAGTGCTAAAATATACTGTTTTGCTATAATGTAACGCGTACAATTCCCTCCACTCTTTTTCAACATAAGGATACTCTAGTATATATGTCTTTGTTATTTCAGTAAATTTTCCCAATCGCCCTTTTATTCTTTCTACTAATTCATTTCCATCGTGAGAATTTTTCTCCAAATCAGAGATATGCTTATTATATGATAGTATTACATCCTTTAAATTTTTCCCTATTTCATAGTTTATAACATCCAATTTAATATCTCTTTAAAAATAGATTTGATATTTAAAAATAAAATCAACAAAACGAAATATCCTTTCCATAAAGAATTCGGGACCTCTAAAAAGCCATAAGATGGGTCTTTTTAAACAATTAAAACACATAATAAGTGGCTGCCCGGGTCCAACACTCAGCCTCTTTTCTCTCTCTTTCCCAACCCTCTTCTTGCGTTTCTTCCCAATTCGAATCCATTATTAAATCCTCGCATAATAAGTCCTTAACGGCATTCGTTTTTTTGTTTTTTATCTTCATTTTATTTTAGTAAATTTAAGTAAAAAGTTGATAAATTTACTATGATAGTAATTAGTTTTATAACTAATTAATTAGTGTTCATCCGCAAAGTATAAAATTTTGAAAAAATTTTAACTTTTAAACGGTAATTTAAAAATCGCAAAGATTTTTAAAGATTAAAAACTTATAGTTTTTTAGTAATTATTATGTTTTTAACCTCGCTTATGCTCGGATATTTACTCATTTCATTCGTAAATGGCAAAAATTGTTCGTTTATGGATAGACACTAATTAAATTGGCTCTTATTTTTTAATTCGTGATTTAGATAGTGAAATGACTTCGGATATATCGCTCCGGCAAAGATAAAAATAAGAGCCATTATTTTTAATGTGATATTAATTTATAATATTAATAATGTGAGCTTAATTTAAATTTTAACCAAATTTTTATGGACGAATATGATTCAATGTTGGAAAGAGCAATGAATAAACTCCCCCGGATGGCATTAAGACACCAGAGATTTGAAATTCCGAAAATATCCTCGTTTATAGAGGGGTCAAGAACTATAATAAAAAATTTAGGGGATGTGGCAAGCGTTTTGCATCGCCCTCAGGAGGAAATTTTTACATTTTTGCTTAAAGAACTGGCATCAAGAGGAGATATAGAAAAAGGAAGGGCAATAATTGAAAGGCCTATGAAGGATGAGATGATAAACGATAAAATAAAAAAATACACGAATGAATTTGTATTGTGTAAGGAATGCGGAAAGCCGGACACGAAAATAGATGTAATTGAAGGACATACTGCTTTGAGATGTATGGCATGCGGCGCGTGGAGATTTGTCAGAAAGATATAAAAAAAATGGAAAATAATGCTAATGTTAATGGAGGAGTTAACTGGGGAAATATAAGCATTTCCGGAAGCGACATTTCCCGGATTTTGCAGGAGAATATTCTTTTACGGCTAGAAAACAAGAAATTAATAGAGGAAACAAACATTCTGGCTGCGGAGATTAAAAAATTTAAAGATAATCCACAAAAATATCCTTTTCCCGTTGCTACTGTCAGAGATGTGCTTGAAGACGGAAGGATTATCGTTACGATAAATTTCGGGAGTGAAATTGTTGTAACAAACGGAGCTGACAAAAAAGCAGAAATAACTGATAAAGTTGTGCTGGCAAATGATTTCGGAGCGATTACGGAAATTTTACCGAAGTCGCATCAAATTTCACTTATGAATATGGATGAAAAGCCGAATGTAACTTATACGGATATAGGCGGGTTGCAGGAACAAAAAAGAGCGATAAAAGAGGTTGTTGAACTGCCGCTGAAAAATCCGGAAATTTTCAGAAAAGTAGGGATAAGTCCTCCGAAAGGAATTTTGCTTTATGGTCCTCCCGGAACGGGAAAGACCATGCTTGCCAAAGCAGTAGCAAATGCCACGGATGCAAAATTTATAGAAGTTGTTGCTTCCGAACTGGCACAAAAATATCTCGGAGAAGGAGGCAAGTTAGTCAGGGAAATTTTCAGATATGCAAAAGAAAATGCTCCGGCCATAATATTCATCGACGAAATTGACGGAATTGCACATTCGCGCTCGGGCGAGGTGCAGGGTGCGGACAGAGAGGTTCAGAGAACACTTACACAATTACTTGCGGAAATGGACGGATTTACGCCCCTGGACAGGGTCAAGGTTATAGGAGCAACAAACCGGCTGGATATAGTTGATGCCGCATTACTTCGTCCGGGAAGGTTTGACCGGCTTATTGAGATTCCTCTGTGTGATTACGAAGGAAGAAGGGAAATTTTTAAAATATACATGAATAAGATGAATAGTCCTGATATAAACACCGATGAACTATCAAGGACGGAAAATTTAAGCGGTGCACAAATCAAAGGAATATGCACGGAAGCCGGACTGAACGCAATAAGACAGGGAAGGGACTTTGTTGTCCGGGATGATTTCGTAATTGCAATAGAAAAGGCAGAAAGCAGCAAAAAGACAAATGGGTTTGTCATTCCGGTTGTGCAGGAGTTGTATGTGTGAAATTTTTCCGTAAATTTAAATAAATTTTAAAATTTAATTCAGAGATGGACGACGAAAGAAAAAACAGGTACGGGGACAAGATAAATTTTATAATAGAAAGGACTGAAGGCATCCCCAGGACAAATTTTGATGACGATATTATCCGGGATGCGGCATTTTATAAAATTCAAACCGCAATTGAATGTGTTACAGATATTGTCGCGATGCTCGTCAGAGATATGGGCAAAGATGTAGGTGATGATTATCATAATCTGGAGATACTGAAAGATAAGGACATAATAGATGAAGAAATGTATGAGAAATTAAAAAAGTTAAACGGAATGAGAAATATAATTGTTCACAGATACAATAAGATAGAAGAAGATCTTATATTTAACAACATTGACGAAATAAGGAAAAATATTCTAAATTTTATTGAAATTGCTGAAAATGTTATCAACAGATAAATTGCCTGATGAAATAAAAAATGACTTAAAGGACTTAAGAACTTATGAGGTTATAATATATGGCAGTTATGTTAAAGAAAAGAGCATAAGAGATATTGATATTGCAGTAATAACAAAAATCAAAAATAAAGATGAAAATTTAAAAATATGGTATGACCTTATAGGCAGGTTTCCTCCGCTCTACGACATAAAAATTTTTGAACTCTTACCTTTGACTATAAAAGCCACAATAATCAACAATTACAAAGTAATATTTGGAAATTCGCCTGATATTTCAGAATATTTTTATTTTTACCGGAAATTGTGGGATGACCAGAAGCACAGAATAGAGGAAAACAGGTTCAAAAGTTATAAAGACAAAATTTGTGCAATGGAAAGATGGAAAAAGTTGAGGACTGAAAGGTTTAAGTAAATTTAAATAAGTTAAAATAAAAATTTTAAGCAAAATGAGGAGTATGAGTTTTTTTGGGCCGCCTGTATCACAAGGCAGATTAGTCAAAATGATGGTAGAAAAACTTTTAAATCTTCCGAAAGGAACTTCAGACATTAAAGGCAGTGCCATTGCGAATCTCGGAATAATTGGTGATGCGTGCACAACCCGTTATCTTACAGAAGCGTGGAATAAAGCAAAAAAGATTGCTGCGCGGGATTATCCTGACAGATTTATATTGGATAACAGAAGCACATTGCAATGGAAAGAAGAGGATGTAAAAATTTTAGACAAAAATATTTCGCAGGCAAACTATAAAAAACTGAACGAACTGGCTGATAACGAAAATTTAAATGTTGATGAAATGGTTTCATTGTTAATCGGGAACTACAAAAAAGGCAGGAAATAAATGAATTTAAATTTCAAAATTTAATTATTTCTATAAGTTAAGAAAATCAAACAGAAAAATTTAAATGGACAGAAAAATCATCGTGTTAAAATTCGGGGGATTTGCCGTTTCAACGGGAGAAAATATAAAGAAAATTTGCGAAATAGTCAAAAAAGAAAGAGAAAAACATAAGGTCGTTGTTACCGTATCGGCACTATACGGAGTTACGGATAAACTCGTGGAAATTTCGGAAAAAATTTCAGACACTCCTGCAATAGCGGTTGAAGTTGCGGCAAAAAATTTTTATGACGAAATACTCGCGCTGCACTATAAAACGGCGAAAGAGTGTATCGTAAATGAGAAAATTTTAACCGGAGTTATGGAAAAAATAAAGGCATTGCTTGAAAAATTAAGAATTACTCTGATTGGTGTCGGATATTTAGAAGAAATTAATCCCAAATTTATGGATTATGTCATATCCTTCGGAGAAAAGATGTCGGTTTATGTCGTAAGCGGAGCATTGAATGATACAAATATTAAAGCGGTTCCATTGACGGGCTATGAGGCGGGAATTATTACCGACTCAAATTTTTCACACGCAAAACCGCTGCCAGTAATTAATGAAACAATAAGGAAAAATTTAATGCCCATAATAGAAGAAGATAGTGTTCCGGTCGTTGCGGGTTTTATTGCCGCGGATATAAAAGGAACTGCAACAACCTTGGGAAGAGGCGGCTCCGATTATACTGCTGCATTACTTGCAAAGCATCTGAATGCCGTTGAGGTACAGATAATAAAAGATGTTGAAGGTGTATTATCAGCGGATCCGAAGATTACAAAAAATGCAAAACTTATAAGGCAGTTATCTTATGCCGAAGCAATGGATTTGGCATTATTCGGGGCAAAGGTTATGTATTCAAAGATGATAGAGCCGGCAATGGACGCAAAAATTCCCGTAAGGGTTAAAAGCATATTCATGCCGGATGACGAGGGAACGGTAATTGTTAAAAATGAAGAAATTATAGACAGGATAGTCAAAGCAGTTACGATGATGAAGGATGTTGCGGTGGTAAATATTAAAGGTGTCGGGATGGCAGAAACACCGGGAATTATTGGAAAAATTTTTTCCGAACTGGGAAATAAAGGAATAAATATTATAATGGTATCCGGCTCTTCCGAATCAAATTTGTCAATAGTTGTAAAGAAAAGCAACGTTGAAAATACCCTGGAAATAATAAATCAGCTCTCAAACTCAGGGATAAGAAAGATTGAAGTAATGGAAGATGTCAGAATTATTGCTGTAATCGGTGCAGGTATGGCCGGGAGCAAAGGGGTTGCGGCAAAGCTCTTTAAAATAGTTGCGGACAATGATGCGAGCATAATTATGATTGCACAGGGCTCATCGGAAGTTAATATATCATTTGTTGTTGAAGAAAAATTTAGCGAGGATATTGTTAAGGCGATACATAGAGAATTTATTGAAAAATAAAAAAATCAGAAGAATACTCACACAAAGTCACAAAGCCACCAGGTTACAAAATATAACTCCTCTGTGTCTCTGCGTCCTGGTGTGAGAGGACAATAAAATTAGAATACTACTCACACAAAGCCACAAAGCCACAGAGTATTTTAAAATCAAGAGATTTTAAAAGATTGAAAATCTCACAGATTTTCAGTATTTAAAAAATCTCACAGATTTTTTAAAGATTGAAATCTCAAAGTTTTCAGTATAACATCTTTTGTGTCTCTGTGTCTTGGTGTGAGGAACTAATAAAAAACTTATACTTTATAGAATAGTAAAAAATAATAAAATATTCACACAAAGAATGATGAATGAAAATGAAATTGGAAAAATTATAGTTAATGCAGCAGTTGAAATACATAAAGAATTTGGACCCGGACTACTTGAAACGGTTTATGAGGTCATGCTCGCGTATAAACTTGAAAAACAAGGATTATCAGTCAAGCGACAAGTATCCGTTCCGATAGAATATGAAGGAATGAAATTTGACGAAGCTTTCAGAGTGGATATTTTTGTTGAGAATAAGGTGCTCATTGAGTTAAAGTCAGTTGAAGTAGTCAATAAAGCACATAAGAAACAAGTTTTGACTTATTTACGGTTGACAGGATGTAAGCTCGGATATCTGCTTAATTTTGGTGAGTTCTTGATGAAAGATGGAATATCAAGAATAATCAATGGAGAAATAAATTAAATATTTTTCACATCTTTGTGCCTTTGTGTCTCTGTGTGAGAATGTAATAAAACAAGAATCATAAAGTTTATAAAAAAATAAAAAACAAATTATGGAAAATAATTCAAGAAAAAAGGAACACATAAGACATGCTTTACACGAAAATGTAGAACATGGAAGTGCCGGATTTGAAAAAATTTTGTTAAAGCATAAAGCACTTCCCGAAATTGACTTTGACGAAATAAATTTGGAAACAAATTTTCTTGGAAAACAACTAAAATTTCCAATAATAATTGAAGCAATTACAGGCGGATTTGACGAAGGGGGAAAAATCAATGAAATCCTTTCTGAAACTGCATCCGAATTCGGAATCGGATTTATGGTTGGAAGTCAAAGACCTATGCTTGAAAATTTCGCATTAGCAGAGACATATAAAATTTTAAAACATCCTCCGCTCATTATCGGAAATATCGGTGCGGTTCAGCTAAATTACGGAATAACTTATGAAGATTGTATGAAAGCAATAAATTACATTAAGGCAGATGCTCTCGCTTTTCATCTGAATCCTTTGCAGGAATGTTTTCAGCCCGCAGGAAACAGAAATTTTAAAAATTTAAAGAAACAAATAAATGAAATTTCATCAAAGCTAAGAATTGCAGGGATAAAGGTTATCGTAAAAGAAGTAGGAGGGGGATTAAATTATGATGATGTCGCAAATTTGGAGGTGGATTGTCTTGATGTTGCCGGTTTTGGCGGAACAAACTGGGCGATAATTGAAGGAAAAAGAGCTCCGAATAAGCCAGCAGGGACTTTTTACAACTGGGGAATTCCGACCATTGAATCCGTCAAAAGCATTAGAGCTTTGAAAGACAAAAGAAATTTAGAGCTCGTTGCAAGCGGCGGGATACGGAATGGTACTGATGCGGCAAAGTGCTTTGCATTAGGTGCTGATGTGAGCGGAATGGCTCTGCCGTTTTTAAGGGAAATTTATAAAGATGACGAAGGAAAAATTTCGGACAGCATAAACAAAGAAATAGCAAAACAAAATTTAAGGAAATTTTTAAATAAATTTATTGAAGAGTTGAAGATTGCGTTATTTCTGACGGGAAGTAAGAATATTAAGGAGATAAAGGGAAAATATTCTGTAAAGGAATGAAACGGCTAAATTTAGCTAAATTTAAATAAATCAGAAGAATACTCACACATACTGAAACCTTCGGTTTCAATCTTTAAAAAACTACAAGTTTTTTAAAAAGCCACAAAGCCACAGAGCAACATTGCCCTTTGTGTCTCCTTGTCTTGGTGTGAGAGAACAATAAAACGAACTTTCCTGTACGATAAATAAATTTTTGTCCGGGTCATTTGGCAATCAGCCCGGTAAAATCCGGGTTTTATATGTATCCTTTTATGTTCTTATGAGGAGGGAGTATTCCTGTAATGTTATTGCCTTCGGGTTCCGGTGATGAGGCATCGTCGCCTTCATAATCATCCTCTTCAATATCTTCATACATAGAATTCATCGCACTTTCTATATTGTCTAATTTTTCCTCAATATTCTTCAATTTTTTTCCAATTTCTTCAAATTTATTCAGAACCTTTTTTTGAAATTCTTCTTCTTTCATTTTTTTATAGTTTATTTGTAGTTTAAATTAAATTTAATAAAAATTCAGATATAAATTTTATGGAACAAATACCGCAGTAGCAATCACCGTTGTCCACAGTCCGTTTTTATCAACTTTTGCCGATTGTGTAATGTTCGTTGTTTTCACAATTTTTCCGCTCATCTTCCAGATTTCCTTCTTCTCGTCGTAATTTTTATTTACATCAAATTCAATTCCGAGCGTTGAAGCGAGCATTGAGGCAGCTAAATCCTCGGCATATTCTCCGGCTGATTCGTCTGTCTGTCCGTAAGAATGATGCTCACTTAAATAACCATAAGTTGTGCGGTCGGCCGGAACAGCGCATCCGACAGAAGCGGCAATCATCCTGTTCGGTTCATTGGAAGAATTCCTGGACATTACTACAAAAACAATTTGTCCGGGCATTAACTCCTTTAAGCCATCTTCACTTGAAACAATTTTGCATTTCGGGGGCAGAATACTTGACACAGTTACAAGATTAAATTTTTCTATTCCCGCATCCCGCAACGCCGCTTCAAAAGACGCAAGCTGCTCTTTAGCCCTTCCAACCCCCTTTGTAAAAAATACTTTTCTCGGTACCAATTTAAAAATTTAACATTTAATGCAAATTTACATTTACCGAAGATGTGTTTGATAAGGTAAAATTTATCGCTTTATCTTCGTATTTTATTTCTGCATATAGAGGATAATCGCCGGCATAATATGCTCTTCCGCAGCCATGTGTGCATTGAGGTGCAGTTACGTTGTAATTGAACGTTGTTGTGCCTTCTGTCAAATTCAAAATTTTTACATTGTCTATTAAATTACTTCCCTGTCTTGATGCAATTCCATACACACGAAGAGAAACATTATCTACATTCATATTTGACTTAACCGTAACATTAAAATTTATCAGTTCATTTGCCGTGTAACTCGGCTTTTCCAGAGAAATGTTTTCAACAGTTAAATTTAAATTTTTCATATTGCTTGTACTCATATTGCCTGTTTGTTCAACGCATCCGCTCAATAAGAACATTGCTATAATTGCCGCACTGATGCCTATACCCACACCTAATGATATAATTCCTTTTTTCATTTTGTTTGTCTTGTTTTTGATGTTATTTATTAAAATTTTGTTTTTAAATTAAGATTTTTAAATTAAGATGTTTTTAAATTAAGATGCTCAAACTTAAACTTTAATAATTATCAATTATCCGAAATATTTTTTAATAATTTAAATTTATAAGAATTAACTTTAACATAAGGTGGCATTCAAAAAGGACTACATCTACGAAGTAATCATAGAAATTGATACGGGAGGTGAAAAAAATTTTGCTCCGATGGGAATGAAATATCTCGGAACAAAAGACGGAACGAAAAAATTTGAAATTTCTGTATTTAAAGGCACAAACACGGCACGCCTTTTGACTGAAAATTTAAATAAAAATCCGACCGATAAAAGAAATTTCACATTTGCATGTATTTGGACATCTGATATGGATTGCTTTTATGAGTGCATCACAAAAAAATTTTCCGGTGAATTTATCCGCAAAACTGAAAAATTTCCGAAAGTTGTGTTTAAAGCGGAAAAGATTGATGATTCGGGGGAGAAATTAAGGATAACCTGTGCAACTGCTATGGAAAAAAGGACCGAAAGAAAAATTGAAAAAAATCTGCTCAACAGGGCAAAATACCTTACATTGGAAGCATTAATTTGTTACACAAAGCCAATAAGTTATGATGCGAAAAAAAACAAAATTTCCGAAATGTTGAGAGTAATAAAGAAGGTTGCTCCGGATTCGGAATATGAAAGAAATGTCTCTGATTTGCTGATGAATATTGATGATAAGATAAATATAAACAAATAAAGGGCTAAATTTATAATTCATAATGAAATTTTATATGTTAAATTTTAGGTTAATAAAATAACATGGATAATAATGTTAATGCACATAAGGACAAGGCAGATGTAAGACAAATGGAATATATCTTCTCAATTAAGCCCGAAACATTACGGGCTCTGATTATAAAGAAACATGAGAAATTTTTGGAGAATTACAGAAAGGACCTGGGAGGTGTGAAAGAAAAAAGGGGGCAGGAAGTTTTATTAAAAAAAATGGTTGAAATTTTGCCCGACAAAACAGACCTGCTGGATTACTGGAGCAAAGATCTTGAAGAAAATTTAAATAAAGTAAGCGATGACGCACTTGCACAGGAGATAAGAGAAAAAATTACAAAATTTAAAAAGGAAAAACAGGATTCCGAAATAGAGTTTCAGATGAAACTGAGCGAACTGGAGGAAATAGAAAAAGAAATAGACAAAAACGATATGCAAAACAGGGAAGAATGGCTGGCAGGAAAGGTTGAATCACACGAAAAATCACTGAACTTCTGGAAAATTTATAAGACAGATGAAGAGAAAAAGGCAGATGATGAAATAAAAAAGAAAGAAGAGTTAGCAAAAAAGGCAGAGGAAGAAAGAAAAAGAAAGGAGTCGGAGAAAAAGGCAGAGGAAGAAAGAAAAAGAAAGGAGTCGGAGAAAAAAGTAACAAAAAGAAAATTGAAGGTAAAAAAATAAGGCTCTTATTTTTAATAGCGTGAGGTTGCTGTAAAATTTCAAAATATTTGCCCATTATCACGGATTTGTAAATATGAGCCGAGCCAAAAAATTTAAATAAAATTGGGTTTAAGGTGTGAAAATGGAAGAAAATCAATTAGTGTTAAGCACAGAGAGTATCAAAAGTAAAATTTATACGATAAGGGACATACAAGTGATGCTTGATAAAGATTTAGCTGAACTTTATAGTGTAGAAACAAGAACTTTAAATCAGGCTGTTAGGAGAAACATTGAACGGTTTCCCGAAGATTTTATGTTTTCACTAACAAGAGAGGAGATAAGGAACTTATCACAATTTGTGATAGGTTCAAAAATAAAGCATGCTCCCAACGTATTTGTTTTTACAGAGCAGGGAGTAGCTATGCTGTCGGGTGTCTTGAAAAGTGATACTGCTACAAGAATTAATATTCAGATAATGAGGGCGTTTGTCTCCATGAGAAAATTTATCTCCTCAAACACATGGATAGTTCACCGATTAGAAAGTGTAGAAGAAAAACAAATTGAATACGATAAAAAGTTTGAACTGGTATTTGATGCAATACAAAGCAAATACATCAAGCCGGAAAAAGGCATATTTTTTGACGGCCAGATATTTGACGCATACAAATTCGTTTCGGATATAATCAGAACCGCTGATAAATCATTGGTCCTCATTGACAATTACATTGATGATTCGGTTTTGACGCTGTTTAGCAAGAGAAATAAAAATGTGCGGGTTACGATATTCACCAAAGATGTCTCCAAACAATTATCACTTGATTTGGCTAAATACAATTCGCAATATCCGTCTGTTGAAGTAAAAGAATTTAAGCAGTCCCACGACCGATTTCTCATAATAGACGATAAAGAGGTGTATCATTTTGGAGCATCATTAAAGGATCTGGGTAAAAAATGGTTTGCATTTTCAAAATTTGACAAAGAAGCGTTTAATCTGCTTGATAAACTGGGGCTGAAATGAAATCAAAAATTAAAACAAAACAAAATTCAAAAATACATAAAATTTTAATAATAAGTTAAATTTCATATATTATAATACAATTAAAAATGAATGAACCCGAGTTAAAGGAAAAATTAAATTTGCTGCGCGATGAAATCGGAATGAAAAGTAAGGAAATTAAGGATAATTATGACGATATAAATTTTTGTCGCGATGGAATAGCAAAGGCAAAAGATGCAAGGAATCAGCTTCAGGAAGAAATCAGGAAAAAGCTTGAAGGAATGGATGACTTCAAAAAAAAGAAGGATGCAAGTAAAACAATACTGGATGACTTAAAAAATCAGAGGGGGCATTTAATAAACGAATCAAAGGAATTAGCAAAGATAGTAAAAGAAAAAAAGATAGAAAGGGACTCGCTTAACAAACTCTCAAGAGCACCGTATGGTATCCTTGAAGAACATCTGGAGAAAACCTATGAAAAATTATTGACTTATGATATATCCGTTGATTATGAAAAGGACTTATTTGACAGGATATTTCAGCTGAGGGAAAGAGTAATAAAAGCGAAAAATGCCAACGACGCACATATTACAGTTACGGAAATTTATAACTCGTTAAAACAGATAGACGGCAAAATTATTGATGTTCAGACAAAATTAACGGATGAATGGACAAATTTAAAGAAAATGTATGACAGCGTGAAGGACGCTTATGAAAGTATAAAAAAAATGAGGGAAAGTGCTGATGTGCAGCACGAAATTGTTCTTCAGAATTACGCAAAATTAATTCAGCATAAAGATATAGTTGCCAAATTAAGAAACGAAATACAGCAGATTGACGGGCAGATGACTCTGCTTGAAGAGGACCTGGAAAAAATAAAGGCAGACAAAGAAAAAGCAAAAATGAAGGAAAAATACGAAGAGGTTAAGACAAAACTCTCAGGTAAGAAACACAGATTTACACTTGATGAAATGCGGATTTTGATGGGAGCGGGAGGAGAAGTCGGAATAAGTGAGAAAACAGTATAACATAAAATTTGAAAATGGATTTCAATTTTCATCCGAACGAGCTCAAAATTTTAAAAATTTTGGAAGGAAAGCAGAATATTAAGGAAATTTCGGAAAGGGCAAATTTAAACATAGATGCAGTAGCGAGAACGATCGACTGGCTTAAAACAAAAAATTTAGTTAATGTTGAGGAAAAAATTCAGGCATTTGTTTTTCTGAATGACGAAGGAAAGGAATACTTAAATGCGGGACTTCCGGAAAGACAAATATTAAATTTAATGAAAGCAAAAAATATTTCTGAAATAAATATTGATGACTTAAACAAAATCATAAATGAAAACAACCTCAAAGTTAATGTAAATCTGACAATCGGATGGCTTCGGAAAAAGAAACACATTACCTTTAAAGATAAGGTTATGGCAATTTCCGATTTCGCTGTGCAGGATGATGAAATTTTATTGAAATGTCTTGACGGAAATGACTTAAGTATGCTCACAAGTGCGAAAAGAAAAAGTTATGAAATTTTAAACAGCAGGAAAATACTTAACCTGAAGGAAACAAAAGAAATTTTTGCCTCGCTGACAGATGAAGGAAGAAAGGTTAAGGAAAATATTGCCGACTTAAAGGAGCAAATTTCCCAACTGACTCCCGAAATGCTCGCAAAAAAATCATGGAAGGGTGCGGAATTCAGAAAATACGATGTCAATGTCTTCGTTGAGCCGCAATATCCTGCAAAATTTCACCCCCTGACAAATTTAATAAACCAGATAAGGGAAATTTTTGTCGGAATGGGATTCAAAGAGATGCAGGGAGATTTAACTGAGCCGACATTCTGGGATTTTGATGCGTTATTTCAGCCGCAGGACCATCCCGCAAGAGATATGCAGGATACATTTTATCTGAAAAATTTTAAGGGTGAAATTTACGGGTTTGAGAAATTTAAGAATGCAGTAAAGGATGCACACGAAAAGGGATGGAAATATAAATGGAATGAAGAAGAGGCAAAAAAATTTATTCTTCGCACACACACAACTGCTGTTTCCGCACATTATTTAACTACGCTCAAAAAACAGGACTTGCCCGCTAAAATTTTTACCATCGGAAAGGTATTCAGGAATGAGACAATTGACTTTAAACACCTTCCGGAATTTTATCAGGTTGAGGGAATTATCGTCGGCGAAGATGTCAGTTTCAGGAATCTGCTTGGAATATTAAAAAATTTTTACAATTCGCTTGGATTTGAAAAAATCAGATTCAGGCCGGGATACTTTCCTTATACGGAGATGAGCGTTGAGCCGGAAATTTATCTTGAAAGCAAAGGGCAGTGGATGGAACTGGGAGGGGCTGGAATTTTCAGGCCCGAGGTTGTTAAGCCATTGCTCGGATTTGAATGTCCCGTATTGGCGTGGGGACTGGGATTAGACAGGATTGCTGCGTTACGGCTAAATTTAAGCGATATCAGGGATTTATATATTAGCGATATTGAGTGGCTGAGGAAGAATAACAAAGGATAAAATTAAAAATTTAATATGACTGAAATATACGGGAGGTATGATTATCCTGCTGTTTTGGCCTTAATTTTTGCAGTAATATTTGGCTGTCTGAGTGCATCATCTGCGACAACAGAAAACGGACAACAAGAGCCATCATTCTATACATCGGACATTAAAAATATTCCGGATTTTGTTTTATCCCCGGAATATCCTGACTATGGCAGCGATGGCTGGCAAAGAAACACAACCGGAAACCAGAAAATTCTAGTAATTCCCGTAATGTTTTCAGATGTCAAAAATTCAACAACATTGAGCGATTTAAACAATACACTTAAAAATTTAACTGATTATTATTACAATGTTTCTTACGGGAAATTAAATTTAAGTTATGAGATAGTTGACCGGATTACATTGTCAAAGCCAATGGCTTTTTATGGTGCTGACGGCGGATTTGAAAATACAACATATAAGCGAATTGATAAACTGAATGTTATGTACAATCAATTTGCAAATGATACTATAAGAGCGGTTGATTCAAAAATTAATTTCTCAAAATATGATCATGTAATCATACTTCATGCAGGCAATGATCAGGCAAATGATCCGGAATGCGGAGATTGTATCTGGTCAATGCGACTTCCTTATGTGGGGGTTGAAACAAATGATAGTTGTATAACTTATTCAAACGGGGTTTTTTGTGACAATGTGGATTATGCAATAGTGGTTTCAGAAACAGATACTTTTGGTGTTTATGCACATGAATTTGGCCATGAACTGGGACTTCCTGATTTGTATGATACAAATAACGGGAGCAGCGTTGTCGGTGCTTACGAACTGATGGATTCAGGAGCATGGTTTAACGCACATCCGGGAGCATTTAGTAAATCAAAATTAAATTTTGTTGATGAAATTGTGATTTATAATGAAACGATAAATTTAACAGTTTTTCCCGCTGAAAATAAGGACACAATTGTTAAAATTTTAAGGGGAAGCCATGATTCATGGCAGTATTATCTTATTGAAATGCGAAAAAAGATCGGATATGATGCAAATCTTCCGATATCTTATCCTGATAATGCATTACTTGTATGGAAGATTGATGAAAGCTGGCCCGATAATAAAGTAAGCAGGCATAAACCAATGGTTGAACTCCTTTTATTTAATGAAAGCGGAAATTTTCAAGATGAAGAAGGTGGAATTTTCATAAATTTCACCTTAAATTTAAATAATGTTACCTTATCGGTTTCCCAAATTCCGACAAATTTAAACATAACAAACAGGATTTTGGATAACGATATTGTAAAACCAGAGACATGCAAATCACTTGATATTTATGCTGGCTGGCCCGAAAATAATCCGCAAACATTTATATTTGCAGAGAATGAGACAGATTATTTCACATTGAACGATAAAAAAGTTATAGTGTGGGCAAAAATAATGGGAAATGTTAATGATACCTTTACTTTTGAATTTATAAACACTTCAAACGGGATCAATAAGTTTTATAAAAATATATCTGTAACCATAACAAAAAATATATCCCGCAACATTTATAACTACTGGAACTGGTTTATTGATACCTCTAATATAAGCTTTAAAATAAATTCTTCTGTAACTGAAAACTGGAGTGTAAAAATTTTAGTTGATGGTGTTTATACTAATCATTCGCTAAACCTGACAATTTCCGATAAGATGGATACAAAACCCCCGAAAGTAAATTTACTTCCGCCGCAAAATATAACCGAAAATACAGCACTGATTTTGTGGAATGCTTCTGACACAGGAATTAATGCATCCGGACTCAAAAAATACAAAATTTATTACTACGATGCAGATACTGTTTTTGGAATTTATAATTTGACACATACAATTGATAAAAAAGAAGAGGTAAATGAATTTATGAACAGGACATTTTACGGAACTCCGGGACATACTTATTGTTTTTGGGTTGAGGCGTATGACAGAGCGGGAAATTATGGCGTTTCAAATACGGAATGTGTAATATTGCTAACCGTATGTAATTGTTCAACCTGTGACGAATGTAATACTCAACTGAACAATGCAACATGCAACATAGTATATTTAAAGACAAACATAATAAATTATTCCGAAACCTGTATTAATTCGTTAAATTTCAGCAATAAAATTTTTGACTGCCGGGAACACACAATAGACGGCGATGACAGCGGAGGGGACTATGGAATTTATCTAAATAACAATCAAAATAACACAATAAGAAATTGTATAATCAGCGACTTTCATCGCGGAATTTATTTGGTGGATTCAAATAACAATAACCTAATTAACAACACACTAATTTCAAATACATGGAGCGGCAGTTGCCTGTGGAATTCAGATAATAATACATTTATAAGCAATCTCATAACTTCAAATGCGTGGGGAATTCGTTTTAGGTTGGATTCAAATTCAAACAACCTGATACAAAATAGAATCTGTGGCAATCCAAGTAATGATGTGAATGATTTGGGTTCAAATCCTGCAGGTAGTAATAATACTTGTAATAACACGAACGGATGGGGCGATAACAATATAACTCCGGGAACAACAGGATGTATGAACAAATGTGTAGTGGAAAAAGCAACTGATATCTTTGATGCGGTTGAAATGCTTGAATATTTAAGCGGAGAGAAAAATTTGAGCCGTGGAACAGATTATTACAATTTAAATAATGACAAAATAGTAAATTTACCTGATGTCCTTGCTTTAATTGCTCAAATTGTTACTTAAAAAACAGAAACTAAATTTTTGAGAAAATTTTAATTGATAATAAATTTTGATTAAAATTTAAAAGAATGACTAACGATGCCTTAAATGACGCAGTAGATGCCTTACAAAAAGGAAATTTTATAATAATTCACGATGCAGACAGCAGAGAAAACGAATGCTATCCGCCTTTTCTTTGAAAGAAAATCACCTCACTTCGTTCGGAGATTTTCAAAATTTCATTTTGAAAATGCGGGCGAAAAGAATAAATTTAACCAATGAATAAATTTAAAAATGCTCAATAAAGCCATAAAATCATTAAGGGAAGGAAATTTCATAATCATCCACGATGCCGACAGCAGAGAAAACGAATGCGATTTTGTAATTGCAGCGGAATTTATAAAGCCGGAACATGTAGCGAGAATGAGAACCGAAGGGGGAGGAATGATTTGCCTTGCTGTGTCAGGAGAAATTGCCGAAATGACAGGAATGCCTTTCTTTTCAGAGATTCGTGATTTTGCATCTGAAAAATTTAAAGTGCTTGAAAAAATGACAGATAATGATTTGAAATATGATAAAAAGTCGGCGTTTTCAATAAATATAAATTTCAGGGGTGTATTTACAGGAATCAGTGACTTTGACAGGGCATTGACGATTAAAAAATTTGCGGATTTCGCAAGAAATTTAAAAGAGGAGAAAAACCAGAATATGAATGAATTTGCGAAAAATTTCAGAACTCCTGGGCATGTTCATTTACTGATTTCAAGGGGGATTGAAAACAGAGCGGGACATACGGAATTAGCAACGGAAATCTTGAAAATTGCCGGATTAACTCCTGTTGCGGCTATTTGTGAAATTTTAGACGGTGAGATATTTAAGGCAAAAAGCAAAGAGAAGGTGTTTGAGTATGCGAATAGACATAACATTCCGGTTGTTGAAGGGAGGGAAATTTTGAAAAATTTATAATTAATGAGGGGAAATTTATACTTAAAATGAAAAAGAAAATTTTTTTGGTAATTTCATATACAAAAAAACAAAAGGTTGAGAATGCGATAAGAAAATTTTTTGGGGAAAAAGGATTTGAAGTTATAATAGGAAGAAATTGCCAATCCGGACAACCTATTGATACGGAAATTGAAAGATTGATTAAAGAATCTTATTTCAGCGTGGTTGTTTATAATGAATTAAGGCACAATATTTCTTATGAATGGGGCCTTATGGACGGATTGAGAAAAAAGTGTTTTCTACTAAAGGACGATAACATCCATCTTGATTTAGACAAAGAACTTTCTGATAAAAAACACAGGGTATTTACACCTTTTTGCGGCGAGGATAATGAAGAATAAATTATAAATAGTTTGAAAAAAGATGAAGGATTAAATTCTGCAATAGAGAATAGACCAGTTGCGAAATAATTTTCAATCTATTGTTATTTTAAATTTATTTAAAATCTCCGAACAGAGTGAGGTGACAATATATTTACAACAATTATGAATTTTTTCCCTCATTTTAAATTTATTTAAAATCTCCGAGCAACAGCGAGGTGATAAAAAAATAAATTTTAAGAGGGTTAATCTATTGTCATAGTATAAAATAGCTCATATAAACTATTTCGCAACAACTCTAATGCAATATCCAACCAAATAAGTGAGACGCCATATGAAGATGTAACAAAAAATGCAGCAAATATATTAACAAAAACAGATATTCCCATTGCAACTTTTGAAAAAGATATAAAAGTAGAAGATAAAGAAGTAAATAAAATAATAGATGTATTAAACGAGATTAAAAATTTAAGGGCTGAAGGTCATTTCTATAAAGCAAATGCTTATGTTTATGCTAAAAAATTTGACGACGCAGAGAAAGAATACAGAGAAGCAATAAAGATAAATCCGAATCTTGCTGATGCACATAATAATTTAGGAAATTTATTAAGTGATTTAAACCGCTACGAAGAAGCAGAGAAAGAATACAGAGAAGCAATACGGATAAATCCAAATTATGCTGAAGCACATTATAATTTAGGTGGCTCATTGCAAAATTTAAAACGCTATGTGGAAGCAGAGAAAGAACTTAGGGAAGCAATACGACTAAATCCAAATCTTGCGGAAGCACATAATAATTTAGGGTTTTTATTGTATAATTTAAACCACTACAAAGAAGCAGAGAAAGAATACAGAGAAGCAATAAAGCTCAATCCGAATCTTGCTGATGCACATAATAATTTAGGAATTTTATTAGTAAATTTAAAAAACTATGAAGAAGCAGAGAAAGAGTATAGGGAAGCAATACGCATAAATCCAAATTATGCTTATGCACATAGTAATTTAGGAGCTTTATTGAAAAATTTAAAACGCTATGAAGAAGCAGAGAAAGAATATAGAGAAGCAATACGACTAAATCCAAATTATGCAGAAGTCATTTATAATTTGGGAATGTTGTATATAATCACAGAAAGATTAAACGATGCCAAGAGAGAAATTTTAAAAGCAAAGGAATTATTTGAAAAACAAGGACGAAGTAATGAGGTTAAATATTGTAATGAAATTTTGAAGAATTTATAGATAATTAATGTATAAAATTTAATTTATACAAACTACAAAAATTTCAAAATTTCCCTTAAATCCTTGTTGCGAATTACCGCATCTGCATTTTCCACAACGCTGTCATGTTTCGGATTAAATGCAATACTGAATCCCGCCTTTTTAAACATAGGAATATCATTGATAAAGTCGCCTACTGCAATACATTCACTTAAATCAATATTTTCCGATTTTGCTATTTTCTCTAAAATTTCTCCTTTATTTTCAAAATTTACCTTCATATTGACATCAAAAATTTTTTCATCCTTAACTATTATTTCATTTGCATAACAGTGGCTGAAGGTGTATTTTTCAAAAATTTTATTTGCCATCTGTTTTATGCCGCCGCTTATAATTGCCAGCTTATAATTTTTACTTAAATTTTTAATTACTTCTATCCCTTTCATTACTTCAACTTTTTTACCTGCTTCAAAAATTTTGTTTGCATCAATTCCCTTCCATAATCCGATATCCCGCCTTACCCATTCATCAAAGGATATATTGCCAGAATAGTATTGCCTTCCGTTCTCTTCGGAAAATTTTTCCGTGCCTATAAATTTGTGCAGTTCCATCCAGCTTCCTTTTCCGTCAAGGAGGACGCCGTCAAGGTCAAATGCGATTAAATTTGCCAATTTTAGAAAAATTTTAAGTTAAAAAATTTTAAGTTAGAAATTAAAAGCAATTTAAAATCTTTTTAATGTTTGCTTTTTTCTTTTTTCGGCGTATTTTTTCTTTTTCTAAAAGAAAAAAGTGCGTCACAATGCGATTAAATTTGCCAATTTTAGAAAAATTTTAAGTTAAAAAATTTTAAGTTAGAAATTAAAAGCAATTTAAAATCTTTTTAATGTTTGCTTTTTTCTTTTTTCGGCGTATTTTTTCTTTTTCTAAAAGAAAAAAGTGCGTCACAATGCGATTAAATTTTTCATTTCAAATTTAAAAGAATTAATTTAAAAGAATTAATTTTTAACATCTAATTTATTACATGAATTTATTATGTGAGCTAGATTGGGTGGTCAGGCGTCACCTGTAACTCCAAACCGTCTAAAGGAGAATCGAAGTGCAGAAAAATAGATCTTTTGTTATCTGTGATCCGTAATTCAGACAATGAATTTTCGTCCTGCGAGGCAGTTTGTATGAGAATCTGGTCAGACCTTGATCGGAGCAGCCATAATCATGTGAATTGTGCTTGCAGGGTAGCGGGGAGGAGGAAGGTTGCGGGTAGTCACTCTTAGCAAAAGGTTTAGATTCCTGCACGCGCTCATTTAAAATTACAGAAATTTAATTATGTGCGGGAGTTCCCAAGCGGTCAACGGGGGTAGGCTCAAGACCTACCGTGTGAAAACCTTCGTGGGTTCGAATCCCCCCTCCCGCATCAAAATTTTAACAGCAGGACATTATTTTAAATTTTTCAGTCATAAATATTTTTCAGTCATAAATTTAAGGTGTTTGATAAACTAAGCGACGGATTAAGGAATGCAATTACATCATTAAGAAAGGCAGTTGTTGTAGATAAGAAAGTTATAAAGGAATTTATAAAAGAAGTTCAAAAAGCTCTGATTTCATCAGATGTGAATGTAAATTTAGTGCTTGAAATTTCAAAGAGAATAGAAGACAGAGGACTACTTGAAAAACCGCCCGGACTTTTAGACAGAAAAGAGCATATAATTAAAATAACTTATGATGAATTAACATCCCTGCTTGGAAAAGGAGAAAAAATAAATTTAAAGAAAGGTGATAAAATTTTGCTTGTCGGAATTCAGGGAAGCGGAAAGACCACAACAGCAGCAAAGCTGGCAAGATATTATAACAAAAAGGGATTTAAGGTTGGACTTATATGTGCAGATACATTCAGGGCGGGAGCTTACACACAATTGATGCAATTAGCAGAAGAAATAAAGGCACCTTTCTACGGGGACCGGAATGAAAAAATTTCCCTTAATATTATCAGAAAAGGGCTCGAAATTTTGAAAGACAAGGATGTCATTATAATTGACAGCGAAGGAAGAAATAAATTGGATGATGATTTAATGAGAGATATAAATATTGTGTATAAAGAGATAAAGCCGCAACATGTTTTGCTTGTTTTGGACGGAACAATAGGCCAATTAGCAGGAGAGCAGGCAGAGGCGTTTAAGAGAGCATGCAATGTTACGGGAGTTATATTAACAAAATTAGACGGGACTGCAAAAGGAGGGGGTGCGATTTCCGCGTGTAAAACAACTAATGCAAAGGTCTATTTTATCGGTGTCGGAGAACATAACGATGAATTTGAGGAATTTGATGCTCCGAGATTTGTCTCAAAAATTTTAGGGTTCGGAGATATTGAAGGGCTGCTTGAAAAGGCGCAGGAAATGGAGATTACCGATGAGATGACAAACCGGCTTATCAAAGGAAAATTTACCCTGAATGATTTGTATGTTCAGATTCAGGAGATAAAGAAACTGGGCTCTTTGAACAAGATCGTTGAAATGCTTCCGACCGGAGGAATTAAGATTCCTAAGGAAGTTATGGAAATGCAGGATGAAAAATTAAAATTTTATAAATTTATGATGGATTCAATGACAAAAAAAGAGAAAGAAAATCCTGAAATTATTGAGTCAAAAAGAGTAGCGAGAATCGCATGCGGCTCGGGAAGAAAAGAGCAGGAGGTATATGAGTTGCTTAAACAGTATAAAGTAATGAAAAGATATGTGAAAACAATGAATGACGAGAGAAAACTGGCGAGTTTTATGAAGAAATTAGGAATGGGAAAAATGGCAAATATGTAGAAATTTAAAAACCTTTTATTTAAAAATTTGAGACATTTATGAGACAATTTAATTATGTGTTCCCGTATTCTTTCTTTATGTTCTTTTAGATTAGAAAAATACAAAATTTATTTGATTATTATATCTGTATTTATATTTGTATTTTTAATTTAGCATAATTATTTTAACTTAATATAATCTTATTATTTAATATTTTAAATATTCGTATAAAGATGGGTAAAAAGGTGGTTGTTGTAGAACACAAAGTCAGAACTCCGAAAATGGGTGAGGTTGCCGGCGAAGTGTTGCAGGTCCTGGGATATACAAGAATGAGAGTCAAATGTTCCGATGGAAAAGAACGATTGTGCAGAATTCCTGGAAAGGTGAGATGGAGAATGCGAATTCATGACGGGGATTTCGTACTTGTTGAACCGTGGGAGATAGAAAAGGACAAAAAAGGAGATGTTATATGGAGATATGTTCCTAACGATGTGGACTGGTTAAGGGCAAGGGGTTATGTAAAATAAGTTCGCTACTGCCCGTAGATTTAAAATTTCTATGAAAAATTTAAAATAAATCAAATCAGGTAAATTTTTAGGCCTTAAATTTTTTGAAATGCAGATTCTTATAATTGCAGAGAAACCAAGTGTTGCCGAAAGAATTGCAGGTTCATTTGGAAATGCATCTAAATTAAGGAATGGAAAGGTACCACAACCCTTCCTTTTTGGAAAAGCGCGGACGGAAAAAAATTTTAAATTTAAATTTTTAAAATGTCAATTCTGATAATTGCAGAGAAACCAAGCGTTGCCGAAAGAATTGCAGGTTCGTTCGGAAGTGCATCCAAATTAAGGAATGGAAAGGTATCCTACTTTGAAATAAATTTGAAAGACAACAAGGACAATAAAGAAAATAACGAGAAAATTTATGTTTGTTCGGCTGTCGGACATTTATACGGAGTAGCACAGAAAAATAGGGATTATAGTTATCCCGTATTTGATGTTGAATGGCGGGCAACTTATGAAACAGATAAGAATGCCGACTACACGAAGGATTACATAAAAACAATAGAAAATTTATCAAAAATTTTAAAAAAAGAAAAAAACAACATTTTTATAAATTCCTGCGATTACGATATTGAAGGAGAAATTATCGGATTCAATGCCATAAAATTTGCCTGCAATGTTGATCCGTTCAAAGAAAATGTAAAGAGGATGAAATTTTCAACTTTAACAAAATCCGCAATATTAAACGCATATAAAAATTTAGAACCCACAAATAAAGGAATGGCTTATGCGGGAATGACCCGCCATATTTTGGACTGGTTCTGGGGAATAAATTTATCAAAGGCATTGTCGTCTTCTTTATATAAGATATTGCGCAAATTTCAGGCGATGAGTATCGGAAGAGTTCAGGGACCAACTCTAAAAATTTTAACCGACAAAGAAAGAGAAATTAAAAATTTTATCTCCCGGAAATATTGGGAAATTTCTATGTTGTGCAAAAAGAACGAGATATCTAAAGAAAAATTTTTGGCACAACATAAAGAGGGAAAAATTTTTGATATAGAAACAGCGACAAAGATCAAAGAAAAATGTAAATCCGGAAAAGATGCGGCAATTGTTGAGGATGTGAAGAAGAGGAAGAATAAAATTTCCCCGCCGCCGGCATTTGATTTGACCGAATTACAAACAGAGGCGTATGCCAAATTAAAGACAGACCCGAGAAGGACACTTGAATTATCGCAGGACTTATATACATCAGGAATAATTTCTTATCCGAGAACTGCAAGCAACCAGTTAACAGATCCAATCGGATATTACCTTGACATAATTATGAACCTTTCAGGGAACTATAATGAGGAATGTAAAATTTTATTAGAGAAAAACAAAAAGCAAAAAATTTCCCCGAACAACGGAAAGAAGGTAGATCCAGCACATCCGGCCATACATCCGACGGGAGAAGATAAGGAGCTAGGAAAATTTAGTGCAGAGCACAAAAACCTGTATGACTTGATTGTCAGAAGATTTCTGGCAACATTCGGAGATGATGCAATAAGGGAAATCGTTACCGCTACCCTCAACAATAACAGCGAAATTTTTATCGCAAAGGGCTCAACGACATTAGAGGAAGGTTGGCTCAAAATTTATAAATATACAAAGCCGGAGGAAGAGGAATTGCCCGAACTGAAAAAAGGAGAAAAACTGTTTGTTGAAAGTGTAAATATGGATGAAAAGGAAACACAGCCGCCAAAAAGGTATAATGTCAGTTCAATTATAGCGGAATTAGAGCGAAAAAATCTGGGAACAAAGGCAACAAGAGCAAACATAGTTGATACTTTGTTCAAGAGAAATTATGTTAAGACAAAAGATAAAGCAATTGAGGTAACTCCTTTTGGAATTGCGGTTGTTGATACATTGGAAAAACACTGCAGCGACATTATAGATGAAAATTTAACGAGAAAATTTGAGGAGGATATGGAGAACATACAAAATTTAAAGACAACGAGCGATAATGTAATAGATGAAGCAAAAAAGACACTGACTGAAATTTCTAACAAATTTAAAAAGGAGGAATTTGCAATAGGGAAGGCGTTACTTTCGGGAATGAAAGCAGAGGAATATAACAAAAGAAATGAGGAAATTTTGTTTAAATGTCCGAAATGCGAGGGAAATATGACAGTCAGGAAAGGACCTTACGGAAATTTTGCAGGATGCAGCAATTATCCGAAATGTAATAATACGGTAAAATTGCCTGCGGGAATGTTAATAATAAAGGGAAAATGTACTCACTGCGAGGCGGCAAAAATTATTGCGACAATAAATAAAAAGAAGATAGCAATTTGTCCGAATCCTTTGTGCCCGAGTAAAAATAGGGATAATAAAACGAATAATAACAACAGCAAATAAATTTTAAATTTTGATTATCGGATTTTCCTCATGCTGTATTTAATCCTGCTTAAATCCTCGTCTTTTTTTGGTTTTCTGAAAACAAATAAATGTTCGTGCATTATCATTAGAAAATTATACTGCTCAATCTTATTTTTAGTGCATAAATTGTTTAAATTTAAAAGGGTTTGAGTAATAGTTTTCCAAGTATTCATAATCATAAAATTTAATTCTATCTTTTATGTCTTTGTAAACACTCAAATTTAAAACAGAATAAAACTGGGATGTTCTTTTCTTATCCGAAACGATACACATACGAGTATTAAAATCCATCACTTCATGAAATCTGGTTAGAGAATCTTTAAAATTGGTTGAATATTCTACCTCAAAAAGGGCGTGTGGAAAATTCCGTTCATTTACCCAAATGACATCTATGCTTTTTATTGTTTTGATAATGTAATCATAGGTGAAAGAAGGAAGCGTCTCCAATGTGGTTACGTCTTTTAATTGTTTGTTTAGGTAAGGTCTATTCTTGTCTTGAGCGGGAATGTAAACCCTATAATTACTCAAAGTCCCAATTTCGGCTAAGATTCCCTGATAATAGTAATGGGTATATTTTTGTTCCTTTTCAGGTTCTTTGGATTCTTCAATTATTTCTAAAATGCTATTTGGAAGTTTATTTTCATGGCTTTTTAATGCCCACAGTCCGGGTTTTATTTTAAAGAAAAATCTGGAGTCCTGAACAATTCTTCTGATGGAAGCAAAAGGGGTTTTTGTTCTCCATTCAATACCCTCTACTTTAAAAACTTTCTCATTTAGATATTTCAGAGTTGAAAAACCCCCATTTTCCTCCATTACTTTTATTACTGCTTCATGTTGTTTCATAATCCTCATCTAAAATTAAATCTTCAAATTGATTGTTTTTTATAAACAAAGTGCCATGTATATTATTCAATTCTGTTTTCATAGAAATCGGACTCATGTTATCAGCGTAAATCAATTTTTCCTCTATGAAATTCCCTATAAAATCAATTTCTGTGGTGTCAAATATCTTTTTTTCATTTAATATTTTAATCTCGCTTTTTTTATTATAACTGATTGCCGTATCCTGTATGGGACCTGCTTTCAAACAGTATTTTTGAGATAATCCTTCATCCAAAAATTCATAAAATATTCTCTTTTTTAAATTCGGTTTCATTTTCTATTTGATTTTTACTTTCAAATGCCTTTATTGCTTCTTCTACGCTTCCAAAAGCAAATTCTGTAAGTTCCTCTAATGTTGAATTTGAAGCAACAGAATCAAATTCTTCATTAACAAACTCCCAAAATTTAATGTCATCAATATATTTTTTGTTCAAATCAACCATTTTTTATCGTACAGGAAAGTTCGTTTTATTATATACAATTTAACTTTTAATATTAAATATTTACAATTTACTAATTAAATTTTTAACAAATTATATCTTGCCCACAAAATCATTATCCTTTCTTTTGCCACCCAACATAAAAATTTCCCGTTCTTTACTCATAAACGCTCCTCGTTGTTTCAATCGTCAGTCCGATTAAATCGCTCGCCTTTGTAATAAAATAAATTTTAAATTTAAAGAAATTTACAAAATTTTAAGGTTAATTTTTTATGCCCCCTCAATAAAACATAGTAAATTAAGTTATATTGTTTTACTTTTCAGTGAAAAATGTTAAATTTTTATATTTTGCCACAAAATTTTGAGTGAATACTTTTTTCTGTTGAATGAAGTCAGGGCGATATTCGTTTTTGATTTTACCTTTATTCTTAAACCTGTCTAAAATCATTTGATAATATTCAGGATGAAGTTCGCAACTTATAAAGTTGCGTTTTAAATTTTTACAAAGCACTAATTCACTACCGCTACCTCCGAACAAAATAAAACAGTCGTCATTTTCCCGGGTGCATGATTTAATTAGCATTTCAACAAGTGGCAAAGGAATTTGACAGGAATGAAAGGTCTTATCCTTGCTTACATTTTTCACAAGATCAAAGTAAAACCAACTGTAAGGCATACGGCCCAAATGTCCGCCTTCAATTCGTCCTCGTATTCTTTTGTCTGTTGGGTTTTGATATGGAACAGCAACATTATCCTTGTAAAAATTATTCTCTTTTGATTTTGTCGCATGAAGTATTGAACGATGTCCAGTCGTAAAGTGCTTTGGGCTATGTCCAATATTGGTGTTGTAAACCCAAACATATTCATGCACATCATAAGCTGCCTCATCCAAATACTTAACTCGCAGATAAGCATTCTGCTTTGGATAGTTGATCATAAATAAATTTCCTGTCGGCTTCAATACACGCATACTTTCTCTTGTCAATTCAATATACCAAGCAATATAATCGTTCCATTTTGTAGTGTAATTTTTACCTGCGTAATTGATACCTACATTATAGTCAGGATCGCCATAAACCATATCCAAACTTCCACCAGGAAGTTTTTTTAAGACATTTAAAACATCTTCGTTGAAGACCTTATTTCTGAAATTGTTTAGGGGTTCCATTTTCTAAATAAGGGTTTAAGTATTTTTGTAATTCTGTATGGGATAAAACACAAATGCCTCTTGACTTGCTCAACTTCTGCATGGTAGAAAGAATAAGTCGCACATTGATTTTCTCAATGTAGTTCACATTCTCAATAATATTTGAAAGGAAATCGTTAATCATTAGCGGAACGCTAATGATGCTGATAATTGTGTTGGTTCTTCCAACATTTTTTTTCGTTCTGTCGTCAAAATCGGGTTTAAAATTCGTGATGTGATATTTTACATCTTCGTTCCAACCGAGTAAATCAATGAAGTGCAAAAATTCTAACAATCCAATTTCATCTTTCTTGAACTTGTCTTTGAAGCCGTCTCTTAAAGCAAAGTCAAGTTTAGAAATGTAATCCAAAATTTCTTTTGAAGGAGCATATCTGATTTTCCCTTTTTTGATTTCCTGATGGTCAAGTAAAAAGCAGACACGATATATTAGCACCAAGACCTTTTTGAATGTCAGTTGATTGATGATTGAAATTTGTATAAGGTATTCCCAAACGATTTCAAAAGTGTAACCATCTGTTTCACTTTTGTTGTTGCTGCCAACATTTGGAAACATATCATGAATGTTGGGATTTGCCCGGATTGTTTCTTTTCCCGGTTTGAAAAAGTATGATTGTTTTCCATTTGGCAGATTTGAAATCAGATGTTTTTTGGGTTTCACAATTGTCCCGCTTTCAAAAGCAATTGCCTCTGCAATTCTTGTTGCTCGTTTCAAAATAAAGTCGTCATTACTCCTAAATATTTTTGTAGTTATTATATCCGGTTCAACCATTTTGTTTCTTTAAAATTATCTGGTCAAATGTAGCCAAAAAAGTGTTTTATGCTCTTGATTTTATTTTAATTTTTTTAACAATTATGTATTTAAGTAAATTTTTTAAATTTTTAACAAATTATATCCTGCCGATAAAATTGTTATCCTTTCTTTTGCCACTCAACATAAAAATTTCCCGTTCTTTGGTGCTGACCCACTAAAATTGGGATAATTAATGTTTGTCTATAAACTCACAATTTTTGTCATTTACGAATGAAATGAGTAAATATCCGAACGGAGTGAGGTTAAAAACATAATGATTTACCTTGCTTAAAAAATATAATTTTTAAGCAGATTTTTAAAAAATCTCTCACAAAATAATTATCTCAATTTAAAGGGATGAGTTCCCGTTCTTTACTCATAAACGCTCCTCGTTGTTTCAATCGTCAGTCCGATTAAATCGCTCGCCTTTGTAATAAAATAAATTTTCCCGATTTTTTGAAGTTCTTCAACCGCCGGATTTTCTTTTGCCTGTCCCTCGTTATAAGCAGTACACATTATAACCAAAAAATTTTCCCTTGCCGCATCTTTCAGATATTCAATCTCGTTCCAAAAATTTTGTATTTGCGTATCTGTGAGAATTATGATGAGTGCATTTTTTGCCTTTGAAATTTCCTCTATCGCCTTTCCGGGAATACATGTATATAATCCATAGTGATAAATTATGTGGTTTTCTATCTTTTCAGCATCATCAGTCCAGTCCTGCCGGATATATAGCGGCTTGTTGTCTTTTCCGGAAAAATTTATTACCGCAACCTTTGCACCTTTGTCAATTGCATATCGGTATGCTTTAAATGCGGCAAGTGTCGCGAAAAATGTCTTCGTTCCTCTTATATGTTCGCCCATAGAATACGAAGAATCAATAACGATGAGCAAATCAGGAACCTTCTTTTCTTTCGGAGTGATGTTTCCTTCTTCAAACTGTCTTTTAAAGGTAGTCAGTCCGGGAATCAGATAATTTGATAAAGAAAGGGAATATGTAAAATCCAGTTCGGATACAGGGTCTTCTATTCTCCATTTTGTCGGCGATATGGCATATTCCGTCTTATCAAATTTTTCTGTGTGCTGAATTTCTATTCCATACGCCTGATCTTTATACCACCTCTTAATACCTTCGCTCTCATCATTCGTAATTCCCAATGCCTTCAGGACATCTCTGTATTCTTTAAGAGCATTCTTTTCGGCAATTTTTTGTAATGCGACATTGTCCTTCTTCTGTTGTATTTCTTCTAATGAGTGATAAAAATAATAGTCATAAATTTCATTTTCGGTTTGCCCTTCTTCATGAGCTCTTTGAGCGTTTTTCTTTCCCCCACCCCTGCCACTTTTTTTATTTTCACTCTCTTTCTTGCCGTCATCTCCGATTTTGCTGATCTTTGATGAAAGTTCTTTAAGAAACATTGGAAATATGCCTTTTTTTTCTTTTTTCTCTTTCTTTTCCTTTTCTTTTTTATTTGCCTCTTCATCCAAAAATTTTGCGATGTCCAGGGTTGTACGATAGCAGTAAGCATTCCATAAATTTCGATTGGAAAAATTTCTCATCTTGCCGAGCAAATCGCCTGCTTCCTTTATCTCTTCGGGAAATGAAAATTTAAACCGGTAATTCCATAAATTTCCCAAGGTCTGAATAAGAATAAGATAAATTTTTGGTATTTGTGAGGTTGTGCTTTCATTCTTATCTTCATTTTGAATTTTTTGAAGTTTTAATTCGTGATAAGAAATATTTCTGTTCTTTTCATTTGCATTTTTTGCTTTTTCATATCTGAAATTTTCAGCAACCAAATCAGTGAAGAAATTTACCGCCAAATTTATTTCCTTAATATCAACTTCATCGGAATTGTGATATTTTTGTAGTGCTTTTCTTGCAGATAATATTAACTCTCCGACTGTTTCAATTCTTCCCGGACAAAAAGTATAATGGCAAATTTCGTGTTCAAAAAAATTTTCAATAAAAATTTGTCGGTTTTCATAATCAGCTGGCAAATCAGCAATGTTGAATCCGATTTTGTAATTCTCCACAAAAACCCTGCCGACATTTTTTACCTCTCCGCTGCCTTCATCACTTATAATTATTGGTTCGGGAATCTGGGGATAATGCCATTTTTTTCTTAAATTTTTCCATATATTTTTTATTTCCGAATTTATGTTTAAATTTTCCATATATTTATTAATTATCTTTTCATCTTAATTTTATACACTCACTATTGTTCGTGTATTTTAAAATTTTTTAAATTTTAAAATGAACTAAATTTCATAAAAATTTTTTATCGTACAGGAAAGTTCGTTTTATTATCCTCACACGGAGACACCGTCACCTCGCTCTTGCTCGGAGATTTTCAAAACTCCGCGTTTTGAAAAAGACACAAAGGAGAAATATACTGAAAATTCTTTGAGAATTTTCAATCTTTAAAAAATCTGTGAGATTTTTTAAATACTGAAACCTTCGGTTTCAATCTTTAAAAACATGTGAGGTTTTTAAATACTGAAAATTCTTTGAGAATTTTCAATCTTTAAAAATCTGCTGATT
>JAGWDQ010000054.1 GCA_018260615.1 Candidatus Altarchaeum sp.
TATTACAAACAAGTAGTTGGTTTTATCATCTTTCCACAAGTTATTGAGAAGTTACGAAAACTCGTAGTTTTCAGTATTTAAAAATCTTGCAGGTTTTTAAAGATTGAAAACTCGTAGTTTTCAGTATAGATTTTCAGTAATTTGATACCCTCTAAATAGTTACTTTATATTAATTTAAATTTTCGCTTCTTATAAATGTTATCGTGATGATCATAGTCCAAAAACACAACCATTTTCTCGTTTTCATTGATTTCAAAAGTTAGAACATAAGAGCCAATATGAACTCTACATTCCCCTTTCATATCATGTCCGAGGTGTTTATATCTCTGCGGATTTTCAAGGATATCCTGCATCTTATCTATAATCCTCTGATATATCTGCCTGTTCTTTTTACATAACTTTTTAAGTGTCCGCTTTAAGTCATCTCCAATGTCATACTCATACATCTTAATCAGTTTCTATTTCCGACCTTAAATCACCTATTGTTTTATAATGGCTAAATTTACCATCTTTCTTAATTCCCTTTATTTTCTCAATATATTCTGCTCTTAACCCGGGTTCTCCTCTTAACTCCTGAACTTCAGTTTCTATTGTGCTTAGCCGGTGATTAATTTCCTGCAAAAGGGCATAAACATTGTTTATTGTTACCGTTTCCATTGTTGTTAATATTTAATATGAATTGTATATCAGATAAATAATTAAATCAGACAATAAATAAATGAATAAATGTAACTATAAAAAATATTCACACAATAACCTCGCTGTTCACCTCGCTGTTGCTCGGAGATTTTCAAAACCTTTGGGTTTTGAAAACGCCACAGAGTATTTTAAAAATTTCGTAAATTTTTAAAATCTCCGGGCACAAGCGAGGTGATTTTAAAATCAAGAGATTTTTAAAGATTGAAAATCTTGCAGATTTTCAGTACAGATTTTCAGTATTTAAAAAATCGCACAGATTTTTTAAAGATTGAAAATCGCACAGATTTTCAGTATGATTGCCCCCTTTGTGTCTCTGCGTCTCCGTGTGATGCTCATGAAAAACTTATGCTTTATAAA
>JAGWDQ010000055.1 GCA_018260615.1 Candidatus Altarchaeum sp.
TAATGGTTTATAATGGAAAAACTGTTGCTAATTAATAAGAGAATAAAGGCACGAGAGTTACACAAACAAAAAGGATGGAGTGTAAGAAAGATCTCTCGCTATTTGGTGGCGAGTAGGGACAGCATTAATAAATGGATAAAAACTGATGAAAAGGAAGTAACACAGGACCATAGGGGTTGGAAAAAAGGCAAACCTCGGAAATACACAAAACAACAAAAAGAAGAAATAAAAAATATACGGGCAAAGTTAGAGAAAGAGGAAAGTTACTTCGTAGGCGCAAAGGTTGTCCATGCAAATTATAATAATTCACATGAGGATAAAGTTTCCAAAGACTTTGTAGATCGCACACTTAAAGAATACAAAATGGTAAAAAGTCCACAAAAAAAGAGAAAAGGCGTAAGCAAATATATGCAATATCCACAATACAGTTTAAATAAATTGGGTAAAATAATGATGAGTATGGACTTCATCGGCCCAAAATATTTGAAAGGTTCAAATGATAAGATCAACTTTCTTTCCTGTAAATACATTCGTCCAAAGAAGGAAGGCATAGTAAAGCGAATAGAAGGTCAAACCACAGATGAAGCGACAAGAATCTTAAAGGAATTATGGCAAACCAATCCCGTTCCGGATGTTCTGAAGATTGATAATGATTCCGCTTTTGGAACTAATTTAAGTCAGGAAATGTGTATGGGAAGATTAACCTTATTTTTACTTAACTTGGGCATAAAACCCTTATATGTTGCACCAAGAAGCCCGTGGAATAACGGCGAAGTAGAGAGATTTAACAGCGTGTTTTCAAGAAAATTCTGGAACAAATTAAAGTTTACAGATGAGAATGAAATAGACATAAAAATCAAGGATTTTAATGTATCTTATGAAAAATACAATACTTTAATAAACAACAATCCGGAGATTGAAAAACCCAAATATATCAATGACTGCAAAGATACAGATTTTGAAAATAAAGAGGTAAAAAAGTTTAAAGAAACAAAAATCTATTTTTTAAGAATAGTAAGGCGAAAGGGAG
>JAGWDQ010000056.1 GCA_018260615.1 Candidatus Altarchaeum sp.
AGTTTTGAAAATCTCCGAGCAACAGCGAGGTGAACAGCGAGGTTATTGTGTGAGCATTTTTTAACTACTTTTGCGGAGGTAAATTTAGGGTGGGGGTAAATTTATTTGTGAAAATAGTCAATAATATACTACGCTATAACGAATGATTTGTAATCTAAATCATACTATACGGAGTATGATATAAATGATATAATCACGCAAATTTATTTATGTAAAGTCAATTAAATTTAATACTCTGTAGCGTATAATTTATAATCAAAATCATACTATATAAAGTATAACAATATGATAACAAAAGAAGAAATTATCAGGGCATTATATGATTCAAATTTTTGGGGAAAAGAGCAGGAAGTTGGGATAGTAAGGGAAGAATATCTGGAAAAACTGATAAAGATAAAGGATATGAAAGAGTCAATTAGTATTGCAGGGGTTAGAAGATGCGGAAAATCAACAATTTCAAAGCAATTTTTGAAACATGTTATAGAAAAAGGTGCAAAAAAAGAAAATACTTTGTATGTGAATTTTGAAGAGCCATCATTCAGTCCGTATCTTAATTCTAATATCCTAGATATCGTTTATAATACTTATAGCGAAGTTATAAATCCCGAGGACTTTGCTTATATCGTTCTTGATGAGGTTCAGAATGTTCCGAATTGGGAAAGATGGGTGAGAGCAAAACAGGAAAAAGGCAAAGTAAAAATAATTGTTACGGGGTCGTCATCCAAATTAATGAGTTCTGAATTTTCAACGGTTTTGGGGGGCAGATGTCTCAACATTGACATTTTTCCGCTTTCATTTAGGGAATTTGTTAAATTTAAGGGTAGGACAGTAAAACAGTATAAAGGAGTGGTAATTGACAAAAATGTCATATCTTCATTGTTAAGAGAGTATTTAGAATTCGGAGGTTTTCCAAGAGCAGTTATGGAAAAAAAAGAGAATAAAAACATGCTCTTAAAAGAATACTTTGATTCAATCATTTTTAGAGATATTGTTTCAAGATACAATATAAGGGATGTAAACTTATTAAAGACATTAGCAATAATTATGCAAACAAATATCTCCTCGCCGTCAAGTATTGGTAAATTAGCATCTGTACTTCAGGATTCGTTTAAAAGGAAGACATCTCTTGAAACAGTCAGCAGGTTTTTGGAATATTTTGAGTCCGCATTTCTCATATTTCTTGTTCCGATATTTTCATATAAAATAAAGGATCAGTTGCAGTATCCGAGAAAAATTTATAGTATAGATGCCGGCTTAAGAAATGCAGTATGTTTTAGATTTTCGGAAGACATCGGAAAATTGTATGAGAATGTTGTTTTTTTGGAACTGAAAAGAAAAGGCAAAGAAATTTATTACTGGAAAGACGCCCAGCAGAGAGAAGTTGATTTTGTTATTAAAGAAGGACTTGTAGTTAAGGAACTCATACAGGTTTGTCTTAATCTTGAAAACGAAAAAACAAAAAAAAGAGAAACAGACGCATTGCTCATAGCAATGGACGAATTTGAAATTAAAGAGGGGACAATAATTACAGAGGACTACAAAGACGAGGAAAATTTTGATGAAAAAATAATAAAATTTATTCCTTTATGGGAATGGTTGCTTACAATTGAAAATGTTGGGGGTTGACAAATAAAATTTCATACTGCACATAATTTATAAACCACCTAATTATTACCGATTAAATCGGTAACTTTTGGCATAAACTTACCGATGCGAACTTTAACATTAAAACATGAAAAAGGATGAAATTTTGGAAATATTAATTGACTGGAATTTTTGGGAAAAAGAGCAGGATGTTGGAAAATTAAGGGAAAATTTAATAAACAATTTAGAAGATCTTTTGAAGATTAATGAAGTTATAACTATTACGGGTGTGAGGAGATGCGGAAAATCAACTGCTTTATATCAGTTTTGTAAAGGACTAATTGATAAAGGATGTAATAAAAAGGACATCCTCATAGTAAATATTGAAGATCCGAGATTTAGAAATCCTTCTATTGAGTTGCTTGAAAATATTTGTGGTACTTATATTGAGGAACTTCAACCATCAAAAAGGCATTATGTTATACTGGATGAGATTCAGATAGTAAATGGATGGGAAAAATTTGTAAGATTTCTTCATGAAAATAAAAAGGTATCTGTTTTTGTCACCGGCTCAACATCAAAACTTATGTCGCAGGATTATTCGTCGGTAATGACAGGAAGACATGTGGATTATACAACATATCCTTTGTCATTTAGGGAATATTTGAGTTTTAAAGATGTTGAGATAAATACAAAAATTAAAATATTAGCAAATAAGCATAAAATAATATCTTTGTTAAAAGAATATATTGAATTCGGAGGATTTCCAAAGGTTGCTTTGCTTGATAAAAATGAAAAAAATAAACTTTTAAATGCATATTTTGAGGATATCATAACAAAAGATGTATTGCTAAAACACAGAATTGCTGAGAAAGAAGTTCTTGTGGAATTATCAAAATACTACTTATCAAATATGGCGTCTATCCATTCATTTAACAAACTAAAAAATATATTTGGAGTAAGTTTGGACACGGTACAAAGATTTTCGGAGTATTTAAGTGATGCATATGTCTTATTTTTTGTAAAGAAATTTTCATACAAGGTTAAGGAGCAAATTTTAAATCCAAAAAAAGTATACTGCATAGATGCCGGCTTAAGAAATGCAGTATGTTTTAGATTTTCGGAAGACATCGGAAAATTGTATGAGAATGTTGTTTTTTTGGAACTGAAAAGAAAAGGCAAAGAAATTTATTACTGGAAAGACGCCCAGCAGAGAGAAGTTGATTTTGTTATTAAAGAAGGACTTGTAGTTAAGGAACTCATACAGGTTTGTCTTAATCTTGAAAACGAAAAAACAAAAAAAAGAGAAACAGACGCATTGCTCATAGCACTGGATGAATTTGAAATTAACGAGGGAACGATAATTACAGAAGACTATGAAAACGAGGAAAATTTTGACGGAAAAATAATAAAATTTATTCCTTTATGGAAATGGCTACTTTGGTCATAAATTCGGGAAAATGTTCCTGGGGAAAATGTATATTTTGCGGATACGGGAAAATTTACAAAAAGAGAACAAACAGGGAATTGACTGCAATTTTAGATGATTTTTTTGCAAACCTCAAAGACGATTCTGTTGTAAAAATTTTCGGAAGCGGGAGTTTTTTTGATGAAAAGCAAATCCCAAAAGAAATTTTTGAATATTTTGTTAATAAATGCAGGGAAAACAAAATTTCAGAAATTTATGTTGAAAGCAGACCCCAATTCATAACAAAGGAAAAAATTTTATGTCTAAAAGAAACAAACGCCAAAATAAATATAGCAATCGGGCTTGAGTCAGCAGGCGATAAAATTTTAAAGACAATAAACAAGGGCTTTAAGCTCAGGGACTTTGAAAATGCCGCAAATTTGATTCATTCATTGGACTGCAAAGTCAGGGCTTATCTGCTTGTAAATTTACCTGTAAAAAACAGGAATGCGGAACTGGAAAAATCAGTAAATTACGGTTTAAATTATGCCGACAGCATTGTTTTAATAAATTTACTCCCTCACGAAAATTCGGAAATTTTTGATTTATGGATTAAAGGAGAATGGAATTTTTTAAGTAAAGAAGAGTTTTTTGATATTACAAGCAAGTGGAAAAATAACCCGAAAATTGAACTTGATGTTGAGACCTTTAAATTTATTCCGAGATTCAGGGATACAAAAATTTTAGACGGCGTCGGAGAGGAATTTTTAACCCATCCTTATTTTGAGGTGTGGCAGGACTATTTGCAGAGATGGTACAAAAAACCGGCAGGCAGAGAGAGCGTTTTATTTCTTCCATGTTCTGCAAAGAAACCATATTCCGAATCGGAAACGCACAAAAAAATTTTAAATATATTAAGCAATTTAGACAAAGAGAAATATAAGTCCGTTCATCAGGTTATGATTTCAAATCCGGGAGTTATTCCGAGAGAGTTTGAAAATTTTTACCCGCTTAAGTCATACAACTGGGACGAAAAATTAGAGAATGAATTTATAAAGAAGAGATATATCGAAGTAACAAAGAAAAGGATAATTATGTATTTGCAATCGCAAAAGTATAATGAAATTTTTTGTTTTTTGAAATATACCGAAAGTTATGAAGCGTTAAGATTGGCATGCGAAGAGTTAAATTTAGATCTTAAAAATTTATTAAAGAAGGAAACATACAAAAAGATGAAAGAAGAGAGGAAGACATCAATTGTTTGCGAGGAAGCGTTGAATGATTTGAGGGAAGGAATGGGGGAAATTTAGAAATTTATTTCAAAAGTCCGTTTTTAGTATTCGAGCCGCCTTTCATAGTTTTTATGATTCATCCATTCTATCACAATGGAAACAAGCACCACCTTTTCTTTTGTAACAGAGTAAATCAGCCGCCACGCGTTCGGGAGATTGTATTTCCAAAGATTATCTATTTTGTATTTTTTGATATATTCTTTTGGTATCTATCTTTTAGGAATCTGTATGAGCCACCAGCATAATCTTTTATCCTCTGTTTTTGAATTTTTCAGGTTTTCAAATACTTTTCTAAGTTTTTCACCGTATTATAAAGTATATGTTTTTCATTGGTCTCTAATCTCGCTGTCGTAAAAATCTTCAAGGTTTTTAGGATACTAAAAATGCTCGCAGCATTTTTGATATTGCTCGGATATTTTCAAAACTTAAGTTCGTTTCACTCTCATATTTTAAATTCTTTGCGAATTTAAAATCGCCTCACTGCGTTCGGAGATTTAAAAAACTCAGAAGGATACTCACACAAAGTCACAGAGCAACATTGCCCTTTGTGTCTCCGTGTCTTGGTGCGATTTTCAAAACGCGGAGTTTTTGAAAATATCCGAGCAACAGCGAGGTTAGAGAACAATAAAACGAACTTTCCTGTACGATAAAAAACTCTGCGTTTTTAAAACTGCGTTTTGAAAATACTCTGTAGCTTTGTGTGAATATTTTATTCAATAACTTAATTTATAAACATTAAAAATAATAAACCGACAATGGAACCAGAAAAAAAATTCAGGTTTAATGACCCGGAACTACACGAATTAGCAGAATGTCTTTATAAAAGAATCAAAAAAGATGAATATCAAAATGAGAGCGCAGTAGAACTTATAAAAAGAGTTAGGAGAGAAATTACAAGTCAGCAGGGTGTTTGATTTTAATCTCAAATTCCTTTTCAAGTTTCTTGTTCTCCAAAAGTGTGCCATCAAGTGTTACAAACACATCTGCGTTCTCAGTTATAGCAGTTGCAAGATTTAGCGCATCCATTGGTTCCACCCTGCTTTCAATTGCCTTTATTTTCTTAACAATATCATAGGTCTTAAATTGTGGTGATGAAAAACCAATTTTTCTTTTGTCTATCAATCTGGCAATAATTAAAGAAGATTCATTGTATTCCATTTCTTTCTCAAATTTTCTTATTGAAGTCATAACTATTTCACCCAGAGCAAAAATAGATAAGTCCCCTATGTATTTATAACCCACTCTGTTTAAATAATTTTCACAATCTTCATACCCTTTATGTTTTATCAGTGCCTCCAGAATTACACATGCGTCTATGTGATGCAGAGGTAAATTCAACCATTTCCTTTCTAACCTGTCCATGGTTTTCTTTTTCATTTTTCATCGGCAAAAACTACCCTTGATATCATCTTATTATCAATTCCGGCTTTTTTAAGTATTTTTTCACAAGTTCGGGATTCCATATCCATCCGATCTTTCCTTCTCCGTCTATCGCGGTTTTCTGCGTATCCGACAGATAATCAATTATCCTACAATATTTTTGATACAGAACCTTTTCCGGCAACCTTTTCCATAACTCCTTCTTTTTGAACTCTCCGCTGTGTTCTCTTATCGTTTCTTCAACCGTCAACACCTCATCTAATCGCGGATACCGCAGTATTTGCGATTTCATCTTAAATTTATTTTAAATTTTTAAATTTGAATGGTAAAATTTTATTCAACAACCGTTCCGATAAATCCCTCTCCTTCTATTGCATTCTTTAAATTTTCAAAATTTCTCCCGTTTAAAATTAATGTTCTTATTTTGCTCCTTTTTATTGTTTTTGCCGCAACCAAATCCAGTATGTTATTTGCAGAAGCACTCATCTCGCTGTTGTTTAAAATTTTTATTAATTCATCATAACTTAACTTCTCGTATGTCTTTGCATCCAGGTATTTTTTCGGGTCTTTGTCATACACATATTCAACATTTGTTAAATTTATAAATAAATCCGCTCTGACATTTTCGGCTAACATTGCCGCAACTCCGTCTGTTGTGTGCATCGGGTGTGTTCCCCCCATCACGACGATTTTTTCATTGCTTTTTGAGGCATCCCCTATACTTTCAAACGGGATTTGATTTAAATTTAAAGATGATATGAGCATACAGGCATTTAGCCGGGTTGCATATATCCCGATAACATCGCAGAAGAATTCGTTTGCTTCAAATTTCCTTGCCACATCGACATATTTTCTCGCAGTTTTTCCTCCTCCAACAACGACATAAATTTTATGTTTTACACAAATTTCCTTCAAAAATTTTGAAAATTTCCCGATATAGTCGCTATCTATATCATCCGGGCATACCATTGAACCCCCCAGCGAAAAGACAACTTTCATATTTATTTAATTTAAGAATGTAATTAATAATACAAAATTTAATAATACAAAAATAATAATATAAAATTTAATAAATTTTAATCATCAGCTAAATTTCAAAATGGATGTCATATCAATAGTGAACAGGAAAATTCATTCGGTAAAGCCGGAATCAACTATACAGGAAGCATCGGACTTAATGACAAAGGAAAATATAGGGGCGGTTTTAGTTATGAAAGACGATATAATAAGGGGTATTTTAACAGAAAAGGATATTTTAAAAGCAATTCAGAAAAACATTCCTTTAAATTCATCTGTGAAAAAGATACTGCATGAGGAAATCATTCAGGTAGATCCCTACATTTCTGTTGAAAAGGCGGCAAAAATTATGATTGAAAAAGATATCAGGAGATTGCCTGTAATAAGTAACGGAGCATGTATGGGTATAATCACAATGAAAGATATTGTCAAAGCACTGATAAGATAATTTTTAAAATTTTTGCCTTTAAAATTTACACTTACACTTGTTCCCTAAAAGTTTCAGCGGGGCGATTTTAAAATTTCAAAAATTTGAAATGTGCAAATGGAGCGAGGGTATTTCACGGTGTTAAAAATAGTACTCTTTTTTCAAATGCAGGATTTAGAATTTTGTATAACCTTTCGCGGATAAAAGAAGTTGCCGAAGGCAATTTTGGGAAATATTTGATTTCCCTTTTATCCGCTGTTAGGCGAAGTCGTTTTTTCTCGAACCATCCTCTTATGTCCTCCAATTATAAGTACAATTATTACACCAATGAGAATCAAAAGAAGGTAATAAGGAACAGCACTGCTTGTTTCAAATACTGGGAACAATTTGAATGTAGACAGATTGAGTGACGCATGGAATAGCAAAACAGCGAGAATGCTTCTGCCTGTATTGTTATAAATCCAAGTAAAAAACACAGATAATAAAACTAATGTAATGACCGAACCCATAAACAAAGACAATGCTACACTATATTGAGGTCCAACATCAGATGTAAAATTCAATGGCAAATGCCAAATAGCCCAAATAAAACCAAGGATTACACTTGATGTAAGTGCGGTGTATCGCGATTGAAGCCGATCAAGCGCATAACCTCTCCAACCAAATTCTTCTTGCAGCGGGCCTCCGAGTAAAAGCATATAAAAAAACCAATAAATAATAAGCCATGGATTATATAACACTGTTAGATCAGGCAAGGTGCCTCCGAGAAGTTTGGATAGTAATAGCGCCCCTCCCGCTATTACCGGCATCAAGAATAGGATAGGAAGTAGCCACTTCTTGTTGAATCCAAAATCTACCCCTCTTTTCAATAACGTTACTACCCCAGTCTTCCCTTTATTGCTGTAGGTTAGATAAAAAGCAGCCACAAATGGACCAAAGGCGGCAGGGTTAAAAGGACTGGATAGAAAATCCGATAACATCGGGGGAAGTATCAAACCTTGAGCAATCAATACTTTTGGTACCCAAAGTGACCACGAAAAGGCAAATGCAATCAAAAGGAATAGCCCCAAATCGCGTTTTTCTAAATTAACTTGTTCCATAGTCATTCTTTACCATTAGTAATTGTATTTTTGTGATTTTTAACGATTTTGTATAACGGATTAAGGGTATCCGAAGTTGCCCGATAGGGCAATTTCACGGAGTGCAA
>JAGWDQ010000057.1 GCA_018260615.1 Candidatus Altarchaeum sp.
ATTACGGAACAGAAAAGAAATTTGATGAAATGGAGAAATGCCTGAATGAATTAAGAAAACTTCATGAAAGTTATAAAGATGATGAAGGGGTGAGAGGAAAACTTGCCATGGGTTTAGTTAATGTAGTGAACTTAATGGAAGGAGAGGATTGCTATGAGCATCTATTTTTGCTGTATAAATTAAGATATTCACTGCCTGATGACAGAAATAAACAGGAAAACATTAAAAAAATAGAAAATTTGTGTGTTGAGGAGACCGCAAAACGTCTGAATGAAGAATATAAAGAATATAATGTAAACAAAGAAAATCTGGAAAAATTTATACAAATGATTAAATTTGAATTAAACGAAACGGACTTTGTTATCTTAATGAACGAATCTATTTCAAAACTTCCGTCTAATATTGAAAAACAGATGTGGAAACTGATAGAGAATTATTTGCCATGATAAATTTTCAAAAACTGCAAAATAATAAAATAACAAATTTTAATATGAAACTCGCTTTTTTCACGGATACCTATTTTCCGCAGGTAAACGGAGTAACCTATACAATTGACTTATGGAAGAATGAACTCGCCAAAATTTACGGCAGGGAAAACATTTTCGTCTTTTATCCCAAGAGCGAATACAAAGGAAGCAGCAATGAAATTTCCCTTCCGTCGATTAAATTTCCCCTTTACGAGGGCTATAAAATTTCCCTCCCGTCCGCAAAACTGCTGAACTTAAATTTAGATATCGTGCATATTCACGGATTATATTCTTCGGCGGTCTTTGGAATATCCGCAGCAAAACAACTAAAAATTCCCTGTATAATTACCTATCATACCCCCACGCATCTTTATACTCATTACGCAACAAATTTAATATCCCGGTATTTTTCAAAGTCATCAACAAAAAAAATTTCCGGTATTTTGCAGAAATCCCTTATGAAGTGGGAGAAATTTGTCCTGAAATCATGTGATTTGATAACAGTTCCGTCAAATGTAATTGCCGAATATCTGAAAGAACAGGGGATTGAGAATGTTAAAGTTATAAGCAACGGAATTGATATAAATTTGTTTAAAGAGAATGTTGAGCGAAGAAATTTTCAGAAGAATAAAAATGAAAGATGTATCGGATATTGCGGAAGGATAGGGCTGGAAAAACATCTTGAGGACCTCATATATTTAGCAAAAAATTTTGACGGAGAAATTTTAATAGCTGGAGAAGGTCCTGCTAAAAAATATTATGAAAAATTAGCAAATAAAACAAGCAATAACATTAAATTTTTGGGAAAAATTCCGCACGAGGAACTTCCGAAATTTTACTCTGAACTTGACTTTCTGATTTTCCCGTCGGTTGTTGAAACACAGGGATTGGTTGCTTTGGAATCAATGGCATGCGGAACACCGGTAATCGGGGCGGATGCACTGGCATTAAAGGAGACGATTATTGACGGAAAAACCGGATATTTATACAAACCGGGAGATATTGACGAATTAAAGATTAAATTAGAAATAGCATACAAGAACAGAGAAATTTTAGCCGGGAATTGTGTTGAGGGTGCAAAGAAACATTCTGTTGAAAATACTGTAAAGGAATTGAGGAAAATTTATGAGGAAACAAAAACAGGAAAATAAAAAATTTAATAATGGATGTTTAATAAATATACCAAAGTTTTACATTTTACTTTTTCGGCATTTTAAAATCAACAGATTTTAAAATATGAGAGCGTAAGCGAACTTATGTTAAACCTTGTCATCTGTTTACCTTTATAAAATAAATACCAAAAAACTAATTTTTATGTGCATAATTTCAAAATTGGAAAAATTTTGAAATACACGAACAAAGTGAGGGTAATTTTTCAAAACACAAAACATTAGTAAATATAAAGAAAAACAAAAAAAATAATGTAACTATTCAGAGGGTACAAAATTTACTGAAAACTTTGAGTTTTCAATCTTTAAAAATACTTCGTATTTTTAAATACTGAAAATCCACAAGATTTTCAATCTAAAAAAATCACGTGATTTTTTTATTACCTGTGAAATTTTCAAAAAATTACTGAAAATCCACAAGATTTTCAATCTTTAAAAATCTAAAAATTTTTAAATAAGTTCGTTTCACTCTCATTTTTAAATCGCAATTTTTAAATCGCAGAGATTTAAAAATCTCCGAACGAAGTGAGGTGAAGATTTAAAAATCTCCGAGCATTTTCAAATCGCAGAGATTTAAAAATATCCGAGCAACAGCGAGGTGATATTTTAAATTTCTGATGAAATTTAAAATTACCTGTGATTTTTGAGGTGGCTGAATAGTTACAAAATACTTTTAAAGTTTTGCTTAATTTTTAATATAAAAATTTAAAAAATATAAAATGCAAATAGGATTAATTTCAGTTAAACCTGAATATGTCGAAAAAATTTTGAACGGAAGTAAAAAAGTCGAACTCAAAAAATTTCCCTTAAAAAAAGGCGTAAAAAATGTTTTGGTTTATGCTACAAGACCAACCAAAAAAATTGTTTGTATACTCCACATAGAAGAAGTTATAGAAGACACCTCTAAAAATTTATGGTCTAAATTTGGTAATATTTCCGGAGTGAAGAAGAAAGAATTTTTTGAATATTTCAAAGGATGTAAAAAATGTTTTGCATTTAAAATAAAAGATGCTGAAAAATTTCCTGAACCAATTGATCCATATAAAATATTTCCTGACTTTAGAGCTCCCGAAACTATAACTTATAAAATAAATGAGTACCTCTCCAAGAAATTATGATCTAAAAAAATAAGTAACTACCCATAGCGTCAAGATAGTCTTGGATTGTTGCACTTATTATAACTTTGTGCATTTAAACATCTAAAATGAATTAGTTTTTATACGCAGTATGTCTATTATTGTAAAAAGTTACAGTATCAAATAAAATTACAAGTCCATCTTGGCGCCATGGATTTTTATTGGTCTCATGTTATCTCATCATAAGTAAATATTAATAAATAATTAAGATTTACTCTTTATAAGATAATATGATTTTAAGATAAAAAGATTGCAAAGATTCAATATGGGGCAGTCACAAAAAGAACAAATATCAGAAAAATATAATTAATTTTTGACTCTAAATTACAAGACTATCTTGACGCTATGGGTAACTACTCACAGGTTAACAAAATTTACCTGTAAAACTTTCAAAAAAATACAATTTTCAAAACGCAGAGTTTTGAAAAGACACGATTTTCAAAATCGCAGAGGTTTTGAAAAGACACGAACGAAGTGAGTGGAACGAAGTGAGCGTAAAAATCAAAAAATTACTGAAACCTTCGGTTTCAATCTTTAAAAATCCACGGGATTTTTAAATTACCTGTATTTTTTTGGGCGGGTGAGTAGTTATAAAAATAATATGGGATAAAAAGATAATAGAGTTGTTGCAAATTAAAAATTTTAAAGGCGATTTTAAAATATCCGAACGAGGTGAGGTGAAATTCTGTTGGCGGCAATTAAGAACCCGGATCCTTGAAAATTATTAAAGATATATTTAGATATTTTTAGTGAGATAATACCAATTATTAGCACAATATGGAAAAAAATATCTATTTGACAAGGTCTGAGCAAAAAGTATATAATTTAATAGGAAAAGTAAGGGGGAGCATTATAAAAGCAGACAATATTAAGCAATTATTTTCAGATATTTCCGAAGAAAAAATTAATAAGGTCTGCTCATCATTATCAAAAAAAGGACATCTTTATAGAATAAAGAGAAACATTTACTTAATTCAAAGTGAGCCGTCCGAAAAGCCGTTAATTTTAAATCCCTACAAACTCGCTTTGCAAATCTATCCCGGATATCTGGCATTTCATTCCGCTCTCAGGATTTATGATTTAACCGAATACGAGCCATTTACTATATTTATTGCAACAGCCGGGAAATCATGTATGATAAAAACAGGAGAGTACATTTTCAAATATATATTCACAAAAAACACCGAAGGTGTAGAGTTTTATAAAAATGTTTATGTTTCCTCAAAAACAAAAACATTCTACGACTGCTTTTCCAAACCCCAGTACTGCGGAGGGTACTCCGCAATTACAAAGGCATTATATCTGAATAAAGGGTGCGACTGGGATAAATTAAAGGAGTATTTTGAAAATTTTGCATCTGATACCTTATGTCAGCGAAGCGGATATGTTCTTGAACTTATAAAAAAAGCAAATATTGTGGAAATTCCCGATTTTATTATATCTTATTTCAAATCACGACTAAAGACGACAGCACGATTAATTCCCCAAAATAAATCTGCTGGAAAATACATTAAGGAATGGCGTATCCTTGACAATCTCGGCAGTGAAAACATAATTTCAATATAAAACTATATCTAAAATGGACATAGACATCTTACGGCTGATCGCCTTAAAATCAGGCCTCGGAATAAAATATATATCCAAGAATGATAGAATAAACACTTTGCTTGGACATACTGGTAAAATTTTTGGTGACTCTGTGATATTAAAAGGAGGCACGGCATTAAGCAAGGCATATCTTCAAACAAAGGGTGTTGACAGATTTTCAGAGGACATAGACCTTGACTTTATACCTTCTGAGAGTATGAATTTAAATGAAAAAATAAATTTCATCATGGAAAAAATTAAAGAAATCAACGGATTTAAAATTTCAATGCCCCGGCTTTTGCACAGAACCATGCGATTTGATGCTGTTTATACAAACGAGATTAACGAAAAAGACACCGTAAGGATTGAATTTTATCTGAGCCATGATAAACCATTAGTTAGCAAGCCCCCTCAAAAGCAGATGCTCATATCTTCGTTTATGTCTGTAAATCCCGTAATGTTCACCACCTACTCTTTTGAGGATTTACTCTCAAGAAAATTCGTTGCGTTAGGCACCCGCACCGAAGGCAAGGATATTTATGACGTGTATCATTGCACAATGTTTGAATATGACCACGAAAAATTTAAGGAATCGCTAAATTTAATGCTGGAGTTTTATAAAATTGAGAAAGAGTCCTTCTTTATAAAATTAGTTGAAAAACTGAAAAAAGCGAACGAAAATTACAGATACATCCAAAATTCAGCTAACCACTATGTCCCCACCCGCATGAGACCTGACTGGAGAATTATAATTAAGGAACTGATTGTGCATATGAAAAAACACACTTAAAAATAAATTTGTCTTAGTCATTGTTTAAAATAAATTCAAAAATTTTGGGGAGTGTTACCTATAGATAGATTTTATATGTGCCTTTTATTCTTGGAATCAAGGTTTTTATCTATCTTTGGTTATCACTCCCAAATTTATTAATTATACCCTAACCAAATTAAATTTTTAAATAAATTTTTAAATTTTACACATAAATTTCCACTTCATCTCCATCTTTTAAATTTAACCCTTCCCTTAAATTGACATCCGAAATGAACTCAACAAAATTATGTTTTCTTATCTCAGGAATAACAATCCACGCATTGCTGATTATTTTCTCATCCCTTCTAATCACACATTTAATAAATTTCACTGACTTTAATCCGTCAAATCCGTCAATCTCTTTAAATTTTAAATTTTTTAATCCGTCAAAAATTTCTGCACAAACATCTTTATCACACTTCAAATTTAATGTCCCGGGAAACGGAACTATGCCCAATATATTTTTTATTTTTTCTTTATAAATTTCAACATAATATGCTCCTTCTTTTAATCCCGTAACAACTATCCCTTTAAAAATTTTCATCGTTAATTTTAGTAATCCGCTTTTTTTTCGGAATCTGGTTTTTTATTTCACCCTGACTGTAATTTCCCACTCCGATTACATTTTCATTCCATTTTATAATTACTTCTCCTTCCTCAACATTAAGCGGACGGATATTTTCCAAATCACTTCCCCGAATATATTTGCCGACTTGAGCATCGCTTATTTGAACTATATTTTTAGTCGCATACCTTCCAAACATCTGGGCAAAATTTGTTGAAATTTTGAGCTTTGTCCGGTTGTTTCGCACATCTTTAAAATATTTGCCAGCCCTTAATCCGATGCTTTTAATTCTCAGACCGTCTAAATTTTTATCCGCAACGGTTGCCGAAAATATGCTTATCCGTTCTCCGTCCGTATCAAAGTTATAGTCCGAAAAAATTTCCTTCTCAATTCCAAATCTTTCATTTAAATAGTCCAAAAATTCTTCTATGGGATTATTGGGTTTATGTTTGCTCATTTTAAAAATTTTATAGTTTATGTTAAATTTTTCTCAGTTTCGCCACAAAAAATCCCTCCGTATCATTATCCTGCGGGTATATTCTTATACATTTTTTCATATCCCTGCCAAAATCATTTCCGTTCCATTCGGTAATTCCTTCCCGTGTTTTTAAATTTTTTATATAAATTTTTTCAACTTCAACATCAAAATTTCTTACCGCATGAGCAATAACTCCTTCGTTTTCTTCCGGTGCGAGCGTGCATGTTGAATAAACAAGAGTGCCGTCTTTTTTCAGCATATTTATCGCGTTTGCTATTATTTTCTTTTGCTGAACGGATAAAAAATTTATTAAATTTACTCCCCATCGGGACAATACCTTCCAGTCCTTTCTTACAGTTCCTTCGCAGGAGCATGGTGCATCCATCAAAATTTTATCAAATCTCCTGCTTAGACCTTCGTCTGTTCTCATTCTTTCAAGATTCATCCCTGTAACAACCACATTCAAAACCCCATACACATCCAGATTAAAAAACAGGGCTTTTATGCGGTCATCGGAAGCATCATTTGCAACAATGCAGCCCTTGTTGTTCATAATCTGAGCCATTTGTGTCGTTTTACTTCCCGGAGCAGCACATGCATCAAATACAAATTCATCACCATCAGGATTTAAATTTAGAGCAATTGGCGGAATTAAACTCGCCGCATCCTGAATATAAATTTCCCCGAAGAAATATTCCGGCATCTTTCCCGGATTGTGGCTATCAATAAAGTATGCATAATTGCAGAAAGGAACCTTTTCTAATTTGTATCTTTCATTTAAATTTTCAACAAATTTATCCGGATTTTTTACTTTTAGCGTGTTTAGTCGGATACATTTTCTCAGTGGCTTTTTGCAGAAATCAAGAAAATTTATATTGTCATCACCGAGTAACTTAAAACATCTCGCCTCGAATTCGGAAGGAATTATTATATTTTGCATTTTAAAATACAATGACTTTAAAATAAGGACTTTAAAATTTAAAATTTCAGCAAGTTCAGACAACATGCAAATGTAAGGTTCTTTAAATTTTACACATTCTTAATCCCTGCGAGCGCAAACTTACCCAAAAGTTCCTTGACAACACCAACTTTTGCAACTACCACAAGCACATCTCCCTTTTCCAGGACCTTATTTCCGTGTGCTATAACAATGTCTCCTTTCCTGTAAATGCATGCAACCCTCGTATCTTCAGGCATTCCCAAATCAAGGATTTTTTTTCCTGCCAAGCCCTCCGGAAGAGGTACTTCCATCAATTCCACGTTTCCGTTGCCAAATATCATAAGTGTTTTTTCACTTCCTTCAACCAATGAATTTCTTACTGTTCTGGCGATAACCGAAGTGGGAGAGACAACTGCGGTAAGTCCGAGAGGATTGAAAAAGTCCTTTTTTGCAGCGTCATTCACCCTGACAACTATTGTTTTGACATTTAACTTCTTTGCAAACTGTGTTATCATAAGATTAATACTATCCTCATTTGTTAAAATCGCTATTCCGTCTGCCTTTTCAATTTTTGCATCTTTTAATGTCTCTAAATTTGCAGCATCCCCGTTTATAACTAAACATTCTAATGTACCTGCCAACTTTTCTGCAATTGCCTTTTCTTTTTCAATAACAACCACATCATGTCCTTCTCCCAACAGCAGTTTTGCAAGTTCTGTTTCCGAGTCCCCGCCACCTACAATAATATATAAACTCATATTACTATATTGTTATAATAAATTTTAATAAAATTTTAATAAATTGTAAATAAATTATGATTTTGTAAATTAGGATTAAGATATTATAAATTGTCAAAAACATTCATTTTTCCATTAAAAAATCAGAAGAATATTCACACAATAACCTCGCTGTTGCTCGGATATTTTCAAAACCTTTGGGTTTTGAAAAAGCCACAAAGTCACAAAGCAACATTGCCCTTTGTGTCTCCGTGTCTTGGTGCGATTTTCAAAACGCGGAGTTTTTGAAAATATCCGAGCAACAGCGAGGTTAGAGAACAATAAAACGAAATTTCCCATACTATAAAAAAATCAGAAGAATATTCACACAAAGCCACAAAGTCACAAAGCAACATTGCCCTTTGTGTCTCCGTGTCTTGGTGCG
>JAGWDQ010000058.1 GCA_018260615.1 Candidatus Altarchaeum sp.
AACAACAAAATTTTGTTTTGCTTTCATTAATGCAATTCCAAAACTTTCTTTATTAATTACATTTTTAAAGAATAACTTTCCCAATAAATCAGCATCTGTGCTCGGTGGTTCGGATGGACCATAAGCAATTTTTGTTGAAGCAACAACACAAATTGCTTTTCTTTCAAGAAATTTTAAAGAAATAGCATCGTTTAGACCTTTATTTATAATGTTTGCTCCATAGCACGCCTCACTAAAAATTACCCCATTATTGCAATTTACATCATTCAAATTTTCAGGAGAAAATGCAACAGGATAATTTTCTTCTTTTTGTCCGTACCAGTATTTTGTTTCTTCACTTCCGTGCAAATTGAAATAAAAAAACTTCTTCTTATTGAGCCATTTGGTTTCAATATTATTGCTTTTTACCGGTGGCGAAATCTTTAAAGTTCTTCCATTTACTGCTTTAAAGACCTCTTTGCTTGCTTTAATCCATTCTGCTGCAGTACATCCGAATTTTCCCTTTCTTCTGTCTTTTTTGACGCCTATGAAATTCTCCAAAATGCTTATCAGAAACTCTGTATTATTTCCATCGGGAATTCTGCCTAAACATCTTTCGGGAATAAAATAATCATTATCTTTTGAAGCATAAGGATTATCAGAATAAACAATCTCATCTCCGTCATCACCTGCCGGATTTTTTAATTTGAAAAAAGGAATAATATCATCTCCGCCAACAATTAAAAATGAATTTACCTTTTCTGTGTTGTCAATATTATCAATAAATTTTTTTATATCGTCTGATTTTGTTTTGTCAGTATAAAAAATTTTTCCATTAAAAATTTTGCTGTATTCTACCAATTTATTTTCAATCTCGCTAAACCTACCATTAAATTTTTCCTGTAAAATTTCCTTATTTGTTATTATTGCTTTCATTCTTATGAGATTATTTTAAACTTTATAAATTTGGAATACTTTTAATTCTCTTTTTTCAATTCCTATCCGTGTTAATTTTTACCCAGTCAATTCAGTAATTCTTTTAATCACTTTTCCCGAATCAAAGTAAACTTCAACTCCCAACTCCTTTAGTTCTTTATGGATTATTTTCTTATCAAAATCATTTGTGTTTTTATTCAGATGGATTTTAATTCCATCATTCTCACGAGCAAATTCTTTTATTGATTCATAGATTGAAGCATCAGGATTCACAAGGTCATATCGTTTATCCAAAGTTATTAAATATGACCTCGTATGTATTGCCGGGCTGTAATTTATAATAGTGCAAATCTGCTTTATCATTTCGAGAGAATCCTCAAGAGAAGATATATCTGCATCATAACTTTCTTCAAGTAATTTTGCACTTTCTTTTAAATTCTTTGCAGTTTTTCCTGCATAATTACTTCCGCCAATCTGGTTTGCCTCTTTTCTCAAATTCTCTGCGAGTTCTTTTCTTCTCTTTATTTTTGATAAAATGGCTCCCCATACCTCAAAAAATGAAATTTCTGGAACAACCAAAGATACTTTTCCGTGGGATGCCAATTTAACAATATATTTTACATTGTCATCCTGCGCCAGCCCGAAGTCTATTAGGAAATTGGTTTCACCAACCAGATACACTTTTTTCATCTTTCCGTCTTTTAAAGTCCTCAGCAGTAACTTCAGGGGCGTATCTTTTTATAAAACCATACAACTCATCTATTATTTTATCCCTTTCTTCATTTGTCAATTTTTTTAAGTCAATTTTTTCCATTTTGATAACATTTAAAATTAATTATTTTTATAAATTAGTTTTTGAATAATCCAAAAAAATTGGTCTCACCAATCAGATACACTTTCACTTTTCTTTCGTTTAAAATCATCGGCTGTAACCTCCGGAGCGTGCCTTTTTATAAAACCAATTACCTGACGCAATATTTTCTCCTTTTCTTCTTCGGTTAAGTTTTTTAAGTCAATTTTCTCCATTTTAAAATTTTAATTCGATTATTCTTATTAATTATTTTTTGAATAATAAAAAACAGATTTATCTTTTTTCAATTCCAATCATGCTTAAAAACCATGATGAAAATATTATTTGTATTCCTAAAACAGTTAAAGTCATTCCGGCAAGCATTAATTTTATCTGCTGAACGAATCCAACACCAAGCCAGGTATTAAAGATGTAGATTAAAATTGCAAATCCGATAAAAAATATTGCAAATCCAATCAATGTTCCTTTTTCAAGTGTAAAATATTTATCTATAAATTTTAATGTTTTGCTTTCATTTCCAAGTCCTGCTGATCTTGAATAAATTTTTGATTGCAAACCAAAAATTATTATCTGCAAACCAAGAATTGATAAAAACGCACCAAATATCATCGGATGAATATCAAATTGCATTGAACCAATAACTAATGGTCCGTTTAATATTGCAAAAATCAGGAATAAACCAATTGCTAAAAATATCACTCCCGGAATTAAGAAAAGCCAGTTTGGAGCAAATAAAAATATCAATCTTAATGCTCTCCAACCGTCCCTAAAAGAGTGTATCTTTGGTTCGCGTCCAATACTAGGATGTAAAGTTATTGGGACTTCGCCCATTTTTAAATTATTTTTCAATGCCTTAATTATCATTTCTGGTGCAAATTCCATTCCAACACATCTAAGATCCATTTTTTCCATTGCTTCTTTTGTGAAACCTCGCATACCGCAATACATATCCGTAATGTTCGCACTAAAAACAATTCTAAAAATTTTTGTCAGAACAGGATTTCCTATATATTTATGTAACCATGGCATTGCATCTGGTAAAATTTTTCCTTTTAATCTCGTTCCAATAACAAACTCATAATTATCATTCATCAAAGGACTTAAAAATTTAGGAATTTCTAAAAGATCATAAGTATTATCAGAATCCGCAACTATTATATACTTTCCTTTTGCTTCGCTCAATCCTTTTAAGTATGCACTTCCATAACCTTTTCTTTTTTCAAGTACGACATTTGCACCGGCGTTTTTTGCAACTTCCGCCGACTTATCAGTTGAACCATTATCCGCAACAATAACTTCTCCATCAATATTATTCTCTTTAAACACCTTCAATGTTTTTTCAACACAAATTCCAACTGTTTTTTCCTCATCCAAACAAGGCATTACAACACTAACATCAACCATTGTAATTTTAAAATTTAATAATTATATTTCCTTTTTAAAATATTCAATTGTTCTTTCTAGTCCTTCTTCAAGTTTAACCTTCGGTTCCCAACCTAAATATTTCCTTGCTTTGCTAATATCCGGTTTTCTTATTTTCGGATCATCCTCCGGCAAGTCCTTAAAAACAATTTCCGAATCCGAATTTGTTAAATTTTTTATTATTTTTGCAATATCTAAAATTTTATATTCTTCTTCATTTCCTAAATTATAGATATCTCCTTTTTCTCCTGTCATCATTGCTTTATAGATTCCTTCAACCATATCGGAAACATAGCAAAAACTTCTTGTCTGGGTTCCATTCCCATAGACAGTTATAGGTTCATTTTTTAATGCCTGCGTTATAAAATTTGAAACAACCCTGCCATCATATTCATTCAATCGGGGACCATAAGTATTAAATATTCTGATAATTCTTGCATCCAAATTTCTTTCCCTGACAAAAGCCATAACCATCGCTTCTGCAAATCTTTTTGCTTCATCATAACAACTTCTTATTCCGACAGGATTTACATTTCCCCAGTATGTTTCTTTCTGAGGATGTTCTTTGGGATCTCCATAGACCTCACTTGTTGAGGAAAAAAGGAATTTTGCATTATTTTTTTCAGCAACTCTTAACAAATTATAGACACCAAAACCGTTTGTTGTTAAGATATCTATAGGATAAGTCCTAAAATCCTTTGGAGATGCTCTTGATGCCAGATCAAAAATATAATCAATTTTTTCATTAATACCTAAATCTTCTCTCACATCTTTCTTCAGAAATTTAAAATTTTTGTTGTTTTTCAGGTGTTTAATATTTTTTTCACTTCCCGTTGACAAATTATCAGCACAAATAACCTTAAATTCCTTTTTAAGCAAATATTCGCATAAATGACTTCCGATAAATCCCGCCCCTCCTGTTACCAATATAACTGCATCCATTTTTTATAATTCGATACTATAATACTCCTTAATAAATTTTGTGATTGTGTCAAGAATTCTTTTTGCTTTATTAAATACATCCTTTGCAACATCTTCTGTATAATAATCAACCGGATCCCATATTTCATCCCCCGAAGGTTCGGGATACCTTGGCAGAACCCAGTGTTCCTCAATCTCAATTACATCAGGAATCAAATTTTTCAATGCAGATTTCCATTCTTCGTTTTCTATACTTTCAACAACACCTTCAAAAATATTTGAGACAATGTGAGTTCTTACAAATTTGTTATTGAGTATCAAAACACATTTTATTATTTTTTCTGTACACTGCTGTGCGTGATAAGAAGCATCTGCATAACTCATGTAATTAAGCAGGACCTCGGCACTTTTCAGGTCATTTCTGCTTTTCTTTGCAAATGCTTTAATCAGATTTATATCATTTCCGCTATTTTCCATTGTTGTTCACCCTCAATATATACTGGTTTTTTTTCGTAAATTTTTGGTTTTATTTTTGCTGTGAATGTATTCCAGGAATTTCCAGAATCATACAATACCCTGTATCCTGTTAGAATACCGTAAATCAGGGGATTTATATTTTTTACGGAGAGATCACAGGGTTCTATAAATATCGGTGAAATCCGTATATGGTATTTGTAAATAAATTTTAACTTGACATCATTTAGTATTTTATGTCTTGCTATTCTGTCTTTTGGCAAACCATCAGCAACAACTAATAAATCAATATCCGAATATTCTGTGTATGTTCTCCTCGCATAAGATCCAAACAATATTATTGAAATTAGTTTGTTTCCGAAGCTATTCCTGCATTCTTCTGTAAATTCTTCCAGTATCTGACTGAATTTATCCATTTTTATATCCCACGCCATAATATTTTATATTTAGTTCTTTGCATTTTTCCGGATTTAACATTCTTCTTCCGTCAATAACAATTTTGTTTTTCATTAATTCAAATTTATCATAAATTTCTTTAAATTCATCCCAGTCAGAGGCAATGATACAAACGTTAGCATCATTCAGACACTCATCAATATTTTTGCAATAATTAATCCTGTTTCCAAAAATCTTCTTTGCATTTTCAGTCGCCTTTGGATCATATGTCTGAATCGTGCATTTTTCTTTAAGCAGAAAATTTATTATTGAAATTGAAGGTGCTTCCCGCATATCATCGCTGTCTCTTTTAAAGGATAATCCGAGAATTGCGAGCTTTTTGTTCTTCAAATCGCTAAAAATTTCCTTTAATTTTTTGACAGGCCATAGTTTTTGTCTTTCATTTAGTTCCATAACTTCATTTAGCAATTTTGGTTCATAACCGTTTTCATCAGTGCTCGATATTAAAGCTGAAACATCTTTCGGAAAACAACTTCCTCCGAATCCGATTCCGGCATGCAAAAAGTGCGGTCCAATTCGTTTATCTAATCCGATTCCTTCGGCAACCTCATTCACATCAATTCCTTTTAATTCGCAGATATTTGCAATTTCATTAATAAAAGAAATTTTTGTCGCAAGAAAAGCATTGCTCGCATATTTAATCATTTCTGCTGTTCTCAAATTTGTTCTTAAAATCGGGCAGGAAAAATTTTTAAATAATTCAGCCATTACATTTCCTGATTCTTCATCATATTCGCCGATAATTATTCTGTCTGGATTCATGAAATCATAAATTGCTCTTCCTTCTCTTAAAAATTCCGGAATCATACAGACACCAAAATCACTGCCGGCTTTTTTACCGGAGAATTCTTCAAGCAACGGGATTACAACATTTTCCGTTGTTCCCGGAACTACTGTGCTTTTTACTGCAATTACTTTATAATTATTTTCGTTTCTTAATGCCTTTCCTATATCGCAGGAAGTATTTTCAATAAATCCCAAATCAATTGATTTATTCTCTCTGCTTGGCGTTCCGACGGAAATGAAAATAACATCAGCATGTCTTGCCGCATCTTCAATATTTGTTGTTGCCTTTATTCTATTCTCTTTTAAATTTTTCCTTAAATTTTGTTCTAAATTATCCTCATAAATTATTGCTCTGCCTTCATTTATTGCCTCAACTTTCTCTTTAATTATATCAACACAAACAACATCATTTCCAGTGTCTGCCAGACAAACACCTGTTACTAATCCTACATAGCCGGTTCCTATAATTGAAATTTTCATTTTAAAAATTATCTTTTTTATTAATTTTAAAAAATTTACAGGTAATTTTTTAGGTGGCTAAATAATTACTTTTTATTTAATAACTCGCCAACTCTTTTAATCACATTTCCAGAATCAAAATAAAGTTCCGCTCCGAACTCATTCATTTCTTTATGGATTATATCTTTATCAAAATCCTTTGTATTCTTATTCAAATGTATTCTAACTCCGTTATTTTCAACACCTCACATTTCATGAAGAGATAGTTCTGGTACGACTAAATTTATTCTGCCTGCCAATACAAGATCAAACAGATATGCCACATTTTTATCCTGCTGGTATCCTAAATCAACCACAAAATTGGTCTCACCAATCAGATAAATAATTTGATTAGTATCCACTTTCAGTTATTTTTATACCTTTCTTAAAATCCTCAGGACTTATGGTTGTTTTTTTCAATACACCAATTATCCTATATTTTATTTTATTTCTTTCGCTTTCCGTTAGTTTTTTATCTTGTTTTTCCCCTTCCTCTTTTGTAAGTTTTTTTTCCATTTTTTTGGGCAATATTAAACTGTTATTTTTAATTAGTGTCTGTCTTTAAAGTAATTTAATACGATTTGATAATTATGTTTGTTTGCCAATATTTTTTTCAACTTCACCGAGTAAACGAACATTTTACGCGTAGTTTTTAATTATCTACCAGGGTTTGAAGTATCAAAAATTGCCTATTTTTGAGTTTAAGTTATTTCACAACTGTCTAATAATTTTCAAACTTTCTCAATTTTATTCTGCATTAAAGATGATCATCATTCTCCCACATATAAGTTTATAGTTTACGCTGTACCAATCACAAGCTCCGTAACCTCTTTTTCTCTTCTGAGCACCCATACATTTTTCTTTTTTGCTTCTTCTATGAGCTCACCTGCCGGTAAGGATGTATATATTAGTTTTATAACTTTTCCTTTAATTTTTTCAGGGACATTTTCTTTTAGTTTTTTTATGTCCCTTTCTAATTTATCCAAAATATTAACTCCTGCTCTTACACTACATTCTCCGATAACACATAATTCATCATTACAGCCGTAAATGTCAATTTCAATAACCTGGGGAATTTCAAGCCGGTCTAATTCAATATTTATATTTTTCTCCCTTAATTTATAATTTCCAACCTCTCTTGCCTCTTCTTCAATATCAAGAGTGAGCTTTTCTACTGTTTTTTGAACTGTACCAAGAGTTACTTCAATTTTATCAAATCTTTTATCTGCCGCTTCAAATCTTCTGTCTACCGCATCAAATCTTCTGTCTACCGCTTCAAATCTCCTGTTGCTTTCTTCTCTTGCCTCAGCAAATCTCTTATTTGTTTCTTCTCTTGCCTCAGCAAATCTCTTATTTGTTTCTATTCTTGATTTCTCTATCTCTTCTAAAATCCTGTTAAATTCTTCCTTTGGCGGGAAGTGTTCTTCAAGTATGGCATAAATTTCATACTTTAATGTCGGTTCTTCCGTTAATATTCTTGGTAACATACCAATAACTTCTCTTGCCGTTACTTCTGCCTGTGACTGATACATTTTTAAATTTTATGATTTAATAATTACGGGAATAAGTTAAAATATTATATATTATGCCCTTAATTTTCTAAAATATTCAGTTGTTTTCTTTAAGCCATCTTCAGGTTTAACCTCTGGTTCCCGGTCCGGTATTTTCTCTGGCATTGAAATATCAGGCATTTCAAAGTTGTTTGAAATCTCCGAAGGAACTGATGGTGAAATTTTAAATCATATCTCTTAAAATGTTTTTCCGCTGTTTATTGGGCTATAAATAAAATTGAGCAGTTGCGGCTTTACTTTTAAAATGTTCAAAATTTCCTGTTTTTCCTTTTCCATGTTAAAAAAATCAGAAGAATACTCACACAAAGCCACAAAGTCACCAGGTTACAGAATATAACTCCTTTGTGTCTCTGTGTCTCCGTGTGAGGCTCATAAAACGAACTTTCCCGTACGATAAAAATTCAGTATCGGACTCAAAATTTTTGGTCGTATTCATTGTCTTTCCGGCAG
>JAGWDQ010000059.1 GCA_018260615.1 Candidatus Altarchaeum sp.
CACCAAGACACAGAGACACAAAGGAGTTATATTCTGTAACCTGGTGACTTTGTGGCTTTGTGTGAATGTTCTTCTGATTTTTTCAAAATTTCACAAATTTCCTCAACCTTTTTAACGGCAATTCCCACATAATTCTCCGGATTTAACGCCTGTCCAATTTCATCCTTGCTTAAAAATTTCCTTATTTTTTCATCGGAAAGCAAAACATCCCTGAAATTTATTTTATTTTCATTACTTTCATAAACCTTCATCGCACATTCCCTGACCAATTCGTGTGCTTCCTGTCTTCCAAGTCCTTTTTTTGTTAAATTTATCATCACCGCTTCAGACATTATCAGTCCGTTTGTTAAATTTAAATTTCTGTCTATGTTTTCGTATTTAAATTCCAGATTTTTGATTAATTTTATTGCTAAATTTAAGATATAATCGCTCAAAATACAGATTTCGGGAATAATTATCCGCTCTGCCGATGAATTTGTCAAATCACGCTCATGCCATAACGGAATGTTGTCAAGTGATGCGATGGCATTTCCAACGATGATTCTTCCTATTCCGCAAATTCTCTCTCCGATTATCGGATTTCGCTTTTGGGGCATTGTTGAAGAGCCAACCTGCTTTCCCTTTTCAAAATGTTCACCAACTTCGTCAATTTCTGTTCTCTGTAAATTTCTGATTTCAATCGCAATCTTTTCAAGTGTCTTTGCAATTAAAGCGAGATGGCTGAAAAATTCACAATACCTGTCCCTTTGTACTACCTGATTTGAAATTTCAGCGGGCTTTAAATTTAATTCGTCCATAACTGCTTTTTCAATTTCATCTCCTTTTTCTCCAAGTGCCGCATAAGTTCCCACCGCTCCGCTGATTTTACCTACAAGCAGACGATTTTTGCATTCATTTAGTCGTTCAATATGTCTCTGAATTTCCATCGCGTAAATCGCAAATTTCATTCCGTAAGTTGTCGGAATTGCGTGCTGTCCGTGAGTTCTTCCGATACATACCAATTGTTTGTTTCTTTCTGCCTGTTCAGTCAGGACATTCCTTAAATTTGCCAAATCTGTCTCCAGAAATTTTATAAAATCAGCGAACTGCAAGGCATTTGCCGTGTCAATTACATCATTTGAAGTGATGCCGAGATGGATATACTTTTCTGCATCGCCTTCGCAAACCTCGCTCAGTCCTTTGACAACTGCCATCACATCGTGATTGATTTCATTTTCAATTTGTTTAACTCTGTCTAATTTCACAAATTTTGTGTTTGCTTTTTTCTCAACCTCTTCAACTATTGCAATATCTTTGAAATTTCCGGCTTTATAATGGGCTTTAACTACTGCACATTCAACTTTAAGCATATAGTCTAGTCGCTTCTCTTCGTCAAAAATTTCCTTGACTTCTTTCCTTCCGTAACGGTATTCGATTGGATGTATCATTTTGATAGTATAAGAAATATTATCTTTAGAACGCTTATCTTATCTCTTTTAAAGCAGGATTAGTGAACTTTACAGAATATTTGATTCTATTTTTCTAACCTCATCTTCCGAATACGTTCTTTCCCCGCACTGCGTGCAAACCTCAGCCTCAATTTCTTTAAAAATATATAAGTCATCTTCAATCATCTCTTGCACATCTACATTTTTTATTTCTGTTTTACATCCGCACATCGGACAAATCCCTACTTTTAGTTCCATATTGTTTCTAATTTAATTACTAATATTCAAAAAATTTAATAATTTGGGCTTGCCCAGATTCGGACTGGGGATATTCTGCGTGTAAGGCAGACATCATAACCACTAGATCACAAGCCCATTAAATTTTCTTTAAAAATTAATTATTAAAAATTAGGGTTTTGTTTTAAAATTTTTCTTTTCGCCCGCATTTTAAAACTTGTTTTGAAATCTCCGAGCAAAGCGAGGTGATTTTCTTTTTAAGAAAAGGCGGCTGCGGGATATTCTGTGTGTAAGGCAGACATCATTTAAAATTTCCGTGAGAAATTTTAAATATCCGAACGGAGTGAGGTTATAACCACTAGATCACAAGCCCTTAAATAAAAAATAAAATTTAATGTTAAGAATTATGCTTTTGTTTTAAATTTTTTTTAATTTTTTTTCACCCCTGCAACAAAATGTGATTAAAATTCCATACAACAGAGCAATTCAAACTTTGCTGAAAATATACAAACAGGGATAAGTATAACAGAGCGAGCACAAATATATGCAAGTTCATCATTTGCTGCCTGCCTTACTTATTGCATATTATCTTGCTTATTTACTTTCGGAAATCTTTTCAAACCACCCTTTTTGCAAAAATTTCTCTATTGTCAGGTCCCTCTCAAAATTTGCATCAAACTTAAATTTAAATTTCACATCCGCCATTGCTTTGTATCTCTCAACATCCTCTGCACACTTTGAGCAAAGCATCGGGTAGGGTCTTGAAGGAATTTTTTCACTCTTTGAAAGTTTTCTGACTTTACGTTGATCATAAGGCATATTTAATATTCCTTTGCATCTTCCGCATATATGCTTTCCGGTTTTCTTTGGTTTGTATATTGTAACAACTTTTCCGCCGGGTGTTTTTCTTATCAGTCGTTTTATTGTCGTTGATCTTAATTGTCGGTTTACCATTCTGATATAAAATTAAATTTAATATAATTATGAATTTGTTTAATATAATTTAAGCAGACGCCCTATAATAAAAGACGCAGGAAGCATGATAAGTATATACCAGACGAGCCATGACAGTTCAAATCCAAATAAAGTTACAACATTGCCTGCCAGGTGATTTGTTAATTTGAAAGCATAAGTGGTGTGTGCACCGGTTGCCTGATTTGATAAAAATTTCGGAGTTATTTCTACATCTTTATTTTCTTTCTGATAATAAGGATTTTTCTCCGGTTCTCCCCCTGTTGATACAGTGACTGTTTCCGCAGATAAAATATAGTCCTTTCCCTTCGTATCCTTTGCAAGACCATTGATATTAATTTTTGTTTTATATTCTGTTTGATTTGGGATAACTATAACCATCATACTAAAATCAAGTGTTTGCCCTCCGGTTAATGTCCCGTTAAAGTGAGAAGAATTACAATAATGGGGCTGATTTGAATTGGTCTGTGACGGGCAGTTAAAAAAAGCAAGGTCCGGATTGCTCACATCCATCTCAAAATTTACTGTGCCAATACCTCCGTAATTACCAGACATCCACCCGAAGACCAGTATGAAAGGAATAAATGTAATGAGCATTGGTTTTAGCGAAAATCTCATTGAAGACAGCGATGATTTCATTATTTCGCTTTGCAGCGATTGCATTTTTTTAGTATCTTTCGCCTTTGATGCCACCTTGAACTCTTCACTAAGTAATTTTTGCTTTGCTCTTGCTTCCTTTGCCTCCTTCCCCATAGTATATTTTGTTATCAAACTGCTTGCTATTGATAATACAAGGGCAATTACTAAAATTTCAATTCCTTGGGGGGATATAAAAAAATCCATCGTTGTATTTGTTATCCGTTATTAGATATTAATGTTTGTTAAAATTTATTCTGTTTCTTATTTATTCGGTTTCTGCGGTATTTATTACTTTTGTCTTATGTTGTGTTTTGTCAACTACTTATAATTATCTTATACTTATCTACTCTAATTATCTTATGATTATCTTGTGTTTTATCTTTATGCTTCCTTTTTTGTTTCTTCTTTTTCTCTTTAATGCCTTATTGATTTCTCTCATCACCAATAAATAATCAGATGGCTCTTCGGTTGAAACAAACTCATGCGGAATTTCCTTTCCTTCCGCATCAACAGCAGTTGCTCTTGGAACAGGAACATTAAATTCAAAGTTCTTTATTTTTGAAATTTCTTTGGTTAAAAGCCAGTAAAGCATCGCAATTGAGTACTTCCCGACATTATTGCCCGGAATTACAAAATCAATATTTTTATGCCGTGTATTTGAATTGGCAAAAACAATTACCGGCAGATGTTCTTCTACCGCCTCTTTTATCGCCTGTTTATCTTCTGCGGGATTAGTTATGAAGACAACCTTTGGCTCCACATATTTTTTTGAATTCGGATTTGTAAGTGTGCCACTGTCAAATCTCCCATCAATAAATTTAAATCCGCAATATTTTGCAAACATCGATGCCGGCTTTCTTCCGTAAAGACCATTTGAAATGACAACAACATCACCGGGAGTGTATGCGGATAAAAATTTTGCCGCCGTTCTTATTTTTTTATCTATCTTTGCCACATCAAATACGGAAATTTTTATCCAGCCCTTAGGAGTCCTTGCTGTTTTTATCCTGTATATATAAGGCCGCATATCATTTGTTTTAAATTTTGAGCCGATATGAACACCGTTCTCCAGATATATATCAGGCGGTTCAACAATCAGTCCTTCTATTGTCAGGTGCTTTTTAAAGTCCCTGTCTACTGCAACCACTTGTCCGTCATATTCCTTTTTGGCACCTTCACTGGAAATTTCAGCATTCTCCGCTTTATTTTCTTCCGTTTGAGCAGGGATATTTTCGTTCTTACTTTCCGCTGAAGTTACGTTTTCAGTTGTTGTTTCTTTCTCGTTTAAATTTTCCGGTTCATCAGACATTTTGAATAAAAGATTAATGAATTAAATTAATGAATTAAAATTTAGTTTTTATTATTTTTATTATTTTTGTTTTTATTGTTTTCTTCTTACGGTTATCGGAATTGCCTCATTCTCAAATTCCATTTTTGCTATGTCAAAGGGTCTTAAAAATTTATCCTTTGGAACATCAATCAATACAGGCGCACCCATTCTTATCTGCAGCGCTCTTGCTCCGAGTATTCGTGCGAGTTCAAATTTGTTTAAGTTGTATTTTTTTTTATACGTTATCAAATCCATTTTATTTTTTGAAATTTTTAAATTTACTTATTGTGTCTATTAACTCCACATTGGACAAAAACATCCTTCTGCAGCATACTCGCGTATAACCAAGTTCATCTAACGCATCTTTCGCATTTTTCTTATGTTTTCCATCATCAGTCATCTCTTTATATTTTTCCCAGTCCTGTGCAACCGGCTTCCCGCATGTGAAGCACCTTATCGGAATTATCACTTTAAATTTTGATAAATTTTAATATTAATAAATTTCGGATTTAATAATTATGTCTTTGTTTAAATAAATTTCATAATATTTTAATTTTCGGAGTCATTGTTTTCCAATAACCATTTCCATAAGGAGATAAATTTTATTTTTCTTTTTGTCCCGAACCATTCTACCTCTTCTTCTTTGTCTTCATTACCGATAATAACCAAATTTGGACATCTGAGTTCCTCACTCGCTTTTATTAAAGCCCTGATTTCCCTTTTTTTTGTTTCCGCATTTTCTATATTGTAGCACACCTGGATAAGCTGCTCTATTTTTATACCTCTCTTAACAACAAAATCAACTTCTTCCTGTAAGGAATTTTTCCAGTAATATATGTTTGCGATATTGTTCATCTCCAGTTTTTTCAGTTCAATTGCCACAATATTTTCATACAATTTTCCGAAGTCATCTTTAAACTGGTATCCCTTTGAATAAACAAATCCGTTATCAATAGAATATATTTTTTTATCGTACAGAAAAGTTCGTTTTATTGTTCTCTCACACCAAGACACGGAGACACAAAGGGCAATGTTGCTCTGTGACTTTGTGTGAGTATTCTTCTGATTTTTTTATTTCTCGTAATCTGCTCCTTTGCCTTAAACGAAAACGCCTTTACTCTAAAAAATATAAATGCCTCTTCCAGATATCCAAGATATTTTTCTATCGTATGAACGCTCTTACATTTCGTTACTTTGCTCAAAGTGTTATATGAAAACTCATTTGAAATATTTGAAAGTAAATAAAATACCAAATCCTCTATTGCCTGCGGATTTCTTATTTTATGTCTCTTTATAATATCTTTATATATCGTACTATCCAGCAAGGTTGAAAGATAGTCCTTAATATTTATTTTTTTGACAGTGGGTTCGGGATATCCCCCATAAGTTATGTAGGAATGTAATTTCTCTTTAATTTCGCCTTCTGTCAGTTCTTTATTTTCAACATCTAAAAACTCTTTAAAGGAAAATGGAAAAATTGTAATTTGAAGATGTCTTCCCGTAAGATGCGTTGCTAATTCCGCACTTAACAATTTTGAATTACTTCCGGTAATTATTAAACGATACCCTTGTCGTTGAAGCCTGTTTACAAACAATTCCCATTTTTCTAAATTTTGAATTTCATCAAATAATATAGACCTTGGATTATTATAAACAGAATTTATCGTATTTATAATATCATCATAGTCCTTTACTTCAACAAGTTTTTCATCATCAAAATTAGCGTATCCAAAATGTGACTCACTTATTTTGTTCAATGCATGAATAGCAAAAAATGATTTGCCGGCTCTCCTTGGGCCAATTATTATTCTTATCATGTCATCATTTATGTGAAATTTTACTTTTCTTTCTACATATTTTTCCTTTAAATTTCTTTCTAATTCTCTCTTTTGCAATAACAAAGTATCCCGTATGATGGACATTTTTTGCTCTTATTAAAATAGGTGTTAATAATTTATATTACTATATTATTAACTATATGTCATTATAATGCACAAAAGTTTAAACTTTTGTGCAATACGATAAATTTAATGCATAAAAACTTATTAAAAATTTGGCAGTGTATGTCCGTTATATTTATTGTTGTTTGGTTGTGTGCCATATGAAAGTGGGACACTTTTTTCATATAATTATTGAGTTTTGGACCAAAAAAGAGTAATAAGTGATATTTTTAATTACAAAATTGACTTTTTGTTTATTTTGTTAGTATTATTTTCAGTAAATTTTTTGGATAAATTTAACTATTGCATCTGTATATGATGCACAACAACTTCAATTTTTCCTGTTAATTCGTCTGTAATTTCCAGCTTATTTTCCATCCTGTGAACAAGTTCATTTATTATGTTTTTTATATCTTTGGCATCTTCGCCTTTTGCATAGTCCTTAAAATCATTTATCCACTTCAATGTCTCAACCATATCACGAGTTTTAGCGCTGGATTTAACAAGTTCCCCGCAATAAAAACATGACCTTTTTACATCTCCCCTTAATTTACTTTCAGTAAACGATTTTTTATATTCTGTTTTCATATAGGAAATCAGCGCATTTTGCAGTTCAGAAACATTCTGATACCTGTTTTCCTTTTTCTTTTCAAGACATTTCATTATAAGAGCATCAAGTTTTTTTGCATCGGGATTTATTTCAGATGGCTTTTTTGGTGTTTCGTTTAAGATGTTCATCATTATCTCTTCTCCTGTATCACCGTCAAATGGATGTACTCCTGTAATAAGTTCATAAAATATTGTTCCGATTTGAAATATATCTGTTCTCTCATCTCTGTTTCCAAACCTTTTAGGAGAAATTAGTTCAGGAGCAGAATACATTAAAGTAAATCCTGGTAATGTACTGTTTTTTGAATATTTTCCTATTTTGCTTAAACCCCAGTCAGTTATCTTTGGCTCTCCATCTGAAGTTAGCAGTATATTGCCTGGTTTTAAATCAAGATGATATATGTTCTTTGAGTGCGCCTCGGCAAGTCCAAGAAGTAAATTATAAATCAGTTCGGATGCTTTTTCAAGACCAATCGGCTTTTTTATATTCTCTAACGACCCGCCGTCAATATATTCAATTTCAAGATAAGCACACGGATGAATGTTTGCATTGTAAAGTTTGGCAATATTCTTGTGGTTCAAATCCTTCCATATTCCAAATTCTCTTAAAAACACTTCGCCTATTTGTTCATTCATCTCTTTCGGTATTTTTATCGCAACAAGTCGTTTATCTTTATTGCTCATAGCTTTAAATACGAATGCAAATCCGCCTTCGCCGATAAATTCAGGATTTGAATAATATTTGTTCAATCCCTCAGGAAATGTTTTTGGAAATGAAACATAATCCTGTTTTTTTGATTTTTCTTTTTCTGATTCATCCGCTTTTATTCTTTCTTGTTGCTGCTTTAGTTTTTCCTGTTCTAATTGTTTTTCCTGTTCTGCTTTAATTCTCTTTCTTTCATCAATTTTTCTTTTCAACTCATCAATTTTTCTCTCAACCTCCTTAATTTCGTATTCATTTTTGATACTATCAAGCCATATTTTTAACTGTTTTGTATCGGACTCAAAACCCTCTGCGTTCAATAAGTCCAGCTTTTCGTGTAGTTCTTCTTTTTGCAGGCGTAGTTTTTGCT
>JAGWDQ010000060.1 GCA_018260615.1 Candidatus Altarchaeum sp.
AAATACTGAAAATTCTTTGAGAATTTTCAATCTTTAAAAATCTCTTGATTTTAAAATACCCTGTGACTTTGTGGCTTTTTCAAAACCCAAAGGTTTTGAAAATATCCAAGCATTTTCAAATCGCATTTTCAAAACGCAGAGTTTTGAAAATCTCCGAGCAACAGCGAGGTGAACAGCGAGGTTATTGTGTGAGCATTTTTCATACCCTTCAAAAACAGTTAAATCATTTTTGAATATCTTAAAAATGCTATGACTATCTTTGAGAGATAATTAAATTTTTGCAGTAATGAATCTTTTTTCGTATTCCAATTTGTAGCCAGGTGCAAAAATTAATTAAACCGTAACTGATTAAATATGTTTAAATTTAAATTTATAAACAAAATTTTAAAATGGAAATCACAACTTTGATTTCGGTTATAACTGAAAACAGGACAGGTGTTCTTGCAGAGATAGCAGATGCAATGGGAAGTGCAAATATAAATATTGAAGCAATTGAAGGTGAAGGACTTGGTGAAGTTGGAATTATAAGAGTAATTACAAATGACCCTAAAAGAGCAGCTGAAATTTTGCGAAAGAGAAATCTTATGGTTGTTGAATCAGAGGTGTTTGAGATAACACTTTTAAACAAGCCGGGACAATTGAAGAAGGTCTCAGATATTTTATCTCAAAAACGGCTCAATATTGAGTTCATATATCAGCGGGCAAGTGAGGACAGAGGAAGTTCGAAGGTCATAATAAAGGTGAATGATAATTACAAATCCAAAGCAAGAGATGTGCTGGAAGATGCAAAATTTTAATTGAAATTTTTGAAAGACAAATGAATAATAAATAATAACTTAAAATGGAAGATAAAATTGTCGTTAACCCAAAAATATTGTCAGGAAAACCAATTATAAAAGGAACGAGAATATCCGTAGAATTCACATTAGAAATGCTTTCATCGGGAATGTCTGTTGATGATATCACAGACGAATATCCTCATTTAAAAAGGGAAGATGTGCTTGCAGCAATAGAATATGCTGCCAAAAGCATTAAACATGAGGAATTGATCTTTCTAATAGAACCAAATAAATTAAGGGTTATATCTTCATACGATGCCCCTAAAATTCCTGGCTGATGAAAATATAGCCAAATCATTGGTGAGGGCATTAAGGCAAAATGGCTACGATGTCAAAGACATCAAAGAAGAAAAATTAATTGGAATTAGCGACAAAGAAGTCATTAATAAAGCAAAAGAGCAGGATAGAATTATAATAACTCATGATAAGGACTTTGGAAACCTGTTGAATTATCCCCTACAATCGCATTGCGGGGTGATTTTGATAAGATATATGAATCAGTCACCAAGTTATATAATTCCAAAATTAATTCCTTTATTAGACACATTGAAAAACAAAGTAAAGGGTTCAATAACCATAGTTACTGATGATTTGGTCAGGATTGAAAACTTGGATAATCCAAAATAAACAATCAAAATTTTAATTTAAACAACAAACAAAATGTATCCGAAAATTTTAATATGCGATGAAATTGATAATGAAGCAACTGATAAATTAAAGACCTTTGCAGATGTTGAGACCGGAAAGGAAAAACTGAACGATTTGGAAAAATTAGAGAATTATGACTGCCTGATTGTCAGAAGTGCGACAAAAATAACAAAGGATGTTATTGCAAAAGCGAAAAATTTAAAAATTATCGCAAGAGCAGGTGCCGGACTTGACAATGTAGATGTAATCGCAGCAAAAGAAAGAAACATCAAGGTTGTCAATGCTCCTGATTCATTAACTATATCAGTGGCGGAAATGGTTTTTGGCTCATTGCTTGCCTTAATAAGAAAAATTTCAGACGCAGATAAGTCAATGAAAGAAGGGAAATGGGAAAAGAAGAAATTTGAAGGAAGGGAAATTTACGGAAAAAATTTCGGAATTGTCGGATTCGGAAGGATTGGCAGAAAAGTAGCAACAATTGCTAACGGTTTCGGTGCAAATATCTTTGCTTATGACCCGCTGATTACGGATGAAAAAATTTATGAAAATTTAAACGCAAAACACTGCAAAAATATAGATGAAATTTTAAAACAATGTGATTTCATTTCTATTCATGTTCCTTTGCTCAATGAAACTAGAAATTTAATAAATGGGAATAATATAAAGATACTAAAGAAGGATGCAATTATGATAAATACTTCAAGGGGAGGTATAATCAACGAATCCACACTGATAGAAGCGTTAAAGAACAAATTAACAGGAGGTGCATGCTTAGATGTTTTTGAGAACGAACCAAATCCGAATCCGGAATTTAGAAATTTGGAAAATGTGATTCTTACTCCACATATCGCAAGTGCAACGGAAGAAGCGCAGAAGAGGGCGGGAATGGATGTTGTTATGCAAATTGAAAAATTTTTTAAGGGATAATTTTAAATTTTTTCTATTTTTTGAGACCGTCTGACAATATAAATTTAACAACAGGCCAGTTATGAAAAAACAAAAATTTTATGCTTATTCGGTTAAAGGAAAAACAGGTATTGTGAATACAAGAGTAACACAAATGAGGTTGATTTGTATCAGATGTATCCGGAGATAAACAAGAGAGAGATTGGCAAATGTGACAAAAATTGGGTAATTTTGTCAAACTTGTCAAAAATACCGTAAAATTGATAAGTTTGAAAAGTTTATAAAGCAAGCAAAACAAGAAAGACAAAAAGGATAAGGTGGATTCATGACACTAAAACAAAGGAATTGCTAGCAAGTGTCAGGGCAAGTGACCATTTCATTATTCCTCATAAAATGCTGGCATTGGAACTGCATAAATTTTTCAAATTTCCAAAGTTGCGAATTGCTATTAACGATGAAGCGGTTCCTTTTGTTAAGGAAGGAAGAAATGTATTTGCAAAATTTGTTATTAATGCGGATAAAAATTTAAGGGCGGGAGATGAATGTTTAGTTGTTGATAAGGATGATAATTTAATTGCTACGGGAACATTGATGCTTGCTCCGGGAGAATGCACGAGTTTTAAGAGGGGAGTTGCTGTCAGAGTAAGGTAATAGTAAGATAATCCGGGAAAATTTAAATTTACTGATTTATCTTCACCCCCACTATTTGCGAGACCCCGTTTTGCATTGAAACACCAATTGCAGCATCTGAATTAAATGAAATAAAGAAACATAAGGACAACCCAATAAAGAAATATAAAAAATCCAATGTTTCTGAATCTTTGACTTTTTCTGCATTTTTCAGAGTACGAATAAAGGATAATATAAACAAAGATTGGTAAAAAAAGCAAATATGCTAAAAAAGGTGAAGTGATGCTTATAAACAAGCACAACAATAATCCAAGCGGACCAAAAAATTTACCCAATTTAGCAAAAAATTTTCCTATGCTTGTATCTACGAGGGGGTAGTCCTTTTTTATATCTGCCAGATCTATCAGGGGTAGTTTTTTGCTTTCGCTTTCAGGAACTTCAGGAAAAAGAGATATGTCTGCAACATATCCGCACCGCATACATCTCCATGAATTTAGCGCACCAAAATTTATTCCAGCAGTGTTTGAAAAGTCGGGAGATGTATTTTCGCTGTGACATTTTGGACATATATTTATAAATTTTTCCTCTGTTTTGTCCTTTTTTTCTTTTTCGTTAATAGTCATTTTGATAGATTTATTCTAATTTGTAAAGATATTATTAATGCGGATAAAAATTTAAGGGCGGGAGATGAATGTTTAGTTGTTGATAAGGATGATAATTTAATTGCTACGGGAACATTGATGCTTGCTCCGGGAGAATGCACGAGTTTTAAGAGGGGAGTTGCTGTCAGAGTAAGGTAATAGTAAGATAATCCGGGAAAATTTAAATTTACTGATTTATTTACTGATTTATCTTCACCCCCACTATTTGCGATATGCCATTCTGCATTGAAACACCGATTGCAGCATCTGCGTATTTCATTACATTTTCATTATGGGTTATCATTATAAATTGTCCGTCGCTCTCTTTTAGTAATCTGGCGATTTTTACCGAATTTTCAGAGTCCAAGGATGCGTCCATTTCATCAAGAACATAAAACGGTGCCGGAGAGTACTGCTGAATTGCCAGCAAAAATGCCGCACATGTTAATGCCTTCTCTCCGCCGGACATCGCATCAAGTTTTGAGACCTTTTTTCCTTTCGGAGATGCGTGAATGTTCAGGCCCGATATTGAAATATCCCTCGGATTATCTAATGTCAGGGTTCCGTAACCATCAGTAAGTTTTTTAAAAATTTCTTCAAAATTAGTCCTTATTTTTTCAAAGGCATCCATAAAGACCTCTCTCCTTCTCCTTTCAACAGATGCAATAAAATCATAGATTGCCTGTCTTTCATTCTTCAAAGTTTCAACCCTGTTAAAAATTTCATCGTGGCTTTTCTTTGCTTCGTCATAATTCTCAATTGCCCTCTGGTTGATATTTCCCATTGCCTTCAGTTTTTCATTTAGTCCGTTTATTCTGTCCATAACACTTTCTTTGCTATCTTGAGCATCAGTTATAATTTTATTGAGCTCTTCATCTGTCGTGTTCTCCGCATCCGCCGGACTTTTATTCGTTTCCTTATTCATTTTTTCAATATTCTCCGAGATCATTTTCTTGTGCTCTTCCAATTTTCCCTTCTCAATCAAAATTTTCTCAATTTGAGCCCTTACTTCTTCCTTCGCATTTAAAATTTTCTCTAATTCTATATTCAATTTTGCGATTTCTTCTTCAACATTTTTCCGTTCACCCTCTTGTCTTTGAATTGCCAGTGTCAGTTCTTTATTTTCTTCCTCTTTTTTCTTCAACTCCGCTCTTATTTTCTCTATTCTTTCGGATGTCTCTCTAATCACATCTTCGGACTGCTTTCTTTCAGCAGACAGTTCATCAATTTTCAAATCCGAAATTTGTGTATTTGCAAAATCAGCATCCTTCTCTTTCTTCGCAAGTTCAATCTCTAAATTTTTCTTTTCATTTTTTAAATTTTCAAGCCGCTTATATTCTTCGCCCTTTATTTCCTTTTCCTGCCTTTCTAAATTTTTTCCCAGAACTTTCAGGTCATTTTCCACTCTTTCAATTTCCAGTAATAATTTTTTTCCTTCCTCCTCACTCGCTTTAATTTCACTTTCAAGGACTTTGATTTCATCTTCTTTTTCTTCCCGGTCTGCAGTCAGTGTCTTTTTTTCAATCTTTAATTTTTCAATCCCAATCTGAGCATTCGTGAGGTCTTTTTCCAAATCATCCGCACTTGCATTTTTTCTTTCCCTTACTCTTTCAATTTCTTCTTCAATTGCACTTAACTTTCCTTCAAGGGCTTTGATTTCATCGGAAATTTCGTTAAAATTTAATGTTTCTTTTATAAATCCGCCGCTTATGCTTCCTTCTCTTTCGGCAATGTCCCCGTCAAGGGAAACCATTCTGTATCTTCCGATTAGCGGTTTAAAGTCATCGGGATTTTCCACAATGATAGTATTTCGCAGTATGTATGCAATTATATTTTCAAATTTTTCATCATAAATTAAAAAGTCCCTCGCAAAGCCCAGGCCATCGGGGTTTTCATTGGGTAAATTTATATTTATTTTATTAATCGGCAGAAATGTTGCTCTTCCAATTCTTCCGGTTTTTAACAGATTTACACATTTTACCGCTGTATTTTCGTTTTCAACAACGATATTTTCCATACGGTTTCCCGCAGCAGCATATATTGCTTTCCTGTATTTTGCATCCGAAACCCTGCACAATTCAGAAACAGTTCCATAAATACCATTCGTTGCTTTTTTCAGATAATCCGCAATTAAATTTTTTCGTAAATTTTTTAAAATTTCCTTCTTTCGCACATACTCACTCTTTATTTTTTCATAGTTCTCAATTAATTGTTCATACTCCTTCTCTGCATTAAATTTTTCCTTTCGTATCCGTGAAAGTTTCTCAAAAATTTCTTTATATGCATAACTCTGGGCATCTATTCCTCTTGCTAATTCCTGCTCTCTCGCAAGGTATTTGGAAATTTCCGTATTATTCAGTTCAATTTTTTTGTGCTTTTGAGCAATGAATTTTGTCTGATTTTCGTATTTATTTCTCGCATCGCTGCCAGCTATTTTTTGGTCATAAATTTTGTCCTTCAGTTCCATAACATTGCTTTCAATTTCGGAAATTTTTGTGTCTTTCAATATCCGGGCAATTTGTTCTATTCGCCCGGAAAAATTTTTTATTTGCAGAGATGAGGAAGTGAATATATTATTTAACTCGTCCTTTCTTTGGACTGCAAAATTTATTTTTTGCTCAATTTCCGACAGTTTTTTATTTTCTGCTTTTAAATACCTTTGTTCGGCATTCAGCAAAGACGCTCCATCCGATTCGCCGCGCTTTTTTTCGTTTTCAATAAGCTGTTTATTGAGGTATGAAATTTTTGTTTCAAGTTCTGTCTTCTTTGTTTTAATGTTGCTTTCACTGACTTTATACGAATCACGAACACTACACAATTCCCTGGCTGACATCTCGCAGTCGTTAATTTTCGCCTCCGCCCCTCTTAAATTTATGTAATTAAACACTCGCTCAAGCGTCCAAATTTCCTTTTTGATTTCTTTAAATTTTATTGCATCCTCTTTTTCTTTTTCTAAAATTTTTAAATTTTCCAGCCGCTCGTTGAGCTGGACATTTGCCCCGGAAATTTTTTCTTCAACAGATGCAAGTTCCTTAATCGCTTCGCTTTTCTTTTCATCGTAGTCGGAAATTCCGCAAATTTCATCAATAGCACCTCTCCGTTCTTTGGGACTCATTTCAATAAAATTTGTTATATCATTCTGGAGAAGTACATTATACTCATTGTCACCTATTGTTTCAAGGACTTTTTCTTTTGAGATATTTTTGTCATTTTTGGATAAAATAGGGTCGTTCAGCGATGACTTGTAATTTATTTTATATTGTGTTTTTCCGTCACGCCGGACAATGCGGGTTATTTTTACAATTTGTTTTTGTTCATCATCCGTTGAAAAATATGCAGAAACAATTGCTTCATCGGATGGTTTTCCATCTGTTCCGCCGTTATAAATAAGTTCCGCTAATCGGTCCGTTCTCATTCCTCTTGACCGGCCAATTACAAAACATAATGCATCAATTAAATTACTTTTACCGCTTCCGTTTGGGCCTACAATGGCAGTATATTTATACGGCAGCTCAATATTTTGTCTGTTTTTGAATGTTTTAAATCCTTCAACAGAGACCTTTTCTAATCTCATATTAAAATGAATAATGAATTATTAAAGTGAATTTTTAACTTTTGGTTATTTGTTTTGAATTATACTTTGAGATGAATTTTTGTTTTATCAAAAATGCTTCAAGCATTTTTAAATTGTAGAGATTTGAAATACTGAAAATCTGCAAGATTTTCAATCTTACAAAATGTTCTGAACATTTTGTAAATCTCCGAACGATAGCGAGGTGATTTTTGAATATCTCAAAAATCTTGTAGATTTTTGCGATGAATGAAGTAAATTAACTAAAATGGTAAATTTGTTTTTAAATTTCTGAGGTTTAAAATTTCTGTGAGAAATTTTAAATAAAGGTAAAATCTCTGAAATTTTATGGTAATTTGTAAAATTTTAGGAGGTGATTTTTGAAATTTTTCGGATAACTCTTTGTCACCTCATTTTTCAAACGATTTTCAAATTGCAGAGATTTGAAAATTTCCGAACGAAGTGAGGTAAAGTTTGAAAAATTCACGAACGATATCAAAAATGCTTGAAACATTTTTGAATATCCTAAAAACCTTGAAGGTTTTTACGAAAGTGAGCGGACTTCGTTCGGAGATTTAAAACAAAGTTTTAAATACCCTTCAAATAGTTACTTAAAAATTTTGATTACATTTAAAAATTTGTGTATTTGATTTTGTCTTTGACCTCAACATTACAATAACAATTCTTGTAGTTATGTTCTTTTATGTTCTTTTTTATTTTTATTTGTATATTTAATTATATTTAATGTCTTAATTATTTAATTTATTTATATGAATATCTAATTTATTTATATGAATATCTAATTTATTTATATGAATATCTAATTTATTTATATGAATATCTAATTTATTTATATGAATATCTAATTTATTTATATGAATATCTAATTTATTTATATGAATTCCAAATTATTTAAGTTTATATAAGTTCATTAGAATATTTAAATTCATAATTTAAATTAATAATATATGAAACATAATTTATTACAAAATTTAAAAAAAACAATCAAAAATATAAAAAAGGTAAAATGGGGTTGCAAACACAGTTATATTTTACGGATGAGGACTCATTAAAAACGCACGAGGCATGGGGCAAGGCGTTAAAGGACTTGGGTAAAGAAGGGTCACAATATGCATTGGCACAATTTATTAAAGATGTGTTTTTTTTTCGTCATAAAGGACGAGAAGAAAATTGCTGAATTTACAGGAACACAAAAAACAAAGCAGGAATAAACAACAAATTTACTAATTTTAAGAGGCATGAATTAATGTATAGGTACATAATCAATCATTACAAACTATCAGAATAAATATATAATAAACGATAAAATAATAAACAAATTTTGAAAATGGAACCTTTTGTTTACGGAAATAGTGAAGAAGTATTTAAAATGGGAAACCAAAGCAGCAATAAAAATATTGGACAACAAAGATCTACAATTTTGGGTGCTGAAGGAGTATCTACCGAAAACCCGAAAATATGCGTAGTTGGTGTCGGGGGCGGAGGATGTAATACTATTAGAAGATTATCTGAAATGGGGGTTGCACATGAGGTTGAGTTAATAGCAATAAATACTGACATAAAACAATTGCGGATGATAGATGATTTGAGAATAAAGAAAATTTTAATAGGTGCAAAATTAACAGGGGGACAAGGTGCAGGTGGTTATCCTAATATTGGTGAAGAAGCAGCAGTAGCAAGCAATCAGGATATTGTACAAGCACTTGAAGGGGCACGAATTGTATTTATCTCTGCAGGTATGGGAGGCGGAACAGGAACAGGTGGAGCACCCATAGTAGCAAAAATTGCAAGAAATATCGGAGCAATAGTTATAAGTGTTGTAACATTTCCTTTCAAACTTGAGCGTGCAAGGGTTATAAAGGGAAGAGAAGGTATTGATAAGTTAAAGCAGGTCTCACACACAGTCATTGTTTTGGATAATAACCTGTTAGTTCAGTATGCACCGAATTTACCGATGGATGAAGCATTTAAAATTGCAGATGATGTTATCGGAAAGGCAATAGACGGAATAACTCATTCTATACTTGTTCCAAGTTTAATAAATCTTGATCTTGCTGACTTTATGGCAATAATGAAAACAGGTGGAATGGCAATGATAAGTGTGGGCCGGGGAAGAGGTCCAAAGAAGATTGAGGATGCAGTAGCAGCAGTTAAAAACCAGCCTTTACTGGAAGTCGATACTATGGGTGCAACAGGTGCTTTGATTCACATTACGGGAGGTTCAACGCTTTCGCTGAATGATGCAAATAAAGCAGGAACTAATCTTACAGAAAATGTAAGTCAAAATGCTCCTGTGATATGGGGTGCAAGAGTAAATGAAAAAATGGGGGACGAAGTGGAGATTGTTTTAATTATGACAGGAATAAAGAGTAATCTCCTGTCAGGAGAAAGTAATGTTCCAATAGGGAGAAGTAGAATTAATGTACAATCCCAACCGGCACAGCAGCAATTTCAACCGCAGCAAACACAGCCAAAAAAAGTATATGAACCAGCATGGCCAGCAGGTGGAGCCGGAAGCTACTCTCAACCGGAACAACAACAGCCTGGTTATCAGCCACAGAATCAGGGTTATACGCAACCGGAACAGGGATATGGAGTTCAACAAACACAGCCTGGTTATCAGCAACCCCATGGAAATATCCCTCAACCGCAGCAGGAATATGTACAACTACCAGAAGCACAAACAAGGCAAAGGCCGGTTTTAATTGAAGATGCAGAAGCACTTGCGAGGGAACAGGAAGCGTTGAAAAATATTTTGGGTGCAGAAGGTATTGAACTTGAAGATCCAAAGATTGATGTAATAGGTGTTGGTGGAGGAGGATGTAATAGTATTACCCGTCTTTCAGAAGCAGGACTTTCGCCAACATGTAAGAAAAGTACCCGGTTGATTGCTATAAATACGGATAAAAGGGCATTAGTTGAGATGGTTAAAGAAGGCAAAGTACCTATTACAAAGGTATTGATAGGGGGAAAGATGACAAGAGGCATGGGAGCAGGCGGTTATCCCGAGGTTGGTGAAAAAGCAGCAGAAGAGTCCTTTAATCTTATACAGCAAGCAGTGGGAAAGCCCAATCTTGTGTTTTTGGGAATAGGTATGGGCGGTGGAACAGGAACAGGTGCGGGACCTGTAGTAGCTAAGATAGCAAAACAGGCAGGTGCAATCGTTGTAGGAATAGTAACCTATCCGTTTAATCTTGAAAGAGCAAGAAAAGAGAAGGCGAAAGAAGGGATAGCACGACTAATGCAATACTGCGATACTGTTGTTGTAATAGACAATGAGAAATTGCGTACTGTTGTGCCAAATATGCCGATGAATGAGGCATTTATGTTCGCAGACAAAGTGATTCAGGATGCTGTTCAGGGCATTACAGAGACAATTATGACTCCGAGCTTAATAAATCTGGACTTTGCAGATATAAGATCAACAATGGGAAATAAAGAAATTTCTTTGATTTGTGTCGGTGAAGGTGATGGTCCGGATAAGGTCAAGCAGGCAATCTCATCAACATTGAACAGGCCTTTGCTTGATGTGGATTACAGTGATATTAAAGGTGCATTAATTCACATAACCGGAGGAGCAAATATGACTCTGAATGAAGCACATGCTATTGGAGATGGCATAAGTAAGAGTGTCAAAAAGGACGCAAATGTTGTATGGGGCGCAAGAATTGATGAAAAACTTGGAGACAAAATTAAAGTAGTAGCAATACTTACGGGTGTAAAAGGGCTGAGTATTCCTGTTGCAGGAAGTGGGAAGGGCAGTAGATATGCCTCTTCACCAATAAGTATTTTTGATGATCTGGGAATAACCTACTTATAAGAACCACGGGTAATAACAATAAAGGCAGCAAAACCAAAGAAAAATTTATTTTTTAATTTTTTTAATCTTTTTTAATTTTAAATTAACATACTAGTATAAAACAAATAACATTAAATTTATAAAAATGGCAGAAGAAATATTTAAAGGACAAGGAATAATCGGAGATATCGGGACTTATGCGGCTCCAAAAATTATGGTAGTTGGTGCAGGGGGCGCAGGAAGTAATAATATTGAACGACTGGCAATTGCAGGTCTTGGAAATGAAGGAGTAAAGTTAATAGCAACAAACACGGACAAAGTTCACCTGATGAATTTAAAAGGAAACATGACGAGGATTTTAATCGGAGCAAAGACCACGGGAGGAATGGGTGCAGGAGGATTTCCTGATGTCGGGGAAGCAGCGGCAATAGAGAGCAACCAGTTACTTGCCCAACAGATGGAAGGGGTTGATTTGTTATTTTTGACAGCTGGAATGGGTGGAGGAACAGGTACGGGTGCAGCACCCGTAATAGCAAAAATTGCAAAAGATATGGGTGCTTTGGTTGTTGCAGTTATAACCTTTCCGTTTAAATTAGAAAGAGCAAGAACACAAAAAGCAAGAGAAGGGATAGAAAACCTGAGAAAGTATGCAGATACGGTTGTTATAATAGATAATAATAAGCTTTTGGAATATGCACCAAATGTTCCCATCAATGATGCATTTGCAGCTGCGGACAAGATAACAGCTACTTCGGTTAGAGGAATCTCAAAGACAATTTTAGAACCAAGTTTGATTAATATGGATTTCGCCGACCTTAAAGCAGTTATGACAAACGGAGATATATCAACAATCAGCGTCGGAAGAGGAGCAGGTCCCGATAAGATCAACCAGGCAACAGATGGTGTCTTATATCACCCGCTTCTAAATATGGAAATTAACAAAGGGCGGGGAGCGTTAATTCATATAACCGGAGGCCCAAATACAAGTTTAAACGATGTTACAAAAGTTGGAGAACTTATAACTCAAAATTTCCCGCAGGATGCAAATGTAGTATTCGGAGCAAGAGTTGAGCAGGGAATGGGTGACGAGCTGGAAGCAATAGCAATTTTAACAGGTATTTCAGCGCCGGATATGGTCAAAAGCCCATCGTTCCATGGACAAACAGGTTATGAAAAGAGCAATATAGGTAATATAAGGATGATATAAAGATATGCAGAATGTTATATGGCTAACCATAACTGACTTTAAATTTTTTATTTTATTTTTTTAAATTTTTATTTTTACCTCTTATTTTTGATTTGTGACATCAGTATGAAATTTTAGAAAATTTTGCTGCACAAATTTCAACATAATATTTTTCTAATAGGTGAATAAAATTTTTATTGTTCATTTCCTAATTATATATATAAGTATAAAAATTTCAAAATGGCAAAGATAAAAATAGGTATAAACGGATTTGGAAGGATCGGAAGGATGATTTTCAGGGCGGGAATGAATAAAGAAAACAAAAATGGTGTGGAATTTGTAGCAGTAAATGATTTAACTGATGCAAAAACACTTGCTCACTTACTTAAATATGATTCTGTGCACGGAAAATTTAAAGGAGAAGTAAAAACAGAAGGGAATTCTTTGATAATAGACGGACAAAAATTAGATGTATTTGCGGAAAAGGATCCTGCGAATATATTATGGGATAAGTATGATGTTGATGTTGTAATAGAATCAACCGGAAGATTTACAAAAAGAGACGACGCTGCAAAACACCTGAGTCACGCAAAAAAGGTCATCATTTCTGCGCCATCCTCAGATGCCGATGCTACGCTCGTTATGGGAGTTAATGAGAATATGTATAATCCGGAAAAGCACGATGTAATTTCAAATGCATCCTGTACGACAAATTGTCTCGCTCCCGTGGCAAATGTCCTGTTGAAAAATTTCGGAATAAAAAAGGGCTTTATGACAACTGTTCATGCTTACACAAATGACCAGATTATATTGGATGCCGTTCATAAGGACTTGAGAAGAGCAAGAGCAGCCGGACTTTCAATGATTCCGACATCAACAGGTGCTGCTAAAGCAATCGGAGTAGTAATTCCCGAATTATCCGGGAAGATGGACGGATTTGCTTTAAGAGTTCCGACACCTGATGTGTCAATTGTGGATCTGGTAGTTGTTACCGAAAAGGAGACAAATACAAAGGATGTTAATGAGAAATTTATTAATGCATCCAAAAACGAATTAAAAGGAATATTGGCAACATCCGATGAGCCACTGGTCTCAATTGATTATACCGGAAATCAGCATTCTGCAATAGTTGACCTCGCACTGACAAATGTTAACGGAAATTTAGTTAAGGTTTTAGCGTGGTATGATAATGAATGGGGATATTCATGTCGTATGATAGACCTCGCAAAATTTATCGGTAAATAAGACCGCCTTTTTTTGAGTCATGATTGGTAAAAAAATGCAGGCGAAAAAAGATGCAAAAATCTATGATTTTACTGAAAACTACAAGTTTTCAATCTTTAAAAATCTACAAGATTTTTAAATTGGAAATTTTTCCAGTATAAGTAAATTTAATAACTAAAAAAGTAAAACGCAAGACATCAGTTAACAATATAATTATGGATTTTTTGAAAATTTTAGAGGAATACCGGGAAAGGGTCTTTGCTCATTTAATAAAGGAGATTCAACACCCACCTTTTTTTAGATTACATAAGTAAAAAAGTTGGACCAAAAAAAGATCACCTCGCTGACGTTCGGAGATATTCAAAAATTCCTTTTGAATATGCAAAAATCTACGATTTTACTGAAAATCTACAAGATTTTCAATCTTTAAAAATCTACAAGATTTTTAAATTGGAAATTTTGAAATTTTTTATCTGCTACACAAAAAACTATAAATTTATAACTATGGATTTTTTGAAAATTTTAGAGGAATACCGGGAAAAGGTCTTTGATAAGTTAATAGAGGAGATTCCGCAAAAAGAACCTGCTGACCACTATAAAATTTTAATGGAATATCCGCTACGAAAAGGAAAATATCTGCGTCCGTTTCTGGTTTTAAGTACAAATGAGATGTTCGGAGGAGATGCAGACAAAGCAATAAATACCGCTGTTGCGATGCAACTGAGCGAGGAATGGATTTTGATTCACGACGACATTGAAGATGATTCCGATATACGGAGAGGAAAACCTGCATTGCATAAAATTTACGGAATCCCGATTGCAGTGAATGCAGGCGACGCATTGTACTTAATAATGATGAATGTGCTTCGTAAAAACCGGGAAATTTTAGGCGACGATATGACTTTTGAAATAATAGATATTATGTACAACTCGCTTGAAAGGACTGCCGCCGGACAGTATCTGGAAATTTACTGGACGGAAAATGTCAAAGAGGACTTTTCAGATGGTGACTTCTACAATATTGTTGAAGGCAAGACATGTCTTTATTCAATTATAACTCCTATGATTTTAGGCGCCAAAATTGCGGGTGTTGATGCGGAAATGACTAAATTTATTCAGCCATTCGGAGATGCAATCGGCAAGGCATTCCAGATACAGGACGATGTTTTAAATTTAACCGGAGATGAAAAAATTTACGGAAAGGAAATTGCAGGAGACATAAGAGAGGGAAAGCTTACTCTGATATTCGCCGATGTTATAAGAAAATGCACTGCGAGTGAGAAAAAGAAAGTCATAGAAATATACCGAAAAAAAAGAACCGATAAGACGGATGATGATGTCAGATATGTTTTAAATTTAATGAAAAAGTACAAGTCCATTGATTATGCAAGGGAAAAGGCAAATGAATTCGCAAACAAAGCAAGAGAAATTTTTACGGGAGCAACGGCAGATATTAACAACGATAGCAAGAATGTGCTTCTGAATTTAATTGATTTTATAATTACGAGAAAGGTGTGACCTGCTGCATCATTTGCAAAATTTAATGTTTTTGGAAATTTTTATTTAAAAACAAGAAGACAATGACTGTTTATAAGTTGATACCCACGGATGATTATCCCGCACTGATGATTGACGGAATTCTTATGCACTGCATAAAATGGACATCTCCGAAAAGGGACGCCGAAAACAAGGTAAAAATTTTAGGGATTAAGAAAGGAAGGGTTCTGGATATATGTACCGGACTGGGATATACGACAATTGCGGCATCACACTGTGCGGAGGGAGTTGTTACGATAGAAAAAGATGAAAATGTAATTGAAATTGCGAAGAATAATGAATATTCAGCGGAATTATTTACCGGTAAAAACATAAAATCAATTATGGGTGAGGCATACGATGAAATAGAAAAATTTGATGACGAATGTTTTGATTACATTATTCATGACCCTCCCACACTTTCAAGGGCGGGAGAGTTGTACGGAGAAAAATTTTATAAAAATTTATATCGCGTATTAAAGTCAGGCGGAAAATTATTTCATTATGTTTCTAAACCAGGCAGCAAATACAGAAATAAATCAGTTGAAAAAGGAATAATGAACAGGTTGAGAAATGTCGGGTTTGAGGTTAAATTTTATGAAAAGGTAAGCGGGGTTGTTTGTGTAAAGGAGAAAAAGAATATAAAAAGCAGAGCATAAAAACATAATTGCAATTCCATAGAAATTTATAAAATTTATTCGTGAAAATTTTGTAAAATCAAAAATTTATATAATTTTATATTCTGTATTAAGTCATAAGTTGAAAACACAGGTATTTTGTTTTGTTTCTTAAATGATTTTTCTTCCGACCAGACAGGACACTTAAATTTTACTGCAAGAGCAAAATATTGTATATCTTTTATATGCGGAGACAATTCCTCCGCTTCTTTTACACATTCGTTGAACTCGTTAAATGGTATAAAGTCAATTTGGTCTTTAATAAATTTAAATGTCTCGCCAAGCACTTCTGAAGATAACTTGCTTCTTGTGACAATTTCTCCAAAATTTCTGCCGATTTCAAAAAACATAAATTCCGGGGCAATGAATTCGTATCTTTTAAAAGAAGCATTTGATAAAAATACATCAAATGACCCGCTTTTTGATAATAATGCAGAAAGCACTTCATTGGTATCAACCACTAATAACATTTTAATTTATCCTGATTGTATGGATTCTATAAATCTCCTGGAGAGGTCTTTATTGATTTTATCAGATAGTTCCTTTACATCACATTCTGTAAATTTACTCCCTGATAATTTTTCCTTTAACTCCAACATTTTTTCTATTTCTGACTTGAGCAGCCTTCTTACAACCAGATTCCAGTTTACTCCTGAAAATTCTTTCATATCCTGTTCCAGTTCTTCGGGGATAGCCACAACTAATTCGGCCATGTTAAGTAATCAGATTAAGTTAGATTATAAATAATTAAATTGTCATTAATTAAGAATAACTAATATTGAATTACTAAAACAGGAAGTTCCATATTTATATTTTAATGTTAATTTTTTAATGTTAATTTGACAATGGATTAATAAAATTTTCAAAACGCAAGACATCAGTTTGTAATAGAAAATAACTTATCTTTATATCAAAAATGACGGATATTAACAAGATCGAAAAACAAAAGTGATTGAACAACAACAAGAAATTTATGCCGATGAGGAAATTTATGAAATTTTGCACCCCGCAGTTAAGGAATTGTTTAATTAAAAATGCCAAATATCAAAATTCATATATGGTTAACACAATCTAATTTATAGCCCAAATACAAAAAATAGGGAAAGATGAAAAATAAAACTAAAAACAGGTTGGAGCGAAAGTGGCAGAATTTGCCATTACATCATATAGATGCGTGTGTTGTAATAGAAGTTTTAATACAACAAAAAGAATGCGAAGATTGTAAAAATTATTTGAACAAGGTTGGCTACAAATGCAGGAGTGCTTTATCTGTTTCTGCTCTTGGTGAAATAGTTATGTGTTCAATCAAAAAATTTGAGGAAGAAACAGAAGGCGGCAAAGTATCACTTTTTATTACTGACTTAGTAAATAAAAGAAAAATTGATTTTTCAGCACCGCAATTTGAGACATATGCAATAGTTGAAAAAATAAAAAAAATTGAAAGCAGAGTAGAACCAATGGATGCTTTAAATCTCGCAACTGCAATAACAGAAAACGCTGATGTGTTTGTAACAATGGATAGCAAACTCGTGGGAAATAAGAAACTTGAATCCGCGTTTAAAATCAAAATTAAACACCCGCGCGATGTGTAGTTTCTCTCCTCATTCTTTTTATAAGTTCTACTGCACTTTCATCTTTGTATTCGTCTTGTTTGATGCTTTTGTGAATGCTTTCCAACAGATCATCCAGTTTGGGATCTCCAAATCCTGTTTTTTTGTGTTCCATTTTATAAAATTGATGAAAAAATTTGATATTAATTAAGATTGAACTTAAATATAGAAATAAAAAACCTGAATTTGCCTTTGTAACAAGAAAAGCCCTTCGGGCAAATCTTACTGAAATCTTTGAGATTTCAATCTTTAAAAATCTGTAAGATTTTGAAATAACTAAAATTGTATCCTCTCAAAATTTCAGGGCAATTTTAAATTTATAATTTAAAATACACGAAGAAAGTGAGCGTAAATATAAAAATTTAGTATTTTTCACTCGTAAAGTAGATATAGATAATTCAATTTACCTTGTTTTATTGAGAGGATACTAAAATTGTTATTTTCAAAACGTAGAGTTTTGAAAATATCTGAGCAACAGCGAGGTGATTTTCAAAAACGAAGTTTTTGAAAATATGAGAGCGAAGCGATTTCAAACTTGTTTGAAATACGGGAACGAAGTGAACGTAACTTATTTTCAAAACGCAGAGATTTGGAAATATCCAAATGAAATGGGGTTATACTTTCCAGATAAGAGAATCTTATACTTTCCCGATAAGTAAATCGCATACTATTTATAATACTATAAAAACATAAATCTTTAAGATTGAAAAACAAAAGTGATTGAACAACAGCAGGAAATTTATACTGACGAGGAAATTTATAAAATTTTGCACACGATAGTAAGGGAATGGTTTATGGCTAAATTTGGTAAATTTTCCGTTCCCCAGAAGTATGCCGTAATGGATATCCATAATCGGCAAAATGTTTTGATTTCTTCTCCGACCGGAAGCGGGAAAACACTTGCAGCATTTCTTTCAATTTTAAATGAATTAATCAAACTTGCAGACAGGAACGAACTGGAAGATAAGGTCTATTGTATTTATATTTCTCCGTTAAAAGCACTTGATAATGATGTTGAGAAAAATTTAAATGAGCCGTTAAATGAGCTTGAAAAAATTTCGGGAAAAAAATTTGGCATCAGGGTTGCAGTAAGGACAGGAGATACAACGCAAACAAAGAGAACTGAAATGTTAAAAAAGACCCCCCACATATTAATAACAACTCCTGAAACGCTTGCAATAGTTCTTTGTGCCCCTAAATTTAAGGAGAAATTAAAAGATGTAAAGTATGTTGTCGTTGATGAAATTCATTCTCTTGCGGAAAACAAAAGAGGAGTACACTTAACTCTAACACTTGAACGACTGCAAAATTTAGCCGGAAGATGGACAAGAATCGGATTAAGTGCAACGGTTGCACCGCTTGAAAAAATAGCCGAATTTTTGGCCGGATATGAAAGAGGAAAACCAAGGGACTGCAAGATTGTTGATGTAAATTTTTTAAAGCAGATGGATATTAAGGTTGTTTGTCCGGTTGAAAATATAATGGAGTCCACTCCGGAAGAGTTAAGTAATGCCACTTATTCCCTGCTGCACCGCCTGATTCAGGAACACAAAACAACATTAGTATTCACAAATACAAGAAGCGGGACAGAAAGCGTTATATTTCATTTAAAGGAGAAATTTAAAAATTTTTACAATGACAATATAATGGCTCATCATTCCTCGCTTTCAAAGGAACTGCGATTGGAAGCTGAAAATAAATTAAAGGAAGGAAAATTAAAGGCGATTGTCAGCAGCACATCACTCGAACTTGGCATTGATATTGGCTATATTGATTTGGTTGTTCTTATAAGTTCTCCGAAATCAGTTGCGAGGGCACTCCAGCGAATCGGACGAAGTGGACATCGTTTGCATGAAAAATCAAATGGAATAATTATCGTTATTGACAGGGATGACCTTGTTGAATGCGCAGTAATACTTAAAAACGCCGTTGAAGGAAGGATTGACGAAATTGATATTCCTCAAAATTGTCTTGATGTTCTTTCGCAGCAAATTTTCGGGATGGCAATTGAAGATGACTGGGATATTGATAATGCTTATGATTTAATAAAGAGAAGTTACTGCTACAAAAATTTATCAAAAGACGATTTTATGGGCGTGATGAGTTATCTTGCCGGAGAGTACAGCAGTTTAGAAGAAAGATATGTTTACGGAAAAATCTGGCTCAATTACGAAAAAAATTTATTCGGGAGAAGGGGAAAATTAGCAAGGGTTCTGTACTCAACAAATATTGGCACGATTCCCGATGAGTCATTCGTTCTCGTTAAATTAGCAAGTGAAAATAAAGTAATCGGAAAGATTGATGAGGACTTTCTTGAAAAATTAAAGAGCAAGGATATATTTGTTCTTGGCGGAAAAATTTACAGATTTGAATATACTCGGGGAATGATTGCTTATGTTAATAATTGCTCTGGACCTCCGACAATTCCGTCATGGTTTTCAGAACAATTGCCGTTATCTTTCGGACTCGCACTTGAAATTCAGAAATTTCGCTCGCTTTTAGAGGAAAAATTTAAAACATCGGATAAAAATTTAATAATAAAATTTATCGCCGACTATTTATATGTTGATTTCAATGCGGCAAATTCGGTCTATGAATATTTCAGGGAGCAGTTTTTATACGCAAAAATTCCGCATGCCAGTCGTCTGCTCATTGAGTTTTACACCGGCTACGGAAACCGGAAATTTGTTATATTTCATTCATTATTCGGAAAAAGGGTCAATGATGCTTTATCAAGGGCGATTGCTTATATCATTTCAAAGACGGAAAGAAAGGACATAGGTATTTCAATATCTGATAATGGATTCTATTTAAGTGCTGAGGGAAAGATTAAGGCGCTGCAGGCATTTGAAAATTTAAATCCGGAAAATCTGGTGGAAATTTTAATTAAGGCAATTGACAAAACAGAGGTATTGACGAGAAGATTCAGGCACTGTGCGGGTCGTTCTCTGATGATTTTGAGACAGTATAAAGGAGTGCGAAAGAGCGTGGGGAAGCAGCAGTTTAGCAGTAAAATTTTGCTGAATTTTGTGAAGGAACTGAATGAAAATTTTCCCATTTTGAAGGAAGCGAGGAGAGAGGTTATTGAGGATTTTATGGATGTGAAAAATGCAGGTAAAATACTAAGGTGGATCGGGGAAGGAAGGATTAAAGTTGAATATATTAATACGACAATTCCTTCGCCGTTTGCATTTAATTTAGTTGCACAGGGATATATGGATGTTCTGAAGTATGAAGAGCGGATTGAGTTTATAAGGAGGATGCATAAGGCAATACTTGAAGCGATAAAGTATAAGGATAACGAATATAAGGATAACGAAATGAATAATTCAGAAGAAAATTTTGGTTTGGGATAAATTTTAAAATTTTTAGTAATTTGGCTTATACATACTCTGCCAATACTAGCACTTCTATCTCTTTAATCCTCTTTAACTCCTTATCATTTGTTATAAAAAGAGTTGCATTATAGTAAATTTATCAACTTTAAGTTCGCTTCGCTCTCATATTTCAAATTCTCTGCGAATTTGAAATTGCTTAAATTTACTATACTCGTGAATTCACTTCAAAGGTATCAAAAGTTAGTGAATTCACTATATTTTCTATTGCCACTGCAAGTTGAATGGCATCCGGTGTCTTTATCGCATATTGTGCTCTCAGTTCTGCCGCTTTTTCTGCAACTATCGGATCTATGGAATAGATTGTAAAATTACTTGCATTCAGAAGAAACTCCCTATATTTTTTCACCAGATCCATTCTTGATTTTTTAAAGGGTTGTGTCAGAACTTCTATGAGCGTAATTACTGATGAAAAGGGATAATAATAGCCATGGGAGTCATTTATTAATTTGAATATTTCATCAGTGATATTGCTAAAATCTTTATTCTCCTCAATGAAGTACACAATCGGAGCAGTATCAAACATTATCCTTCTGTGTTTCCCAATTACACTTTTTATTTCCATGATTCCCTTTGTTCATTAACATATTCCTGGGCATCAATACCTTCCCATATTTCCTTACCCACTCCTTTTATGTCATAGATATTGATTTTTTTACCTCGCTCCAAATGTCCATAAATATCCAACGCTAATTTATAGAGAACGAGTATCTTTTCGTTATGTGTAAGCTGTGAAATTCCTGCATATATCGTTTGAATGTTTGTATTAATCATTTTTACACAGTATAACAAATTTATTTAGATATTATATTGGTTAAATTAATTGAGATTTAAAGATATTAAATGGATGTTCTGAAATATGAATAACGGATTGAATTTATAAGGAGGATGCATAAGGCAATACTTGAAGCGATAAAGTATAAGGATACGAGTGATGCTGATGCAAATAATGATGCAGATGCTGATATGGAAGAAAATTTATAAATCCAGCATTTCATAAAATTTTCCTTTTTTCAATATCATCCCGTTTTTTTCCATAACTATTTTCTTTATCTGTTTGGGTGCATTGTATGTTACAACCGGAACATCTGCGTATTTTAAAATTTCAACATCGCTGTTTCCATTGCCGAGCACAATCAATTTTCCGCAGTCCTCTCTGTTGCAGATTTCCTTCAATTTCATTAATTTATCGTTTGCAGTCATTATGTCTCTTCTTATTTTCCACCGGTTTTTGCTTCTTTCAAGTAAATTTCCATAGACATTAATTTCATAGTCCTTTAAGGCAATTTTTATTAAATTTTCAATCCCTCTGCTTATGATAATCTTATTTTCTAAATTTTTTAATGTCTGAGCAACATCTTCCGGAACCGAAAATTTATCCGATGATTTTTTCATACATTTTTCAATCTCTGCTTCCTTCAAATTCAGGGTATTAAGGCAGTCCTCAAAAACATTATAAATTTCGCTCAAATCGTCTTTTTTTTTGTGAATGTACATATCTGCCAGACGCAAAAACAGTTCCGCCTTTATCTTTAGACCTTTGTTTGCAAAAATTTCCTGATAAAATTTATATTCCAGATCATAGCCCTTTACGATTGTGCCGTGAAAGTCAATTATGTATGTTTTTGTTTTCATTTTAAATTTTAAAATTTTTATTTAAATTTAATTTTTCCACCTTTTGACAATATTGTGTTCAATATCCAGATTGTCCAAAATTTTTCCTATTGTAAAGTTAATCATATCTTCTATTGTTTTCGGCTCGTGATAAAATGTCAGCACAGGCGGAATAATCACTATATTCAGTCCTTTCAGTTTTAACAAATTTTCCAGATGGTTGTAATTAAGAGGGCATTCTCTTGGAACAACAATTACCTTTTTGTTTTCTTTAAGCATAACATCACATGTCCTTAAAATCAGGTTATCTGAAATCCCGCCGGCAAGTTTTGCAACTGTATTCATTGAACATGGAATTATAACGAGCGCATCCCTTTTGTTTTTTCCATAACAATTAGAACCGCTCGCAATATCTGCTGAAAAATCATTTATGTTAAAAATTTTTGCTGCCAGATTTTCAATTTCTTTTAGTGCTTCATTGCTGGTTGTTTCATTTCTTATTTCATTCCCTGTCTCATTGTTTATTTCATCTTTTATTACTGCTCTGCCCTCATCCGTGATGATCAAATCCGTTTCTATTTTTAAATTTTTCAAAATTTCCAAAAATCGCTTGGCGAGTATTGCCCCGCTTGCTCCCGTAATTCCAACTATGATGCGCATTTTATGTAATATTTTAAATTTTATAAATTTATTCCGGGGTTTACTTTTTTTCTAAAAAAGCATTTCCAAAAATCGCATAGCGAGGATTAATCCGGTAATCCCGATCATAGTGGTACGCTTTCTTTTATTACACTTTTAATTATACTGCCAATCACATTTTTTCGTTCCTCTACTTCCTTTTCCGATCTAACCAACACATCACAAGGCATATAAAATTCTGCGAGGCGTTTTCTTATCTTGTGTGCTACCTCTCTTTTTCTCGTTAATGTCATGTTTTCTTTAACGACAATTAAAAAATCCCAATCACTATATTTATCATATTTGCCCGTTGCCCTTGAACCAAAAAGGAGTATATTTTTTACATTTGTTCCCATTTCATTAAGGCATTTTAAAATTTCTGCTTTTATATCTTTATCTTCAATAGTTTTTTCTTCCATGGTTATGATTTGATTGAATAATTATAAATTTTAATCTGTAATTAGGATTTAATAAAATTTAATATTGTGTTTAAATTTTTAAAAATTTCCAAAAATCGCATGGCAATGACTGCTCCGCTTGTCCTGTAATTCCAACCGTTATACGCATTTTAAATTTTTAGACAATAAATTTTAAATTATAACCTATATCCTACATTCCGCACATCCGATCAAATTTTTTTAATTTAATCTCATTTTTTGGAATAATTTTACAAACTTTTGACTTTTTTGAAAATAATCTGCGAAATCTTACAGGTAAATCCAATTTTTAATTTAAAAGTGCGGAATGTATGCTATATAAATGAAAATATTGTAAACGGAATATATACAAGATTGCCGTCTTTTTTGATTCTCTGACATTCGCTGACGATTACTCCCCATTTTGAATTATATTTTTCAATTGCCATTTCAATCTGACGTTTATCTTTTTTTCCGTAACCGACTTCTATTGGAATTATGTTTCCTTCTCCATCCTGAATCAAAAAGTCAACTCCTTCTTCATCAGGATCATAAAATATTCCTATAAATGAATTTGATGTTTCTTTCATTCTTATTAAGGATGAAGCAACAAGGGTCTCAAGAAATATCCCAAACATGTGCCCATCAGTTATATCAAAATGTCCAAGTTTAGACCTTATTGCAACATTTATTGAAGGAGAAAGAAAATAATATTTCCACGGCTTTCTTATTGTTTTGCCAGCTCCACCATAGGGTTTAATACTAAAAATGAGGTGGGTCTTTTCAATAGCGTTCAATATACTCTGCACTAATGTTGGTGACACACCAAGATATTTGGAAAGTTTAGCATCAGATGTTCCCCCCGGAGATTGTAATGCCAAAAAACTTAATATTCTAAAGACGGTATTTCGTGTGTTTGTATTAAAGGACTGTATAGAAAATACATCTTTTTCTACAACTCTTTCAATCATAGCATATATTTTTTCATGCGATTCAGTTTGAGTCATATTTAAAGTAAATGGAAATCCATTAAAGCAAACAAAATCATCCCATTCCTTCTCTATCGGTTTCCTTATTTTTAAAGATAAGAGTTTTTTTATGAGTTCTGTTTCTTTTAGAATAACGTTTTCAACAAAAAGGTCATCATTGCTGTGAAAAATCAGGTCCATAATACTTTCAGATGTGTTTTTCGGTAAAACCAATCCGTACTTTAATATCAAATATTCTGAGAAGTTCATTGGAAAGACCATTTCTTTCGTTGCTCGTCTGGCTGCATCCACATTTAATTCTAAACTTAATGCAGATGATCCTGTAAAAATCATAAAAATTTTCCTGCTTTTATCAAATAAGACCTTTGCGGTTTCGCTCCATTCAGGATCATAATGCGCCTCATCAACAAAAATAAATAACTTTTCTTCCAGATACGTAGGAGAAGTTCTATGAATGTCACGAATAAATGTGTCAATAACATCAAGAATTTTTTTACCCAAATATGCTTTTAACTCATCAGCTGAAAAATACAAGATTCTATCGTGAGAGATTTTTTTCTCAGTTGTCAGATAATCGTAAATCTGAAAAACCATAGTAGTTTTCCCAACACCTCTTAAGCCAGGCAACACAATGATCCTTTCGGCATTCTCTGAGTTTTCGTCCTTCATAAAGTTATCTGTATACCTCTTGAGTTCAAAGTAGGCATTCCTGTGTCCATGTATATGTTTCAAATAGGTTTCAACAAGCTTCGGTGCTTCAGCTAACTTTTCAAATGTATATTTCAACAAATGTTCTTTTTCATCTATGTTCATTTTGTTGTTAACTTTATACAATTACGAGTATATGTATTTATATCTTTATACTCTAAAATGTATAAGCACATCTGTATTCTTATATTCTAAAATGTATAAGCATTTGCCTATCCTTATACTGTTAAATGTATAAGCATTCATCCAATTTTTCTCAAAATAAATGGACATCAACTTCTTCAGACATTTCAATCACCTTTTTATCTGTTGGAATCTCAATGAAACCATCCGCCTCGCTCATACTCGTTATTGCCCCCGATGTTTTATAGACCGCTTTTGCATATCCGTTTTCCAGTTTTACGGTAACAAATAAGTGCCTGTCTGATTTTGAAATAAATTTTTCAGACATTTTTGCCTTTACGATTTTTCTTTCAAAAGGAAGATGAGCAATTTTTCGCAATGCCGGAAGTAAAAATATATAAGCATTCATCAGGCATGATGTGGGATTTCCAGGCATTCCGAAAACCGGTCTGCCATTCACATTCCCAAATAATGTCGGCTTTCCGGGTTTAATATTGACGCCGTGAAATAAAATTTTTCCATTACCTTCAACAATTTTGCTTAATAAGTCCTTTTCACCGACAGAACTCCCTCCGGAAATTATGACAACATCGTATTGTAGTGCTTCCTCAAGCCGTTTTTGTAAAATTTCTTCTTTATCTCCTGCAATTTTAAGCACAACGGGAATACAACCTGCTTTTTTAATAACGGCTGCGAGCGTATAAGAATTTATATCATAAATTTTTCCGGGCGTTAAATTTTTTCCGACATCAATAATTTCATTGCCTGTTCCGAATATTGCCACTTTCGGGATTGAATAGACCTCTATATTTTTAACTCCGATTGCCGCCAATACGCCGATTTTTGCAGGTGTTAAAATTTCCCCTTTTCTTAACACAACAGTGCTTTTTTTTATATCTTCTCCTTCTTTTCCTATATTTTCCAATAATTTCAACGATTTAAAAATTGAGACATTATTTCCATCTCTTTTTGTATCTTCTATCATAACAACTGCATTGGCGTTAACCGGAAGCACAGAACCGGTTGTAACATACATGCACTCTCCGTTTTTTAATGCTGTTGAAATTCTTTGTCCTGCAAAAATGCTCGCGATAAATTTTAACTCTGCGGGATTTTCTAAACCTGCTTTTTGTGTATCCTCAGACATGACAGCATATCCGTCCATTGCTGCTCTATCAAAAGGAGGAATATTAAGGCATGCAACAACATCATCTGCTAAAACTCTGTCTGCAAATACATTAAATTTGAGCATGTCTTTTATTTTTAAAATTTCAGTTCTTTGAATCGGAGTAATATTTGCACCTGTAATTTTTTTTGCTTCTTCCAATGAAATAATTTTTGACATTTTGAGTTTTAAAATTTGAGGTTGAATAAATTAAATTAATATCAAATAAATTTAAATTAACAACAGAGTGTAACGGTATCCATTCGGAATTACGACCCAGAAAATTTAGCCCGATAGTCATGTTATTTTAATTTTGCCGGATTTCCACAGCATTTTTTATATTTTTTCCCGCTTCCGCAAGGACAGGGATCGTTTCTTCCTGTTTTTTCTCTCTTTTTGTTTTTCTCGTCGCTCACAACATCAGGGTATTTTTCTGTCTTTCGTCCACCATAATATCTTTCAAAATAATAGTTCAGATTTTTATCCGAGAAATGATCCCACAGATTACTTGTGCATCGAATATACTCTTTATGTGTGCCTGTTCCTTCATAAAGATCCTTCAGATCATCCATATCACATATTCGGAATGGTCCCGTGTCACATCGTTCGTGTGATTCCTTTACCAATTCAAATAATTCCTTATTTCTTATCTCGGCTATATCTGGCAGAGCAAGAGATATTAGAAGTTTATCTTCCTCCTCTCTTAAAAATTGTTTGCACAATTCAACAGTTCTCTCCTTAACATCCGGATTTAAAATTGCCTTTGCACACAATGTTTCAATTGCGGCAATTCTAACATACATATCCGAAGATTTATCCAGTGCGATACTTTTGATGTTGTCATAATATCCCAGACCAAAAGAATACAATATAGCCGATAAATGTTCTGTAATCCAGTCATCCAATTCTTCGGTTCTCTGACTTATCATATATTTCAATATTTCAAAGGACTTTTCATCTCCCTTCAAACCCAGTATAAAAAATACATGATACGGACACCATGAGTCTCCTGGTCCATCTCGCTTCCAGTAATCATCTTTTTGCACTATCTCAAACAATCCTTTATAAATTTCATCATCTTCTCGTTTTACAATTTCTTCTATTATTTCTCTATCAACCATAAGTCCGGATTTTATAAATTTTCCAATTAATTGTTTTGTGTCCATCTTGCTTTAATTTTTAACAGCAAATATTTCATAATTCGTTCAAATAACTTTCTTATTTAACAACCCATTTCACAATCTCACCGGCGTTTATTCTCGCATTTGGATAAATAACAGTTCCGGGAAGAATTGTGGTATTTATTCCCGTCTTTACATTATCTCCGATTATTGCCCCCAGCTTAATTCTTCCGCTGTCTATTACTTTGTCATTGAGCGTAACCTTTATGCATGCATTATCGTGCCGTAAATTTGCGATGTTTGTTCCCGCCCCCAAATTGCAGTGTTCTCCGATTATTGAATCTCCTACATAACTTAAATGAGGGACATTTGTATTGCTCATAATTACTGAATTTTTGATTTCAACTGCGTTTCCGATGTGGCAGTTGTTTCCGACTGAAGTATAAGGCCTTATAAATGTATTAGGCCCTATTTTACAGTTCTTTCCAATGTAACAGGGTCCGATAATATAACTTCCATTCAAAATTTCCGTGCCTTCACCAACGATGATGTTGCCTTTAATTGTTACTCTTTCTTCAATATTTCCGTAAATTTCGCTTTTAATATTTTTAAGTAAAATTTCGTTTGCAGCAAGTAAATCCCACGGCTTTCCAACATCCATCCAGAATTCATTATTGTCCATCGCATAGCCATAAATTTCCTTGTTTTTTATTAAAATTTTTATTGCGTCTGTGATTTCGTATTCCGCTCTTTCACTTTTTCCCAGATTTTCTGTTAAATGAAAAATTTCCTCGTCAAATAAGTAAATTCCAGCATTGATGAGATTGCTTTTCGGGTTTTTCGGTTTCTCTTCAATGAGCGATATTCGGTGACTTTCGTTTTCAATTTCAACGACACCGTAATCAGAAGGGTTTTCAACTTTTGTCAGGCACATTGCATTTTTTTTGTTGCCTTCATCTGCGAAATTTATAAAATTTTTTATTACATTTTCACTTACAACAATATCTCCGTTCATAACGATAAATTTGTTCTTTATTTTCTCCTTTAAGGTTAATATAGCATTTGCGGTTCCGAGCTGTTCTTTTTGTTCAATGTATTCGAGCTCTGCATTATTAAATTTATTTCCGAAGTGCTGCATAACAACTTCTTTTTTATATCCGACGACAACATAAATTTTTTTGAAAAATTTTGAAAGGACTTCCAAATTTCTCTCTAAAATCGGCTTTCCTGCAACGGGAAGCATTGGTTTTGGTTTCGTTAATGTTAATGGTCGCATTCTTTTGCCCTCTCCGCCTGCTAATAATACGCATTCCATTTTGATAATTTTTTATTTTTTTGTTTTTTGTATCTCTGTAAATTCTTCAATTTTTTTATTATCTTTTATGACAAAAAAAAACACATCTTTAATAAATTGTGCCAATGCATATTGTGACCCTTCTTTACCCAAATATCTTAATGTCTTACCCCATGCTTCGTGTGTTTTTAATGACTCTTCATCCGTAAAATATATCTGTGTTTGCAACCCCATTTTGTTTTTGTTTTTTTGATTCTGCTAATAATACGCATTCCATTTTTCTGTATATAATTTGTTTTTTAAATTTATTTGTTTATTTTATTTGTTTATTTTATTTGTTTATTTTATTTGTTTATTTATTTTAAATCTTATTTATATAATAACAACTTTAATCTGATTAAAGTAGGTTTTTAAAATTTAAATTTAAAATTTAATAAAAATTTAAGAGGTGAAAAAAATGAATGAAACGAAAAGCAACAAAACAATAACGGAAAATTTTTTTGAATATTTAAGGTATCATCCGATAAGCAGTAAATCGTTTATCTTATATTTTTTGGGTTTGCTGGGGGCAATTATTATTTTCTTTTTAACAGGAGAAACATACATTTTTAGTATTGTTCAGATTACCTGTACTCTATTATTATTTTGGTTTTTGGTTGTTCCAATCGCATTAAAAACGAGAAGTAAGTATATGGTTTATTCTACTCTCTTTCCGTTTGTGTTTTTAGGTTTGTTCATTGTTGCGTACCTATTTTTCATGCTCATCAACATAAACATCGCTGAACTGATTAAGTTATTGGTAAGAGAACAGCCATTAGTCGGTGCATTTGTTATGTTAGCAATAATTCTCGGCTCTGTTGCATTTTTTATTTACCTTTTGATAAAATACCAAAAATCAGATGTGTGGTTTCAGAGTTTATGGATACAAGAAGGAGGAGTTATTGTAAAGACCGCTGATAAAATTTATTCGACACAGGACGGATACAGCGAAAGACCTTATTCCTGTCAAATGAAAATTTCTAATTTAAATTTTTCAGATATTGAAAATTTTGCGAAATTGCTCGCTAAAAATTTAATAATTATCAACTGGAAAAACCGGGAAAATTCGGTTAAGATGTGGCTTCTTGTGAGGAGAAGTTTCATTACCTATTTTGATGTATTCTATTCGGAAAATCTCGGCTCGTGGATTGAAATAAACAAGGATTGAAAACTTGTGGTTTTTATTGCAAAGCCAGATTATAAAATCATCGGAAAAGAGATAACTTATCATATACTTTGCAGTAATATTGCAGAAAAATTTGAACAGTCATTTACTGAATTTGCGAAAGGAAGCAACGATAGCAAAATTAATTCAATTAAAATTTTAAAAGGTGAAAAATGAATGAAACAGGAAAAAGCAACAAAACAATAACGGAAAATTTTTTTGAATACTTAAGGTATCATCCGATAAGCAGTAAATTACAGATATTATTTTTTGTTGGATGTTTGGGCATACTTATTGCTTCTTTCTTATTCCCAAATATTTCCTCTTTTATGTCATTTCCTATTTGGATAGTATATTTCTTTTTGATGTGGCTTCCTATTGTTCCGATTGCATTGAAAACGAGAAGTAAATATGCCATTTCTCTCGCTATTGCTATAATTGGCTTTTTGTTGTTGTTTATCTTATTATCTGTCATACAATATTTGTTTCCGGATATTATATCTGCCATAATTTCAAAAGCAATTATATTAATGACAAGGGAACAGCCGTTATTTGGTGCATTGCTTATCACAGCAGTAATTGTTGGATTTTTTGGGCTTTGGATGAAATACAGTAAATCAGAGTTTGGGATTCAGGATGTATGGATACAAAAAGGAGGTGTTATTGGAAATGCAGCCAGTCAAATTTATTCAACCCAGGATGGATATAGTGAAAGACCATATTCATATCAAATGAAAATTTCCGGTTTAAATTTTTCCGATATTGAAAATTTTGCGAAATTTCTTGCGAAAAATTTGATAATCATCAACTGGAAAAACCGGGAAAATTCGGTTAAGATGTGGCTTTTTGTAACGAGAAGCTTCATTAGTTATTTTGATATATTTTACTCTAAAAATGAAAATCTTGGCACATGGATTGAAATAAACAAAGAGGGAAAAATAATCGTTTTCATAGCGAAGCCGGATTATAAAAATATTTATCGGGAAGTAACTTATCACACATTATGCAAAAATTTAGCAGAAAAATTTGAACAGTCATTTATTGAATTTGCGAAAGGAAGCAAGGATGATAAAATTAATTCAGTTAAAATTTTAAAAGGTGAAAAATGAACGAAACAACATTTTTGTATTTATTTGTAGGGGCAATAATAATATTAATTATAATTATGACTGTAATAATCGGATGGAAATTTAATCTGTGGAGAAGACAAAAATTTGTAAAAAATTTGAATGAAAGGGAAAAGAAAAGATGGCAACGACTTGAAAAATACCGAGTATCCAAGGGAGGTTATAAAAAAGGTTTTGTAATTTTGTTTGCTGCTATGATTATTCCCTGGATATTGATGTTGGTTTTTCACATATCTTTTAAAACAACGATGTTGTTTGGGGCAGTAATATTTATTCCGGTTCTCATTCCTCATCTTTGGTTTGTATTTAAAAGAAAGAACAGGGACGAAATAATAACTGTTATTTTTTTATTTGGGATATATATGGGTGTATGTGTGTGGTATCTCGGATATGAATTTGTTAAATACTTTTTACAAATTACCCTTTTCATTTTTATTTTTTACTGGCAGCTATTCAAAATGAAAGGTGAACAGGAACAAATGGCAATATACTGTAATCTGATTGTAAGTGCCGGATTGGATATGGACTCACAACTTGACGGCTATTCTCAAAGACCATTCAGTAAAGAATCTGCTGCGATAAAAGAAATATTCAAAGCAGGCGAAAATAATTTAAATTTAAATTTCAAAAAAATCGCGGATGATTTTGGAAAAACAACAGGTAAAAAAATGATATTGATGGACTGGAAAATTAATGATAATGAAGCGGTGTTTTATCCGGTTACTGCTTATCTGCTTATCGCGCAAATTTATTTAATATTGCCGTCACTTGGAAAAGATAAAATTTCGTGGATTAAATTAAGTAGTGATGGAAGAATAACTGTTTTTGTATCAAAAGGCGATTATGATAGAATTCTGGAGAAAGTAACTTATCACACTCTATGCCAAATCCTCATAGAAAGATTTGAACGAGCATTCATTGAATTTGCGAAAGGAAGCAATGATGATAAAATTAATGCAATTAAAATTTTAAAAGGCGAAAAATGAACGAACAAATATCCGAAATTATTTTATCTGTCGTATTGCAGATAGTATTTGCAGGACTTATTGTCGGAATGGTGTTGCTAATGATATATTATTATGACAAAAGAGAGAAATGGATAAAAAGTATGAATGATTCGGAGAGAAAGAAATGGGAACAATATCAAAAATATAAAAAATCTCAAGGGGGCGGATTGAAGGGAATAATATTTGTTTTCTCTTTTATTGCAGTTATTGTTTTGGGGGCAGTTTTCCTGGATATCAAAATAATAATGCTTTTCCTCGCAATAATTTATACACTCTTCTTTCTTATCCATGTGCGATTTGTATTAAAAACAAGAAACAAGGACGGGGTTATCTTGATTATAGGGATAATATTTATGTTGATTTGGATTGTGTCTTTCCTATTTGAAAAACATTCTGGTGATGCGTTATTTATGTCGATAGGAATGCTTCTGCTAATGTATGGGAATAGTGGTGTAAAGGCGGAAAAAAGAAATATGAATTTGCATCATAATCTCGTTGTAACCTCAGGGTGTGAAATTGATTCGCATTTAGACGGTTATTCTCAAAGACCTTTCAGTATGGAATCCAATGCCATAAAAGAAATTTTTAGGGATGATAAAAACACATTGAAATTAAATTTTATGAAAATTTCAGAAAATTTTGCAAAAACAATGGGAAAGGACTTAATTTTTATGGACTGGAAGGTTAGCGAAAATGAAGCATTATTTTATCCTGTTGTGTTTCCCATGTCCCAGATATATTTGATGTTTCACTCGCTCAGGAAAAACAAACTTTCCTGGATAAAGATAAATAACGAAGGAAGGATAACTGTTTTTGTGTCAAAAGATGACTATAAAAAAATTTTAGAGCAGGTAACTTATCACGCATTGTGCAGGAATATTGCAGAAAAATTTGAACGAGCATTTATTGAATTTGCGAAAGGAAGCAAAGATAATAAATTTAATGCAATTAAAATTTTAAGAGGTGAAAAATGAACGAAATCAATAAAAAACAAAAGGAACTTGAAACAAATTATGAAATTTACAGACAGAATAAATCTTTGAGGTCAGGTGCGTTACTTTTTCTCTTCATATCATTTCTTTGTATTGGGATGTGTGTTTTATTATATTTTGTATTTCACATTTCAATTAATCCCGTTTATGGAATGATGTTTCTATTGATTTTGGCGATGGGGTCTATGTCAATCATCGCTGGAAAAATTGCGTTAAAAACAAGAAATGTTGTTGGGATTATGCTGTTTATTATATCATTTGCAACGACAATTGAGTTGATACTTCTTATGTATTTTTCTGAACTTAATGAATGGGAGATGGTGGTAAGAGCATACATTCTGTTCGCTGTAATCATAATATTTGTGCTTTATATTGCCAAGAAAAAATTTAATATAAAAATGTATGGAAGTCAAGCAATGCTCCTTGATTATAGAAATGTGATAATCAAAGAAGGCGAGCAAATTGATATTCTGACAGACGGATATTCCCAGAGGCCATTTAGCAAGGAAAGTGAAGCAATAAAAAATGTGGAAAATTTTAAAAATAACGCAGAAAATTTTGCAAAAATTTTAGGAAAAGAAGGGATAATTATGGACTGGAATACAAAGGAAAATTCAATAACTTTATTTCCGCCAATATTTATGGAAGATTTATTCGTATCTGTCTTATATCTGATTCAATTAACATTCCGAAAAAAGAAACTTTCTATGGTTAAAATATCTTCTGACGGGCAAATAACTGTATTCATATCAGATGATGACTATAAAAGAATAACAAGACCTGTTGCTTATCATCTCCTGTGCAGAGGATTGGCGGAGAAATTTGAACGAGCATTTGTTGAATTTGCGAAAGGAAATAAAGATAGCAAAATTAATACATTAAAAATTTTGAAAGGTGAAAAATAAAAATTGTTAAAATGTTAAAATGGACAAACTAAAAAAGTATGCTACATTGATGTTGACCTGCCTAAAAGAATATGAAACAACGGGGCAAAAGATGCCCTGCATTTTGAACTATGCGGACTGCGCCAGAGAGATGGGATATTTACATTTTTCAATCAGAGTATACGAATGGCTGCTTGACGAATATCCTGATAATATGGAAGTAAAAAAATCCCATAAAAAAGCAAAAGATATGCTGGAGTTAGACAGCGCTGGTGCATTTATGCAAAAATCTGGTTTTCCGGAACCAGATCTTTTGATAAGGGAAAATTTTCACGGGATAACGCTCAGTTTGTGTATGATCGCCAAAAACGAGGAAAATAACATCAAACGGGCGATAGAAAGCGTGCGTCTGATAGCAGACGAAATGATTGTAGTAGATACCGGATCTACTGATAATACCCCTAAAATCGCGAAGGCGTATGGCGCAAAAGTGTTTGATTACAAATGGAATGATAATTTCAGCGAAGCCAGAAATTTTTCCCTTGAACAGGCAGGTATGGAATGGATTTTAGTTCTCGATGCTGATGAGACGATAGCGTATGAAGATCTGTTCTATATAAAAGAGACCATAAAAGAAATGGAAATAGCAAAGAAATCGGGAAAGCTCGAAGGTAAAAGAGCTGATGGATTCGCACTCGCCATAAGAGAATACACTTATTTTAATATGCTTGGTGGGTTTGACACGAAAGATGACTTTTATGCAGAGAGCAAACCCTACAAATCATGGATAGAACAACGGCTCGTTCGTCTCTTTCGCAATATGCCTCACATAAGGTATATGTATCCGGTCTATGAAATAATTGAGGAATCGATATGCACAAATGGGGGTACTTTTTATCATGTAGGCATTCCCATACATCATTTTGGACGCACCGTCAGCATGGAAAAACAGCGGAGCAAAAGGAGGTACTACATCAAAATTTTAGAGGAACATTTGAAGATATCGGAGGAATGCGATAACTATAAGGCAGTTTATTGCACCAATCTGGGCAACGCATACACTTTTATGGGCGAACTTGAGAATGCTATGAAATACTTCAAAAAGGCGCTGGAATACGATGATAGTATATCCGTTACTTATGTTTGTATCGGTAAGAATGCGATGATGAGGAAAAATATCATTGAAGCAATCAAATATTTTGAGAAAGCCATTGAAATGGAGAAGAACAACCCCGAGCCGTTTCGTCTTCTCGTCCAATGTTACAATAGTTGTTATAAGTTTAGTGAAGCCAAACGTGTAATGGAGGAAGCACATCGCGAGGGGCACGAAATTTAAACGAATTCCAAAAATTAGCGAATAAGCACGAAATAAAAAAAAGAAAAATAAAAAGAATGAACTACATAATCATAGATTTGGAAGCAACATGCGACGATAAAGTTAAGAACATGGTGCATGAAATAATTGAAATCGGGGCTGTAAAAATAAACGAAAACGGAGAAATTATTGATGCATTTGACGAATTTGTCAAGCCAATTATCAATCCGACATTAAGCGAATTTTGCAAAAATCTTACCCAAATAAACCAGTCGCAAACAGATAAAGCGGAAAATTTTTTAACAGTTATTGAAAAATTTAAAAGGTGGCTCAATGATGATTATTTCCTTTGCTCCTGGGGACATTATGATAGAAAGCAACTGATAAATGATTGTTCATTGCACAATCTTGACAGCAAATGGACAGAAAGGCACATAAGCATTAAGCACGAGTATGCAAAAATCAATAAATGCAAACCATGCGGCATGTCAAAGGCATTAGAAAAAGAACACATAACGCTGACAGGAACACATCACAGGGGCATTGATGATGCAAAAAATATTGCAAAAATTTTTATAAAGTATTTTGAGGTATTCAAGAAAATCATAAATGAACAGGTCTCACAAAATAAAGAAATTTAATAAAAAAATTTCCAATGAATAAAGAACAATTTGCCCGGACATTATCTATATTGGGCAAGGAACACTGCATTGATGTAATTGAAACATTATACATTAAGGAATGGTGCACTGCAACCGAAATTTCAGAGGAATTGAAAATTCACACGGCAACAGCAGTAAGTTATTTATCTGACCTGCACGATATTGGGCTTGCGGAAAGGAGAATAAGGGGGGGAAAATATAAGGATGCTTATGAATATTCCTTAAAAAGCACATCAATAAATTTAAATCTAAATTTTAAGGAAATAGTTGAAGAGGAAGGTAAGGGCATAACCGAAAGAGCAGGACTTATAAAAGTGAAAGAAATCGTGAGTGATAATTTGAATTATGAATGGGATGATGAGAAGCAAAAAATTTTAAAGATCAATATTGTCAGTGCAGGAATCAGGCGGGGTGTCCAGGAATCAATTGAATTAAATACATTAGAAGGAAGGTTTTTGTGGTGTGTGCCTTACCCGTCTGAAGAAGGTCTGTCGGTAGAACAAATTTGCGAAAATGCGGGAATAAAAAATCCGATAGAAATTAAAAAGATTTTGAAATTTGTTGAGATTTTGAAAGAAAAAAGAGTTATTGAAATTTTATAAATTTTTGTGCATATCGGGTTGATTTTATGAAGCCATCAAATTCTTTCAATAACTGATATTAATTTTGTATAAAACATCCTGTTTACAACCAAAGGAGAGACCTCTTTAGGTAAAGCGTGTATGTAATCAGAATACTTTTTCTTTATGATGAAAACATCTATTGTTTTTATTATCGTCTTTGTTATTTCATGAGTCCTGTTTTCCTCACCTAAAATATGTTTCATTTTTAATCTGCAACTTTCAATGTCCTCATCGGTAATTATTACGGATAACATACCAAGGTCATATAAATCCTTAAACTTTTCTCTATTCCTAAAAGCAATTAATTTATCTGCAAATAAATCTCCAACAGACAAACATTTAAATTGTAATTCCTTCTTATATTCCTGATATTTATAAATTTTCAACCTAATATCCTGCATATTCCACTTTAATGCAGGTGGTTTATGTTTTATATTTATCTGAACAAGAATGTGATTAAAAATGCCTGACAAATACTCTTTGTTTACAAGGTCCTTTCTATAAGCAATTCTTAAATTTCTTGCTACGACTTTGGATGGAAACACTCTTGCAAAAGTTATAGTTCCTGAAATTTTATCAAAATACATAGGATAAAATTTTCCATAGATTAAATTTTTCGAACTCCTGTTTTTATACTTCGAATCAATGGAGGAAATTAACAAATCCATTTCCTTTAATTTCTCATTTAATTCATCAAACTTCTCCAAAACAAATTTGTTTGTTCTGCTCTCTGTTTCTATGTTAAAATCCAAATCTACCGAAAACCTCTGAAGATTTAATGGCAAGAGGGATTGTATGCATGTGCCTCCTTTAAAGAATAAATCCATATTTGAGAATTCTTTTAAAATGAACATTGTATCATATTCAAATATTTGTTTTTCAAAATCCATGTGATTTATTCCTTCACGATTAGAATATTCTCTTATTTTTGCCCCGTTAAATGCCTCTTTTCCCCAAAATAACGACTTAATATCCTCTGACATTTTTTCCGGATTTTTTTATAATTTTCAAAATATTTACAGGAATATTTTTATCCCCATCAAAATATTTTTTTAAATAATACAGATTAGGTTTCTTTTCACATAACTTTTCAAATTCATCATTTGTCATGCCATAGTCAAGTGCTTTCATAGTATATTCAAACAGGTCATTTTTTGGAAAATCAATTTCTTCCAATATGATTTCTATGTCAGGTAAATTTAAATCACCATTAAATTTTAATTTTCGGATATTATGTGAAGATTTTCTTATAATTATCGCATATCCTCTTGTTAGTGCGTCAGTTATAATTTTGTTTTTATTACAATGTTTTGGAATTTCATAAGGTAAAATTGTCGCAAATTTACTTAAATTTTCAACTATTCTCCCAGCCAACATGTTATATTTGTTTTTTGGCAGAGCAATATCTATTTTTCTTTGATACATCGCATGATCAGTTAACCCGTGCAAAAACAGGGCAGATTCTCCGGTTATATAGTAATTCCTCATAAGGAGCTTGTCTATCCCGGAAAGTATATTCACCTCTTTCTTTTTTATAGTTTGTCTATTGTATTTAAACAACTGTTGTCTTTCTTTGCCGGGCTTCCATAAAAGGATATCTTTACCGGCTAATGTCCAGCACACCCTTTCTGCTTTTGGATAAGTGATTCTAAGAGATAAAGCTATTTTTCCCAAACTGGTCCATTCTGTAAAGTGTTCTAATCCGTTTACAATTTCCTCATCTATTTTTATAGGGATGAAGTCCATGGTAAAAATTTATCAAAATTATTATAAAATTAAGAATGTATTATAAAATTACATGCATAGCAATTAATAATTTTCGTTAATTGCCTGTATATGTATGTGCTTCATTTTATTAAATCTATAATTATGTTTCCTCCATTATTTTATAAATTAAGCAGAGTTCATATAAAGGAGAACATAAGGGATGATGTGAATGTAAATCAATTTATCAGCAGAACAAATTTGCGAAAATGCGGGAATAAAAAATCCGATAGAAATTAAAAAGATGTTGAAATTTGTTGATGTTTTGAAAGAAAAAAGAGTTATTGAAATTTTATAAATTTTTGTGTCTAAATTTAATTCTTTAAATTCAAATTTTAAATATTGTAAAAACAAAAATATAAAAGCAAAATGTATTATGATGTTGTTATTGTCGGAGCAGGTCCCGGTGGCTCAATTGCAGCAAAAACATTAGACGATTCAAATTTATCCGTATGTCTGATAGACGCAAAACCAAAAGAAAAAATCGGTGAAAAGGTCTGCGGTGATGCTGTCGGAAAAGAATTCTTTGACTTTTTACATGAAAAGATAAATTTGGACTATCCTGATGAAGAGGTAAAAGACAGAATAGACGGAATAAAGGTGGTTGTGTTTGGGTTTGAATGCTTTAAATAGTTTCAATGTTAAGTATATAAATGAAAAAAAATTTTGTTCCAATTGAGGGGCAATAATTAATTCGGTTAATTTTTTGGATTAGCCGATGGTCCGGTAATAAAAATAATTAAATTACATACTTTTGTCAACAATAATCATTTTGTTATAAAATCTTAATCAATTCAATAGTTGTCTATTTAAATTTAAAGATGAAAGTAAATTATAATAAGTGTTGTTACTGTGGTGGGTGTGTTGGGGTATGTCCACAAAATGCACTAGAATTACAAGAAACAGTTTTAGTGGTGGATAATGATAAATGTACTAACTGTGGAATTTGCACAAAATTTTGTCCAATGGGAGCAATAAAAAACGAATGAAAAAATGAATGAGAAATATGATTATGATGTCGTGATAGTAGGAGCAGGACCTGCTGGAAGCATATGCGCGAGATATTTAGCAGAGAAAGGTGTTAAGGTATTGGTAGTTGAAAAACGACAGGAGATTGGTGCGCCCAAAAGATGCGGAGAGGGCATTGTTGTGGAAAGTTTAGAAGGTTTTAATTTCGATCCAAATGCAAACTGGATTACAAACAAGATTCATGGCTTTTCTATATATTCCCCAAATAGAAAAAGAGTTAGTATGAGTTGGAACGAACCTAAAGGATGGATCGTTGAAAGAAAAATCTTTGAGAAATACTTGGCAGTTGATGCAATAAACGCGGGCGCACGATATATGGTCAAAACCAGAGCAATTGAGATAATGAAAGAAGGTGAAAAAATTTATGGAGTAAAGGTAGAAAATATGGGTGACAAATTTGAGATAAGATCAAAGATAGTCATTGCGGCGGATGGTGTTGATTCAAAGATCGCAAAGAGCGCTGGTATCAATACAGTGAACAAGTTGTCAGATTACCATTCAGGTTTTCAGTATGAAATGGCAGGAGTAAAAAATTGTGATTCAAAACAAATTCATATATATGTCGGCAATACGGTCGCACCAAAAGGTTATATATGGATATTTCCAAAGGGGGAAAGAGTTGCTAATGTAGGCATTGTAATTTTAGCAAAAGAGTCTTCTGACAAGAGACGAGCGAAGGACTATCTTGATAAATTTATAGAAACGCATTCCGAAATTTTTGAGGGCGCTAGTCCTATTGAAATTAATGCAGGAGGCGTTCCCGTAAGTGGAGCTGTTGAAACATTTGTCCATGATAATTTTATGATAATTGGTGATGCGGCACAACTTGTAAATCCCATACACGGCGGAGGGATTGTCCTTGCTATGAACTCTGGAAATATCGCCGCAGAGGTCGCTTCTGAGGCGTTAAAAGAAGGTAACACATCAAAAGAGAAACTTTATAGATATGAAAAAATATGGCGTGAAACTATAGGTGTTAAGATGCAAAAGCTTCTGCAGATAAGAATGGTAATTGAAAAACTGTCTGATGATGATTTCAACCTTCTTGGAGATATCCTTTCTGGCGAAGATGTTACAAAATTGATAGGGGGGAAATACAAGTTCGTGTTGAATATGCTTGTAAAGAACCCGAAGGCAATGCTTTTATTAAACAAATTTATGTAATAAAATTATGGTCAAAATACTTGGCGCAGGATTGAGTGGATTAAGTGCGGGGATAAATCTTCTAAAAAAAGGATTGCTAGTTACCTTTTATGAAAAAAGAAAAGACGTTGGAGAACAGATATTGCCTAATTACCAAGGGCTGTTGAACATAGAGGGAGATATAAAAAAATACTTAAATTCCTTGAATTTAAATCCTGATTTTGACATGCAGGTATTTTCAAAAGCATATATCTGCACAAGGAAAAGAGACATACCCGTAAAGTTAGCAGAATCCATTCCTTTTGTTCTGAGAGGCGGTAAAAATTCACTTGAATACGGATTATATAAAGAAGCACTTCAACTGGGCGCCAAATTTGAGTTCAATTCAAATAAAAAAGATAAGGATGTAGACATTGTTGCAACAGGGCATACAAGGTGTGATATGGTTGCATTTGGAGCAGTATACGAAAATCTAAATTTCGAAAGAGATTGTTTTCTTTATATGCATGACGACAGATTATCGCCAATTGGATGGTATTTATATCTCATACCATATACAGACGGAAAGTTTGAAATTGTTAATTGCGTATCACAGCCATATTGTAATCAAGCAAAAAAATTATTTTTCAAAGGAATAAAAGAGAGAAAAATTTTAAGGGAAATAGTTGGCCAAAACAAACCCCTTCATTATTTTGGTGGCTTTGGGGGCGTAGATATACCTAACTCTGCAATTAAAGCGAATAAAATATATTATGTTGGGGAAGCTGCTGGGTTCCAAGATATCTGTAGGGGTTTTGGGATGAAGTATGCTCTTGAATCAGGACATCTGGCCGCGAGGTCACTACTTTTTCATAAAGAATCCTATGATAATATGTGGAAAGAGAAATTCAAAAGACAATTTAAAAAGGATTTTTCTATAAGGTTTGCGATGACATTGCTTAAAGACAAACTCCCTGAATGGTATTTTAGAAATGTTAAAGATAACGACATAGTAGATTTTAATAAAATAACGCCCAAAGGAGTAATTATAGAATTGTTAGAGGAAATTTGTTATGAGTTGGAATTTGTTAGAAAGAAATTTACTGGACATTGGTAAAAATTAGTAGTAATTGACACCTTATATATGAATAGAAATATTAAAAGGAAAGCGTTTGCATCTATTTGTTTAAGATGTTGAACCCTGATACTAAAGGTGTTGATAATATAATTATAATGCTAATATGTCTCTAAAAAGGTAAAATTTAGAACACCTGATAAATATTCAAAAATTGGTTTATTTGGTTTTCAATTGATATATTTCGAATATTTAATCTTTTAAGTTAAATTTAATAATTGGAATCTAAAAAAATTATTAATACAACTACAATCACAAACATATAACATACTTTTATTAATATGATCACAGAAGCAGTTATTATTTCACTTGCAATCCTTTTTTTATTTGTGGGATTCTTGTACCTTATATATAAAGACAAAATAGATAAGGACTCTTATTTGTATGAAAGTATTCATGTTTACTTACTTGATAAAATTGAGGAATTATTTAAGAAAATTAGTATTAATATCAGTATTAAAGAACATTATACTTTTGGTGTGATTCTCTTATGGTTCTTAATATTGTGGGGCGGCGGATTTATTATTTCACTAATTGAAGGATATGTAGAAGGTTATGTGATGGATCTCAGGTGGTACATGGGATTTATTAGTTTTGGCATTGCTTTTTTGTTTATCGGCGAAGCATCAAAATATATTAAACGGTCAATAAATAAACTAAACGATATAATGGCTGAAGACATTGAACTGAAACTGAACATATCGGATATCATAAACAATAAAATGGGTTTTTGGGTAATTTGGATCTTGTTGTCCCTAATTCCAATTGGTAAGTTTCTTATAGGTGGTGATATTCGAACTGTTTGTTGCGGAGAGTACGGTTCCTCGTATTTATTATCTTTTTGGGCAATGTTGATGTGGATATGCTCTTGCTTTTTTACTGCAACATGGGTCTATTTCAACATAAGATTTATTCAAAAGTATGTTTGGAGATTGCCTAAACTGAAATATAAATATGTATACGCTCCCGCCAGAGTATCTCAGATGTTTTTGCCAACCTCTAACATATCATTCGGAATTCCACTTCTATGGGCGATTGGAATGTTTTATGTATTTATTATCTTTACTGAAAATACATTTAATCCTGGTTACATTGATGCTATTGAAAGTATTATTTTTATTATTGGTACTTTATTATCTCTCTTGGCTGTTTTCATTCCTTTTTTGAAGATCCATGAGACAATAGAAAAAATTAAAAACACATCTATAGAAGAATTTTCTAATCTTTATGAAAAAGAGATTGTTTCAACCATTAAAGAAAAAAAAGAAAATAGTACGAAAGCAATTGTGTACAGAAACCACATCATTGATATTCAATCAGTGCCTGATATTACAATCCGTTTTTCATCCTCTATAATCGTGATATCTTTGACTATTTTGATAAATATTGTCAATTCTCTAAATGTAATTAGAATTTTAATAAATACGTTGTCAATTCTCGTAACTACTCCCCTATCCTAAAAAATTACAGGTAAATTTTTGATTTTTTGTATTTTTTTTAAAATTTTTACAGGTAAATTTCCTACCCAATGAGTAGTTACCAATTCTCTAAATCAAAAATTTCTTGACGAGCGGTAAAAAATGTGGCGCTTTTGTCAACATCGTTTTGGGAAGGAATCCATAATCCCCGTCTGCCAATTTCATTATCTCCTCTGGAGTAAGAATATCTGCAAGCATGTTGAGTTCATTATCGTTCAATTTCTCAAAGAACATCCTTACTTTAAGAGCCATATTTATCTTCTTTTTAAACATATCATCCCACTTCCTCTTATATTCGTGTAATCTTTCCTCAGATAAATCCCCTTCCTTTAATGCTCTCGTTCCGACTTCTGCAGCAAGTATTCCTGATTTAAGTGCAATCGCAATACCTCCCCCATGTATAGGACTCACATGCTGCGCGGCATCACCGATGGCTATTAGACCACCATATACAAATTTATTTACGCCGCCACTTAATGGTATTCCGCCAGCATTGACCTCAATTGGACTCGCATATTCAAAAATTGTCTTGTGTTCTTTTATAAAAGCATCAAGATATTCTTTTGTTCTTTTTCCATTAGAATTTATGTTGTTTGTGTTAATGCCAATACCAACATTTGCGATACCTTTACCTTTAGGAAAAATCCATATATATCCCTTCGGGGCAATATCGTTTCCAAAATATAAATGAACGCAACTAAAATCCAAATTTTTGAGTCCAGCCATCTCGTATTGAAACCCGGATACATAATCTTCCAATTTGTTTGTCGTATTTAAACCAGCAGATTTTGCGATCTTTGAATCAACTCCGTCTGCCGCGATAACCAATTTTGATCGTATTATAATCTCTTCATCCATATATTCTGCGCGAATGCCAGAAACTATGCCCTCATCCTTTATGACTTCAATCGCCCTTGTTTTTACCATATATTTTGCACCAGCATTGATAGCTTCAATTGCCAGATGTTTTTCAAATATTTTCCTTTCAAGTATATAGCTTGTTGCTTTGTTCCACTTTACATTGATACTTTTCTTGCCGTTTGGCGCGTACAATGTAGTTCCATAAATCTCACTATCCACCCATGCACGATTTGGTTTTATTTGTGCTTCTGTGAGAGATTCACACGCAACCATTTCACCACACCGTTTTGGTGCCCCAATTTCTTGTTTCTTTTCAACAACAAGAACACAGTTACCTGCAAAGGCAAAATCTCGTGCTGATATGCTTCCTGCCGGACCAGCACCAACTATAACAACATCTACATGTTTTTCTTTCATTTTGTTATGAATTTAGTATCTACTTAGATAATTACATTTTTATTTTATTATGCTTGATTTTGTTTTAACATTGAAATTGCTTTGATAGTATTTACACTTATGTCTTTGTATTTCCCTTATAAATCCTCAAAGTAATGTTTCCATAATACTGCTCTGTATTGCGAATTTCCTTTGCAAGTTTGGCTTGATATTTGCCGAACATTAATTTATTCTTGTGTGCTTAAAATTAAATTGACCTGTTTATTAGCGATGTTGTCTTTGACATTGCCCCCCCATAAAAATACATGGCATTTATTTACTTGTGTGTAATTAATTATTTTATGGAAGTTTATTCATTCAATTTTCTGTTTCATTGCTTACGACTCTTTTTGATTTGCAATATCACATCACATCGTTCGGAGATTTTTCAATAAAATTGAAAAAAGTGCAAAAAACGCCATTTTTCATCATCTTTGCTGTAACTTCTCACTACAATCTTTTTCTGCAAGATTAAATATGCTTTTTTTTGCATTTTTATTTTCAAATATAATTTTATAAAAGTTATAATTAACTATTGAAGTTATAAATTAATTACGAATTAAAGCAAGAACCAAAAATTAAATTTATTTTAAAATATCAAAGATTTTAACATTATAATGTAAAAATGGTCGTAATCACAAAATTTCTGGAATTTCACACAAAAGGAGAGAATGACATTAAAAACATCACGGAAGATGTCCGAAATGCCCTGAATGAAACAAATTTAGAGAACGGAATAATTCTGGTCTTTGCTGTTGGTGCAACAGGTGCAATTACAACAATTGAATATGAAAACGGATTATTAAACGATTTCGGGGATGCTTTGGCGAGGATTGCTCCGAAAGATATTGACTATGAACACGGCAAAAGATGGAATGACGACAATGGAAGAAGCCATGTTAAAGCAAGTTTATTAAAACCGGATTTAACTGTTCCGTTCAAAGATAAAAATTTAATTCTCGGCACTTGGCAGCAGATTGTTTTTGTGGAATTGGATACGAAAGCAAGGGAAAGAAAAATTGTTGTGCAGATTATGGGAGAATAAATTTTTATAAATTTTAAATTTAAAATGATTTTAATCATAGATAACAAAGAACAATATGTCCATCGTATAAAGACAACTTTAAGGGATATTGATGTCCGGGCAGAGATTGTTGCTAATACAATTGACATAGATGAAATTTTAAAAAAATCACCGGACGGAATAATATTAAGCAGAGGTCCGAATTCCGCATGGGAGGAAAAAGAAATCGGAAATTGCGGAAAAATTTTGAACATGGACTTTCCAATATTGGGAATATGTCTGGGACACCAGATAATTGCCTGTCATTTTGGCGGAAAGGTAAAGATATCAGGAACTGCCGAATACAGAAATACGGAAATTTTTGTTGATAAAGATGATGAAATTTTTAGAAGTATGAACAAGCGATTTACTGCGTGGGCATCACACAGGGACGAGGTCTGTGAAATTCCGCAAAATTTTGAAATTCTGGCACATTCGGAAATATGTAAATGCGAAGCAATGAAGCATAAAACCAGGCCGATTTATGGTGTTCAGTTCCATCCGGAGGTTGTGCATACGGAAGAAGGATATAAAATTTTTGAAAATTTTGTGAATGTGTGCAAAAAAATATAAAAAAATGCTCACACAAAGCCACAAAGTCACAGAGTGTATTTCCCCTTTGTGTCTCGGTGTCTCCGTGTGAGGATAATAAAACGAACTTTCCTGTACTATAAAAAATTTGACAACAAAAAAGGTATGGCTTAGTCCTGCGTAGTAGAATATCGTTTTGGCTGATTGTAATATAACATCTGCACAAAACCAAACCCTACCGATAAAAATAAGGAATGCAAATAAATATCTTTAAAATTCGGAAAAATTTAAATTTCCAATAGCTTACTCCAACCTATTCCACTGTAACGCTTTTTGCCAAATTTCTCGGCTTGTCAACATTTCTTCCTAATTTTAACGCACAAAAATACGCAAATAACTGTAGCGGAACGACTGTTAAGAAAGGATAAAAGAGCGGGTGCGTTTTAGGAACGGATATTACCTTGTTTTTATCATCTCCTTTCAAAATTTTTTTAACTTCTTCGTCTCCTTCAGTTATAATTGCTATAAATCTTCCGTGCCTTGCTTTTATCTCCTCCACATTACTCATTATTTTATTATAAACATTATCTTTGACCAGTATCGCCATCGTCGGAAAATTTTCATCTATCATCGCTATCGGCCCGTGCTTCATCTCTCCTGCGGGATAACCCTCTGCATGTATGTATGAAATTTCCTTTAACTTTAATGCCCCTTCCAGGGCAATCGGAAAATTATAGCCCCTTCCGAGATATAAAAAGTCCCCGTAATTATAAAACTCATCCGCAATATCTTTTATGACATCTGCATCATCTAAAATTTTTGAGACCTTCCCGGGAATTCTCGCGAATTCTTCAACGAGTTCTCTTAATGCAAAGCCGGAAATCGTATTTCTTATCCTTCCGAAATACATGGAAAGCAAATACAAAGCAGTGATTTGTGCGGTAAATGCCTTTGTTGATGCAACGCCAATTTCAGGGCCTGCATAAACATAGACACCTTTTTCTGCTTCTCTTGCTATTGTACTACCGACAACATTGACAATTCCAAGGGTATTTGCACCTCTTTCCTTTGCTTCTCTTAACGATGCAATCGTATCTGCTGTTTCTCCCGACTGACTTATCGCTATAACTAATGTGCCTTTGTCTATCACGGGAAATTTATATTTAAACTCAGATGCATACTCTACTTCCGTGGGAATTCTGGCGATTTCTTCCATTAAATACTTGCCCAACATTCCGGCATGTAAAGAAGTTCCGCAGGCAATAAACACGATTCTGTTTATATTTCTTATTTCTTCCTTCTTCATTCTCACTCCTCCAAGTTTCGCAATTCCTTCTTCAAGTCGCAATCTTCCCCGCATTGTTTCATTTATCACTCTTGGCTGTTCAAAAATTTCTTTTAGCATGTAATGTGCATATTCACCCTTTTCCGCCGACTGTAAATCATGTAAAATTTTTTCTATTTTCTTTTGTACCGGAAGTGCGTCTTTATTTATAATCTTATAGTCATTTTTTGTTAATATTGCTATTTCTCCGTCATTCAAAGGAATTGTTGAATTTGTATATGGAAGTAAAGCATTTGTATCCGAAGAAATAAAATATTCATCTTCGTCCTTTCCGATTCCTATGATAATGGGACTTCCCAATCGTGCCGCCACAATCTTTTCCTCTTTACTGCTTATTACCGCAATTCCGTAACTTCCTCTTAATAATGCAATCGCCTGCCTGATTGCTTCTTCTAAATTTAAGACATCGTCTTTATTATAAAATTCTTCTATCAAATGTGATAACACTTCGCTGTCTGTTGCAGAGATAAATTTATGCCCTTTTTCTTCAAGTATCTCCTTTAAAGAAACATAATTCTCTATAATGCCGTTATGTACAACTGCTATCTCCTGCTTACAGTCAAGATGCGGATGAGCATTTATCTTTGACGATTCTCCGTGTGTTGCCCATCTTGTATGTCCGATACATAAATCAGAATGCTCGGGAGTATATTGTTTTTTTACATCCTCAACCATTCCTTTGTCCTTGACAACGAAAATTTTATCCTGTTTTCCTTCCTTTACATAAGCAATACCTGCCGAATCATAGCCCCTGTATTCCAGACGGGAAAGCATATTAAATACGATTTCCGCTGCATTATTTTCCTTTCCTATATAAGCACTTATTCCGCACATTTTTTACGCTGATTTTAAATTTTTTGTTGGTATCACAAAATTAAAAATGAGATTTAAATAATTAAAACTACCATTTCTCAATATTCAATCCCTCAATCCTGCTGTAGTGTTTCACATTTCGGGTTATTATAGTTGCATTATTTACTATACAGATTGCTCCGATTAGAACATCTCTTAATCCGATATTCAGACCTGATATTTCTAATTTGGAATAAATTTCTCCTGCCGCTTTAGAGGACTTCTTGTCAAAATTGATAATGGAATAAGAAGAAAGCAAACTGTCAACTTCCTTAATATTTTCTGATGCCCGTTCCGATTTAAATGCCCCATAATATAGTTCAAATGCTGTGATGGATGTTGTGGTAATATCCTCGCTGCTTAAATAATCAAGTAAATCCTGTGTGTCTTTCTTTCCCCTCAAAATAGCAACTAAAATATCAGTGTCTAAAATTTTCATCTTGTTGTTAATCAATTTTCCAATTATCCCACAAGATATTTATGTTTTTGAAGATGCGTTCTTCTTCTTTATCGCTCATTTTCCATTTTCCATAGAAATTGCTTAATTTTGGTTTCGGTTTTTCTCTTTTTATGATTCTTAAAAACAAATCTGAGAATGATTCATTTCTTTTCTTTAATGCGAAAAGGTTTAAGTAAACTTCCTCTGATATACTTATTGTTTTGTATGCCATTTTTAATTTTTTCAATCATCTTTGAGCACATCTTCCTGTGTTATTCCCTTCTCTTTTGCAAATTTTATTCCAAAGTCAACGAGTTTCTCAAAGTCATCGGATAATTGTGGTTTGTATATTCTCTTCAATGTCAAAGAGTCCTCACTCTCAAGAATAATAAACTTCGTGTTTGGGTTTAAATACATTCTCTGCCTTATTTTTTTTGGAATTTCAATGCTGCCTTTTTTATTTAGAGTTACGGTTTGCATCTTTATTTTTTCATTATTTTTTTAAATTATTGTGTCAGTTTTTATTTTAAAATTTTTGTCTCAACATCCCCTTTTGTTAATGCACTCAGTTTTCCAAGCACTTCGGTCTGTATCCCTGCAGGAACTTCCACCATAATCAATACACTGTCAGAAGTATATTCTTCTTTTAAAATTTTTATATCTTTTAAAGTATAATGTATTCCTCCCGCATATTGAAACGGAATTTTTGCCGCAATCTTTACCTTTTCAAACCTTATCGGAACAAATTCCCTTATTTTCTTCAGCACACCTTCAATCTGCTGTTCTGCCGTCTTCTCAAATTTTATTTCAGCTCTTGCCTGTTCAATTGCAGCTTCAATCCTCGCCGGCGGATTCGGAGCATTTGTCTGCGGATTCATAGAATTTCGGACAATGTATTCAATGATTTGTCTTTTTCGTTCTTCAAGCATATTTCTCTTTTGTGCCGTTGTCAGCTCAATTTCACCTTTCTTTATAATTTCTCCGGCAATAAAACCTACATCTTCTGTCTTAAAGACCTTTTGTAAATTTGATGTTGCTGCTTTCTCGGCTTTTTTTGCATCTTTAAAAATAAATTCGCTTGCTATTACTTCTGTTGCATCTGTTATTTCATCCTGTTTATATTTAAATGCCAAATCCGGATCTACTAAAATTTCAAAATTTTCTCCCTGTATTTTTAACCGGGCTGTAACCGCTTTATCCAAACTTATCATTTTAGACCTTTTAGGAAAATTATTTTAAAATTTAAAATTTTTGTAATTGTTTAGATAATTAAAATGTAATTCCTCACATGGAGACACAAAGAACTATGAGATATATGCTCTGCGACTTTGTGTGAGGTTTTTTTAAAGGACTAATAAAGACAAAAATTAGACATAAAATTATTTTCTCTGTGCCTCTGTGGTGCTAAACAAATACAAATTTTTGTTTAAAATTTTTCTTTTCGCCCGTGTTTTCTTTATAAGAAAAGGCGGATTTTAATATCGGAGTGGGTCAGGATAAATTTATTTTAAAAATGAAAATTTATGAATTTTCTTATTTTCTTACTTCTTTCCTTCCCTCTCCTTATTTTTTTCCTCTTTATCTTTTCCTTCCTTCTCTTTTGCTTCTTTGAGCTCTTTCTTTACCTCTTCTAAAATTTTACTTATATCTTCTTTGTTTATCTTTTCAACCTTTCTTTCTATTATAGTTATATCTACATTTTCTGCTTTTGTCTTTCCGTCTGCAACAGAATTTAAAGCAAACAAAGCCAGCTTCATCGCCTCGTCTTTACTCATGCCGGATTCATGCTTTTTCTCAAAAATTTCTTCAACTTCTTTTTTTTTCATTCCTATTGCCGTGGCGTAACACTGGGTAAATGCACCGCTCGGGTCTGTCTCAAATAGATGCCATTCATTATTCACAACACCGGCAATTAACAAAGAGATTCCGAATGGTCTTGCACCGCCCCATTGCGTATATATCTGCTTTTCTTCACAAATCTGGGATGTTAATGAAAACGGCGTTATCGGTTCACTATAGAGCATACGGTGTCTTTGCGACATCAGTCGTGCATCGGAGACCAGTTTTCTCGCGTCTGCAACTAATCCCGAAACAGCAACTGTGATATGTTCATCAATCATAAAAATTTTTTCTATTGAACTCGGAACTATTAATTTAGACATTATATTTTTATCAACTGCCAACAAAACTCCTTCTTTAAAACAAATTCCAAGCGTTGTCGTTCCTCTTCTGACTGCCTCTCTTGCATACTCAACCTGAAATAACCTTCCATCCGGGCTAAAGATGGTAATTCCTCTGTCATAAGCCGACGGTCCCTGCGGGTACATTTTTAAATTAAATTTTATAATAAGTTTATATTACAATAAGTTTATATTACAATAAGTTTATAAATTTGATTTGTTTAATAAATTTATTTTTCGTGCTGTAATAATTCAGTCACTTCCTTTGCGTATCTTGCGGTGCAGTTCATTTCTTTTGCAGCATTTAAAATTTTTTCGGATATTGTTTTCAGTTTTTTTTCTGCTGTTTTGTATTCATCTGAAATTACATCTATTTTATAAACCGGCGCTCCGATATAGGTTATAGTTACATTCTTTGCATCGGCCATTTTAAAAATTTTCTTTATTCGTTCAACTCCGTCGGCATCGTAACTTTTTAACATAACAAATCCGCTTACTTCAACCTTTTTAGCCTTTACATTTTTGTTTATTAATCCGACTAAATTTTCCAGCAGTGTATCTTCGCAACTCAAAATTTCTACATTTGTATTATCGCTGGCTATTTTCTCAATTCCTTCATAAATTGTTCCGTATTTATCTTCAAGCGGTTTTAAAATTTCTCTTATTTTGTCCCCGTTTATTTTCAGTTCATTGCTTACGAACCCGATAAATTTTTCCTCTTTTTGAACTCTCTTGATATCTTCTGTTTTTGCCTTTCTTTCGGCATCAGAGACACTTCGTAAGGATAAATTTATTGCTCCTCTCTCCCGGTCAACCCTGATTACCTTTAAAACGACCTTTTGTTCCTCTCTGACATAATCGTGAATATTTTTTATCCACTTAAGCGAAATTTCTTTTAAGGAAAGATAACCTTCCCTGTTATACTCGTCAAGGGTAACATATGCCCCCTGGTCAAATGTTTTTTTTATAGTGCATAAAACGAGTTCGCCTTCCTCCGGAAAATTTTCCATTATGATTATTTTGTAAATTATGGTTCTAATTATGATTTATACATAATACTTTTTGTATTATTTTAGTTTTCAAGTAATTTCAGGAATTTTTTAAATAATTCAACTGACTTTAACTTATTAAATTTTAATTCTTTAACCCTCTTCTCTATGGTCAGATACAACATTCCTGTATCCCCACCACTCTGTAAACGGATTATCAGCCCTTTCAACATAAATCTTCTTTAATAATTTAAAAATTTCCACTAAATTTGACTTTCCGCTTGCATTTGGTCCGACAACAACATTAAATTTTCCTAATTTAATCCTGCACTTTTTCAGCGACTTAAAATTTTCAACATAAATTTCCCTCAATTCCATTTTAAATTTTTACTTCTCAACAATCGTCTCATCAACCTTTGTCCCGAAATGCCTCCCTCCTTTTTCAAGATAGCCAACAACTTCGTCTCCGACCTTTAACTCTGTAATAGAAACCGGCTTTCCATCTTTATCAACTAATCGTATTGTTTCTGCATTCTGAAGTAAAATTTTTATTGTCCTTTCTTCAGTCAAACCATTTTCTTCTATCTTTCCAACCGCTTCAACCAGCATTAACGGCCTGCTTTCAATCTTTGACCTTACAACATACGCTTTTCGGGTATTTCCATTCAGGTCAACAACCAGCATCTCATCACCCGCACTTACTTCGCTTAAATATTTTGTTTTTCCGCCGGGACATAAAATGTATGAGCCGACTGCACCCGCATTTACCCTGAAAGGTCTTGAATTTACATATTCCGATTCAAGTGTTTCGCTGTGAATCAAAAACAATCCGTTACTTTGCGAACCAATAAGCATTCCCTCTCCGACTTTGAGCATTGATGCCGTATCAATACATACCCTGTCACCCATATCTAATTTCTTTATATTTTTAATCTTTACAAGAGTTAAAGGCATTGCTGCGGTTGTTTTGTATGTTTCGTTTACATAGTCAGCGATTTTTTTAATTTCATTTATATCAAGGGTATTTATTGCTATTCCGTCGCATCCCTTTTCAAGAGTGCGTAAAGCAGTCATTGCGTCATCAAAATTTCCAACTTCAACTATTATTCCGCTCTTAATCTCCGAAATTAAATTTTCCAGCGGAATAACCTTCCAGTTACTTGTTTCAATCAAAAAATATTCGGCAAAATTTTTCATAAATACAACTTCTCTTTCGTCATCCTTATTTTCTATCCTTTTGTAAAATGCCCTCTTTTTATCCAGCCGCTTCAAAATTTCCGCATCCGATGTAAGCACATAATCGGAGTTTAAATTTTCCGAAATCACATTTATTTTTCCTAATTTTCTTATCTTTTCCAGGTCATCCGAATCGCCAATAATTCCGTCAAAATTTTTCTCAATTGCGTAAGTTATGTATCTCTTCTTTACATCCCATTCAATGCCCCTTAAATCTATAAAAATTTGCTTGGTCATTTTAAAATTTATTAAAATTTGGTTAAATTTAAGTTAAAATTTAAATTAGAAGACAAAATTTCAAAAGTGCTTCTTACAAACATAAGTTAATTTTCCCGGATCACCCTGCACCTCTTCGGGAAAGTATATTGCATTTATTTCATTCATATCAACAAAAACATCATCTCCTTTTTCTTTGCTACACATATCACATCTGATTTTGAGATCTGGCAATAAAATTTTCATTCCTATATCACCGGGAATACATCTTTTTGTTCTCCTGTCTTTAACAACGCCTTCAATTGCTTTTGATATATCTACTCTTAAACTTCCAAGTTCTTCCCCGAATTCCGAAATAACTGCAAGTTTTGGAGACGCATCTTTGATAATTTTCGTTGTTCCTATCAGGCCAAGGTGATTTTTATAAAGCCGTTCATTTAAATTTAAATTCAGGTCAAATTCTTTCTCCTTTATTGAACCGATATGTGCAATTAAAATATCACTGTCCTTAAATTGTGCCCCTATTTCGCCAGTATAGCCGGTATCTACTGTCATTCCCAGCCGAAATTTTTTCTTATTATTTTCTATAAGGTCAAATATTAGTCCTACTGAATATTCATCCCCCCACAACTCCCTGTGTTTTGCCTTTGTCGGCGTAAGAACAAAACCGTATTTCCCGCTCATGTCAACAGGAATTCCGGGCTGGATTATATAAATTTTTCTTACCGCCGACTTATCAAGGGACAGCAAATTCGCAAATTTATTCAGCGATGAAAAATTTAAAAACAAATCAATTTGTTTCTTTTCCTCCGGCGGAAGATTATCATTACGTTCAAAAATCAGAGTCATTAACGATTCAAAATCACTCGTATGGTCAAGGTGGCTGTGAGAAATGAATATTGCATCTATATCCGAAATGTTGAACCCGTTCGCAAAAAAATTTTCTATAAAGTTAAATCCCGGGTCTATAACAAATCCCTGCCCGTTCCATGACAGAAAATAACCGCCTCCTTTCCTTCGTTCAATATCAGACGACAGTGCAGGAGTGTAAGAATTCCACCTTCTTAAAACAACTACGAAATTTTGGGTCTTTGTTATTGTCTTTTTTGCAGAAACAAAATTTTTAAATTTGCCTTCTTTTTCGTTAATGTAGCGGAATAACCGCTCTTTTCTGTCCCTCAAATCCTCAACAATTACCTCAATAACATTTTCTTCCGCACTTCTTACTGTCTCGTTATCTTTGCCCCCGATATTTTGTATCCACCAGTTTGCATCAATTGCCCGTGAATAATTTGTCTTTTCATAAAATTCAAGTGATTTTTTAAAATTCTCAATTGCCCCGGTTAAATTTCCAATATTTCTTAATGCCACCCCCATGTCAAAATACGCATCGGCAAAATTTTTATCTATTTCTATACATTTTGTAAATTCTTCCTTTGCGGCAGGGTAGTATTTTAACTCATTATATATAAATCCGAGAACATAATGCGCAAATAAAAAATTTTCCTCCCTTTTTATTGCTTCTTTTAAGAAGTCAATCGCATCTTTTTTTTCTTTATATATTTTTAGCCGGTTGTTCTCTTCTTCTAAAAGGTACTCGTATGTCTTATGATCGGCGGTCTTTAGAGTCACTTTCTTTTTTGTTTTGTTAAGTTTGAATACGAGCGAGTTGCTATCGTTCATGATATTTATTGTCCGGTTATTATTGTCTTTACTGATTGCCGCATTTTTGTATATTTTGAGCTTGCCTTCCTCTTCTTTTAGAATAAGGATATATTCATAAATTTTTCCGCCCGTAATTTCCAAACTTACCTTCTTTTTTGCTTTGTCAGCCCTTAACAGGAGTGAATTATTTCCATTTGTAACAGTTATTGTTTCATTATTATCACTTTTTTTGATTGTCGTACTCCCGAGCTCGTTTTTGGAGTCCTTGAACAAAGTAGGTTGATTTTCTATCCAGTCCGTTTTTAAGTCGTCCTTCAAAAATTTTATGAATTCCGCATTGTTTTCAGGAACATCCTCCCAGCAAAACAAATACTCCTCCACCCGGTCCGTTTTTAAGTCGTCCTTCAAAAATTTTATGAATTCCGCATTGTTTTCAGGAACATCCTCCCAGCAAAACAAATACTCCTCCACCCGGTCCGTTTTTAAGTCGTCCTTCAAAAATTTTATGAATTCCGCATTGTTTTCAGGAACATCCTCCCAGCAAAACAAATACTTGTCTTTCTTAGTGTCTGCACAATAATTAAGAACACCTTTAAAAAAATCTATATCTGCATTCTCTTTAGCACTTTCGGCCATAAGAATTCCTTCCATGCAAAGTTTTTCAATACCTTTAATATCCTTATGGTCTTTATATTCTTTTGCCTGTAATTTGGCTATGGCTTTTTTTTCTAATTCAATAAGATTACTGTCTTTAAATGGATTAATTGGCATTTGGAAATTTATTTAAAAATTTAAAAATTTTTGTTTAAAAATAAATTAATATTTAGTAAAAAAATTATAATTATTATGTATAAAAATTTAACAAAATAAAAAATTTATCCGTTTAAATTTAAATCTGTCTAAATGGCGAAATTACGAAAAATGGGGAGGGAGGGACCACCAGGTGTTGCCGGACTTGTCCGATATTTTGATGTTGATGAAGGAGGACCAAAGTTAGAGCCAATGCTTATTATAGGGGTAATTGTGGTTATTATAGTTGTGGAGGTGGCATTGGGGACATTGCTGAAGGTTTAAAAAAATCAGAAGAATACTCACACAAAGCCACAAAGTCACCAAGTTACAGAATATAACTTCTTTGTGTCTCGGTGCGATTTTCAAAACGCAGAGTTTTGAAAATATCCGAGCAACAGCGAGGTTAGAGACCAAAAATAAAACGAACTTTCCTGTACTATAAAAAATTTTGACATTTTTTCACTTTTGAATTTGTGATATTCTACCTTCCCCGATTTTAAAAATTAATAACAAATTTGGAAATATATTTTAGGTAAGCAATGCGACTGGCGGACTAATTGAAAATTCAAAGCCACCCCTGCTCAAATGCCGCCCTTTAAAAAGAGGGTGATGGTTTTAACTACCTCCAACCTGAATTCCTATTTGCCGTCAAAAAGGAGTTTCATTTGCAAATAGAAACAATCTTTTTAGTAAGTGTTTCAAAATCATCATAACATTTTTGAACAGCATATAAATGCATGCCGATTGCTCCATCTGCCTGCCTGAGCATAAACATGGGCTTATGAGTTTCCATTGACATTGGTGCCAAGCTGTGATAATGCTTTAATAATCCTATACAATTATTGTCTTCTTCAACTGTTTGAGATGACGGTTGATTGTTGTTTAAAACATATCTAGAATAAAAATATGGAATCCTATTTGCCCATTTTAAATATGATTGTACAGGTCTGCTTTGTTTTGCCGTATATTGCATAATAATATATCCCGCAGGCGATGCTTTCCCTTTCGGAATTTCAAAATTTGATGATTGTGGCTTTCTGTCAATTCTGTCTTGCCAGTCCTTTTTCCATGTGTTTAATGTTATGCCAAGGTTTTTTATCCCCTGAAGTGAAAACAAATCAGATGCTACGGGCATTATTATATAATCGGAACTTATCGTAACCGCTCTGTTTATTGCCCCTAAATTCGGACCTACATCAATTAGAATTACTTCTGCATTTTGCTGTCTGGCAGCATCATTTATAATTGTATTAAAAATGCCCGTAATCTTAAATGAATAAATATCACTCCCCAAACACTCTAACCACGCTTTACTTAATTTGTCTTCAAATGTTGATAAGGATAAATTGCCAATAATTAAACCGAGATTTTCAGTAATCTGTTCAACATGTACGGGAATGTAAGGGTCACCCGATACTACCGGAGTTATTGACTCTAAAACAGTTAGCTTTGATTCATTTTCATATATCTCTTCAAGTCGTTCTTCATTAAGAAACATGGATGTAAGATTTGATTGCGGGTCTAAATCTACGGCAACTGTTTTTACCCCCAATTGCGACAACATCCATGCAACATGATATACGGTTGTAGTTTTACCCACTCCACCTTTGTTATTAAAAAAAGTTATTGTTCTCATATTACCACTCTTTATTTATTAGAATTGGTAATTACTCAGCCATCCTAAAAAATTACAGGTAAATTTTTGATTTTTTGTATTTTTTTTGAAATTTTCGCAGGTAAATTTCTTGCCCCTGAGTAGTTACCAAAAATTTTAAAATATTGAATTAATCTGTTTGATTAATATTTAATCATTATGTAATTGGAAGATTGAAAACAATGTTTTTCTTTTTATTTCTTTTCAATCATTTCAAATAATTTCCCTCCCGGCCTCACCATAGGAAGAATATGCTCTTCTCTGTCAACAGCAACATCTATTATTGTCGGCTTTCCACACTCCATTGCATCCTTAAAAGCAGGTCTTATTTCATCCGGTTTTTCAACCCTGATTCCTTTTGCGCTGAATGCCTCTGCAAATTTCACAAAGTCAGGAACCTCTCCGAGATAAGTTGCAGAATATCTTTTATCATAAAACAAATTTTGCCACTGCTTTACCATTCCAAGCCATCTGTTATCAAGCAATAAAACAACAACGGGAATTTTTTCAACAACACATGTTGCCAAATCCTGACAAGTCATTAAAAAAGAACCCTCGCTTCCGACATCTATCACATTACATTCGGGTCTTGCAACCTTTGCACCGATAGATGCGGGAAATCCGAATCCCATCGTTCCCAAGCCCCCTGAACTTATGAACTGTCTCGGATTTTTAACATTCAGATAATGCGCCGCCCACATCTGACACTGGCCAACTTCTGTGACAATTATTGTTTTATCATCAATTAATTCATTTAATTCCTTCATAACCCTTTGCTGTTTTACCGGAACATTGTCATAGTCATAAAAAGGAGCATATTCCTGCTTATATTTCTTTACTTTTTCGCTCCATGCATATTTCTCTTTACTTTTTAACTTACCGACAACTTCCGTAATCTTTTGCAATACATTTTTTGCATCGCCGACTATTGGCACATCCGCTCTTACATTTTTGCCTATTTCTGCTGCGTCAATGTCCGCATGAATAATCTTTGCATAAGGAGCAAAGGACTTAATATCTCCGGTAACCCTGTCACTGAATCGGCATCCGACGGCAAATAAAACATCGCACTCGCTGATTAAGTAATTTGCCGCCTTTCTTCCGTGCATTCCAACCATTCCCAAAGCAAGAGGATGTGTTTCAGGAATTGCTCCCTTCCCCATTAATGTTGTTGCTATCGGAATATTAAGCGATTCGGCAAATCGTATTAATTCGGATGATGCATTTGATGATATGACTCCTCCTCCGGCGAGAATTAAAGGCATTTCCGCATTCAAAAGCAATTCCGAGGCGGCTTTTACGGGACCGGGATGAATTTCTGATTTTATATCTTTATAACCTCGCAAATCAACATCATTCGGATAAAGAAATTTATTTGTTAGTTCCTTTCTTTGCATATCTTTTGGAAAGTCAATTAAAACAGGACCCTGTCTTCTCGTTGATGCAATTTTAAAAGCCGACTTCACAACAGTTGGAATTGTCTCAGGATCTCTTATCTGAAAATTATGTTTTGATATTGGCATTGTGATTCCCATGATGTCGGCTTCCTGAAAAGCATCCTTCCCTATCATATATGTCGGAACCTGCCCGGTTACTGCAACAACAGGTACGGAGTCCAGAAATGCGTCTGCAATTCCCGTAACTAAATTTGTTCCTCCGGGTCCGGATGTGGCAAAACAAACACCTGTCTTTCCGGATGCCCGTGCATAACCCTCTGCTGCGTGTGCGGCAACCTGCTCGTGCCTGACTAAAATATGCCTTATATTTGAGTCCAGAATTTTGTCATAAACATCCAAAATTGACCCGCCCAATATTCCAAATATATTTTTAACTCCTTCACTTTCAAGTGATTTTATAAGTGCTTCCGCTCCATTCATTTTATGTTTGGTTATTTTAAATTTTCTTATTTTATAGATTTCTAATTAGGATTATAAATTTTCAATTATAATTAAAATTTTGAATAAAAAACTAAATTTATAAAAAACTTAAAAATGTTAAATTTAGGTATCATCGGATGCGGAAATATCGGGAGAACGATAATTAGGGCAATTTACGAAGGAAAGATTGACTGCAAAGTTATCGGTGTTTTTGATGCAAATAAAGACGGATATAATGCACTTTCAGACGAAATAAAAAGGCAGCTCAAATTTTTTGATGACTTTGATAAATTTATTAAAGAGGATGCAAATTTAATATTAGAGGCGGCATCACAGCAGGCGGTAAAGGAGTATGCGGTTAATGTCCTGAATCACGATAAAAATTTAATGCTCATGAGTGTTGGGGCATTGGTTGACAAAAATTTATCTGATGAAATAAGGCGAATTGCAAAAACAAAAAATTTAAAAATTTACATTCCGTCGGGAGCAGTTGTAGGCATTGACGGAGTTAAGGCGGCGATGCTCGGAGGTATTGAAAGCGTCACGCTTACAACAAGAAAAAACCCGAAAGGTTTAGGAGTTACCGCAGACAATGAAAAAATTTTGTTTGACGGGAATACGAATGAAGCAGTTGTTAAATTTCCGAAAAATATCAATGTAGCGGCAACTTTGAGTTTGGCGGGAATCGGATTTGAAAAAACAAAGGTTAAGATTATTGCAAACCCGAATGTTAGTGAAAACATCCACGAGATTCGTATCAAGGGAAATTTCGGGGAAATTTTAACAGTTGCAAGAAATTTACCTTCTCCGGATAATCCGAAGACATCTTATCTTGCTTCACTGGCGGCGATGGCGTGCCTTAAACGGATAACGTCTGAAATTGAGATTGGGACATAAAAAATGCTCACACAAAGTCACAAAGTCACAGAGTGTATTTCCTCTTTGTGTCTCGGTGTCTCCATGTGAGGATAATAAAACGAACTTTCCTGTATTATAAAAAATATATAAAAAATATATAAAAATGCCAGATTCATTAATTGAAGAACTACCTAAAACAGTAGCACAAGGAAAAAAAGAAACGCAGAGGATATTAGATAATATCTCAACAAGAAACAGAATTTAATTATTTGTATTCTAAATAGTAATTTGTTATAACTTTAAAAATTTATTTTGTTTGTCATCAAAATTATTTGTATGATTTAGAAATTTTCATTTTAAAAAAATAGAGATAATGAATAATTTGTTTAATGATTTGGAAGATGACGAAAGAATCGTGATTTATGCACTTGGAGCTTTAAATAACACTCCTATAAGAAGTAAAATAAAAATTCAAAAATTACTTTTCCTGATTTCAAATGTATTTAAGAAATATAAAGACCTTCTTGAATTTGAGCCACACTTATTTGGTCCATATAGTGAGAGATTAGAATATATTGTCCAGGATATTCAAAAATTAGGACTGATTGAAATTGAAGGCAGTAAATATAAATTAACTCAAAAGGGCTTTGATTTATACCTGCATCTAAAACCAAAGAAAGACTTATTGAAGGTTATAGAAGACTTCAAGGACTTTTTAAATGATCTGCCAGATGATGAGATATTAGCATTTATATATGTTTCCTATCCCAAATATATTGGAGAGTCAGCTAAATGGGATGATCTAAAAAAAGACTGCGTTGAAATTGCAATCTCTTTGTTAAAAAAGGAAAAGGTTAGCTTTGGAAAAGCTGTGGAAATTTCCGGATTATCTTCTTTTGACTTTGAAGAGTTGCTGAAAAAAAAGAATATAAAATGGAAAAAAATAACCTCACTTTGTTCGGATATTTAAAAATAAATTTTTAAATGACTACCAAGATTTTTGATAATACTGTAATTAGTTCAAGCATAAATGAAATTGAAAGTATAAATCTAATAGAGAAATGTTTAGAACGATATTCGATAGTTACCTCTATTGAAGTATATGAGGAGACAAAAAAAGGATTTCCTGAACAATCCAAAGAGAGTTATAAAAAAATAAGTATTTTTGATTTGAAGGATAACAAGTTGTTTGCTATTTTAATAGAATACTTATCAGATAGATATCCTTACTTGCATAAAGGCGAACTATCCTCTTTTTTAGTATCTCTTATTGAGTATGAAATGAAGGATAAAGAATACTATTTTGTAACAGATGACAACAGGATGAGAAAAGCAATTTCAAAGATATTTGAGGATAACTTATTTGTCTCTAAACTAACTCATAAACCTTTAAAATTTAATATGACGGGAACGGTTGGATTACTAAAAAGGCTTTGCCAACGAAATATTCTAACAAAAAAGGATGTTGAAAAAGTAATAGCTGATTTAGAAAATAGTTCATTTTATATAACTCCGGAACTAATCAAATATTTAAAAGCGTGTTAATATGAAAATAAATGTAAAACTTGACAATTTTGATGAAGAATTGATGTTTAAAAGATTTAATTTAAAAGTAGGAGATAAACAAATAGTTACTCCAATAAAGGCAAGTTACAAACTAAATCCTGTAAGCAGTATAAATGAGATATACAAAAAGTTTGATTTCAATAAAATAAACAAGTGTATTACTAATGAAGGATTTGAAAGGATGGTTAATGCGGATGTCAAAAAAGATATGACTTCTGGAATTAATATTTGCTTAATTGAATATAATGCTTTTGAAATGCCTGATGATAAGCAAATTGAAGTTTTATCAGACTTACAATATGAACATAGTGATATTGTTGTAACGCCAATTTTATCAAAAATAACTCGTGAATTAACAGAAGATAAACTTTTGAACTCTTTCAATACAATCACAAATAAATATATGGAGATAGTTGAAACATTAAATCATAAAAGCATAGTGGGGATTATACCTTCCAGGATGCCAAGACAATTTTTAGAACCCATAATAAAGAATTACAAATCAAAAAACATTACTTCATTCGTTATAGATTTTGATGGAAGATCTGTTGACACAAATGAAAGTTGGATAAGAAAGCTTTTCAGGTTACTGAAAGATAATGATTTACTGGAAGAATCTTTTCTTTATTCTATCAATGCTAACACAGGTAAATTTATGAAACAAACAAACGAAATATTAGCAAAGGATTTTATTTGCAGCGGTTTCGGGATAGATATTTTAGGGCTGAATCATATTCCGCCAAGAATGCCTTCCGAAGCATGGACTAAAATTAAACAACAAAGAAGAGAAAATACATTTAGAATGTTTAATAGAAATTCTTATGGCTATTTGAAAAGAACAGAAACAGAACTAAAAAACGAGGGAATAAACAATCGTGAGGATAGAAATAATTTCAATATTACTGAACAATTCAATGAATCAAAAGTCCTGCAATTAAAATTAAAAGAAGAGAATAGCATAGAGCCATATATAAGAACAAAATCACAAGTTACAGAAAATATTATAAAGCAGATTAAAAAAATCAGAAAGGACGTATTCAAAGGAACTAATTTATATTTTTAATCTAAAATGAACGACAAACAAAAGGAAATTTTATACTGGGCTTTGGGAATAGTATTTGCAATTGCATTTGTTGTAGTATTTGTTTATATTTTATATCACCCCGAAATTGACTTTTTGATCCAGATTTTTCTTATGGTTATAACATCTCTTATATCTTCGTATTTTTTGAGTTTGGCATATCAGTATCACAAAATAAATAAAATTTCAAAGAAATGAAAATTTTATGGTGCATTACAGGTGCGGGGCAGTTTTTAAAGGAATGTGTTGAAATTTTGGACAAAAACAATGATGTAAAGACGGTGGCAATTTCGGAAGCGGGAGAGGATGTCCTGAAAATGTATGGAATTAAACCAAAGACAGAACATAAAATTTTGGAAAAAGAGCAGGGTAAGGCATTTCCATTTTGCGGAAAGGTTTGTAAAGGCGATTATGATTTGATTATTGCCGCTCCTGTTACATCAAATACCGTTGCAAAACTTGCTTACGGGATTTCCGATTCTTTGATTACCGTAATAATTACGCAGGCAATAAAATCGGCAATTCCGGTTTATTTGTTGCCCACAGATATTTCGGAGGGGTATTCAATAACGCCAAAGGGGAGGAAAATTTATGTGAAAGTAAGGGAAATAGATAAAAAGAATATTGAAAGAATAGCAAAACAGGGAATTAAAATTTTAAAAAGTCCGGAAGAAATTAAAAATTTGTAATTGTTTAGATAATATTATCAAAAATTCACCGCAGAGGCGCGGAGAACGCAGAGGAATTTTTAAATCTATAAGATCTAAAATCTCATAGCAACAGCGAGGTGACCGCTCTGTCTCTGCGGTGCTAAACAAATATAAAAATTTAATTATAGTAAATTTATCAACTTTAAGTTCGCTTCGCTCTCATATTTCAAATTCTCTGCGAATTTGAAATTGCTTAAATTTACTATACTCGTGAATTCACTTCAAAGGTATCAAAAGTTAGTGAATTCACTATAAAAATGAATAACGAGGTTAAAAGTGAAAGAATAAGAATATTTGTTGTAGTCTTTTTAATCGGAATTTTGTTGATTATAGGAACCTTTACATATCATGATCTGGAGGGTTGGGATTATGTTGATTCGTTTTATTTTTCAGTAGTGTCTTTAACTTCCGCAGGTTACGGAGATATTTGCCCGACAACAGAAATTAGTAAAATTTTTACATCGTTTTATCTTTTATTTGGTGTTTCAATATTCTTTTACAGGCTTTTTATAATCGGAGAACATGTAATCAACAAGAGAATGGGCAGATTAGAGAAAATGATGCAAAGAAAGGTAAAGGAAGAAAATGAGGAAAGTAAAAATAAGATATAATGGAGTTGAATTGCATTTTTAACTACACATTTCTCCGTTCTGATTTTTATTTACTCCAATTTTGTATCTCTAATTCTTCAATTTGTTGAAAATGCTTCTCATTTCCTGTGACCAAAACAAGATTATTGGCCAATGCTATGCCGGCAATTAAAATGTCAATATCATCAATCAAATATCCGGTTTTGCGTAAATTTGCATAAATATCACCGGAAATTGAAATGGACTGAATAGTTAAAGGTAAAATATTGCTGTAATTAGCAAAATTTAAAAAATGATTGAGTTGCTTATGGGCATCTCTGTATTTTAACCCGGATAGGATTTCATAATAGGTGACAATACTAAAATTGATGCTTTCGTATTCTTTAAGGTATTTTTTGAACTTATCTACTACCTGATGATGTTCCCGAAAAAACAAGGACAAAATATCCGTATCAACTAAAACATGTTTCATCTTTCTCTGCTTAAAAATGCCTGTTTACGGCGTTCTCCTATTTCTTTGGTAAAACTATTAAATTTTTCATCAGGCATATCTTTCCAGCAACCTGCAAATTCCAGGATTTTATTCGTGTCTGACTTAGATCTTTCTAATCCTACCCTGAAAAAATGAATAATATCATAAACAGCATTTAGTTTCTCCAAAGGAATAAGGCAGATTTCATTCATAACCTTTTCCTGTAATGGATATGATTCCATTCTTTTTAATTTAATTAATAAATAGGAAAATTAAATTAAGATATTAAGTAAATTAAAAACCAATAAATAACAAAGTTGATAAAATGAAAGAAGCGATGCTTTATGAAAAATTAGCGAAAGGAAAAAATTTGGTAAAATGTAATTTGTGCAATCATCATTGTGTAATTGCCGATGGAAAAAGAGGAATCTGTGGCGTGAGAGAAAACAAAAACGGAACTTTATATTCTTTAAATTATGGAAAAATTATTGCTCATAATGTTGACCCGATTGAGAAGAAGCCGTTTTTTCACTTTTTTCCCGGAAGTGAGGCACTTTCAATTTCAGGCGAGGGATGTAATTTTTCCTGCAAACACTGTCAGAACTGGGAAATTTCGCAATTAGTCAGGGAAAGGAAAGAAATTTACGGGGAAAATTTTAAGCCAGAAGAAATTGTTGAGATGGCAAAAAAATATAACTGCAAAAGCATTTCATATACTTATACCTCACCCACGATATTTTTTGAATTTGCCTATGAGACAGCAAAAATAGCAAAAAAAGAAAAAATTTATAATAATTTTGTGTCAAACGGATATATGAGCGAGCAAACGATAAATTTAATGAGCGGACTGATTGATGCGGTAAATGTTGATATTAAGGGATTTACCGAAAAATTTTACAGAGAAATTTGCGGTGCTTCACTTGAAAAATTGCTGAATTCGGTTAAATTGCTGAAGAAAACAGGAATGTGGATTGAAATTACAACATTGCTCATTCCGACCTTAAACGATGGTGAGGAACAAATTAAAGGAGTTATTGAGTTTGTTAAAGATGAACTTGGGAAGGAAACACCTTTGCACTTTTCGCTGTTTTATCCTTACTATAAACTGGTACATCTTCCTCCGACACCAGTTGAAACGGCAAGAAAGGCGAGAGAGATGGCTTTGGAATCCGGTTTGAGATATGTTTATACGGGAAATTATCCTGGTGATGAAGGTGAAAATACTTATTGCTATAATTGTAAAAATTTACTTATAAAGCGATGCGGATTTATGGTTGAGAAAAATTTAACTGAAAAAGGAAGGTGTCCTCACTGCGGGGCAAAGATTGACGGGATTTTTGAATAATATGAAATCACTTTGAAAATACTAAAATATAAAATAAGATATGGTGCAGATACCGCAGAATATTTTGGATGTTGTTGTTTTCACAGTTTATTTAAATTTATCCTATGACAATTTTATCAATTAAAGCAATAACATCTATTAAGTCAATTCTTCCGTTACCATTTGCCTCGGAACAAATAGTGTTATAAATTTGCTTCCCTTCGCTTAAATATTCAAGTGCTGCTACTACATCAAAAATATCAATTGCTGTATTATTATCAAAATCAAATTTTGTGCAGCACTCATCAGTTATGCTATCATTATTATCATCACAATCCAGACCTAAATCATAAAGCACATAATTTTCGGATGGTTTATCACAACTTATTATATAATTTGTTGCATTTCCATAACCATCATTATCTGCATCATAAAACCATACCGTACTTGGATTTATTATAGCATTACTATCATTACAATCAGTTCCATCACAAATTCCACCCATTCTATTAAATCCATCATTATCCTTGTCACAGTCTTTTGTTAAAGTATTACAATCATTATCAACTCCATCATAGTAAATCTCTGTTGCACTTGGATTTATACCCGCATTATTATCATTACAATCAGAGTTGTCTGCTATATATCCTGCAGGTATTGTTGCATTGCAGGTTGTGATATTGTTTGTTTTGCTGCCGTAATTATCATTATCCGCATCTCTAAAATAAGAGTATTGTGTAAAACCCTCATCTGTTTGGTTATTACAGTTATTATCATTCCCGTCGCAGATTTCAGTTGCTCCCGGATGCATTTGATTATTGTTGTCGTTGCAGTCGGTATTGTTTGTTATATATCCTGCAGGTATTGTTGCATTGCAGGTTGTGATATTGTTTGTTTTGCTGCCGTAATTATCACTATCAGCGTCTCTGAAATAAGTGTATTGTTGTAGTCCTTCATCTGTTTGATAGTTGCAGTTATCATCAATTCCGTTGCAGATTTCTGTTGCATTCGGATGTATGTTTGCATTGTTGTCGTTGCAATCAGTTCCGCCACAAGAATATACTTTTACATAATAATCTTTATCAGCATCACAAACAGTGCCATCGCATCTATAAGCACACCCCTTTTCTATTCCCATATCGTTCCACCCGCTATTGCATGTGTTATTGCTACCATAATTTGAAGGGCTGTCGCTTATATAAAAGGAATATATATAATTATCACAAATTTTATTGGTGTTAAAGGTATTTGAGGAAGAATAATTTAAATAAATTCCCCACCAATTTGAATATATATTATTGTTTGTTATAGTATTATACGAAGAAGAACGCAAAACAATTCCATAATAATCATTTGAATATATTGTGTTGTTTATTATGTTATTGCTTCTGGAATCATATAAAAAAATTCCAAAATCAAAACCAGTAATTATGCAATTTTTTATCGTGTTTTGACCTCTGTGATTTAAAACAATTCCTCCGTCTGGTTCACTACTATTTCCATGCATTGTATGTCCCTGACAATCAAATGTTTTACCTTTAAAGTTTTCAGGGTTACCTATACAACCTCTTTGTGTTCCTATGGTTTTTATATTATTTGTTATATCTCCGTATATCCTCACCGTTCTATAACACCATTTATCATCATTTAAAGCATCCATACAATCCCGACAACTATCGCATCCACAACAACCGTTACCTTCTTTATTATAAGCATTCACATTTCCGCTCAACATCAAAGCAATTCCAACAACAACCAAACCAAAAATCATTGACTTTTTGATTAAATTTTTATCTCTCATTTTCTAAATTTTAAATTTTTACTTTTTGATTACAATTACAACTTTACATAAATATATTTTAAATTTTTTCACCCTCGCACTTGTTAGGTAAAATTTATTCTAACTTTTTTAATTCAAATTCTAATTCTCAAAGATAAAATTTTTAAAATGAGCATTTTAACGGAAAAGATAAAACCATCTGCAACATTGTCAATA